>JAFAZJ010000137.1 GCA_019239835.1 Alphaproteobacteria bacterium | reverse complement strand
CGCCAACCCGATCGAAAAGGCGGCCGGGCCGGGCCAGGAATTCGCCGAAATTCGCTTTCATCCGAGCGGCAACCTGACGCTGCTGATGGGCAGCAAAAACCAGGGCCAGGGGCACGAGACGACGTTCAAGCAGGTGCTACACGAACGCCTCGGCATCGACCCGGGGACGGTGCAGTACATCGACGGCGACACCGACCGCGTCGCGTTCGGCATCGGCACCAACGGCTCGCGCTCGACGGTGATCGGCGGCTCGGCGCTGTTCCTCGCCGCCGACAAGGTGATCGCCAAGGGCAAGAAGATCGCCGCTCATCTGCTGGAGGCAGGCGATCAGGACATCGAGTTCGCCGACGGTGCGTTCAAGGTCGTCGGCACCGACAAGGCAGTGACCATGAAGCAGGTGGCGATCGCCGCCTTCCAGCCGCCGCGCCTGCCCAAGGGCATCGAGATCGGCCTGTACGAGAACGCCACCTACCTGCCGCCGCGCGACACCTTCCCCAATGGCTGCCACATCTGCGAGGTCGAGATCGATCCCGAGACCGGCCAGGTGAAGCTCGATCGCTACGCCGTGGTCGACGACGTCGGCACTGTCATGAATCCGATCGGCCTGAAGGGCCAGATCCACGGCGGCGTGGCGCAGGGCGTCGGCCAGATCCTGATGGAGCGCGTGGTGTGGGACCGCGAGACCGGCCAGCTTTACACCGCGAGCTTCATGGACTACGCCATGCCGCGCGCCGACACGCTCTGCGACATGGAGATCAAGAGCAACCCGGTGCCCACCAAGTTCAACCCGCTGGGCGCCAAGGGCGCCGGCGAGGCCGGCACCGTGGGCGCCATGCCCGTGGTGATGAACGCGGTCATGGATGCGCTCAGCGAACTGGGTGTACGCGAGCTCGACATGCCGGCGACCAGCGACCGGGTCTGGGCGGCGATCGAGAAGGCGCAGCGCCCGTAGTTCAGATCCCGCCTCACCCTGAGGAGCGCCCGCAGGGGCGCGTCTCGAAGGGTGTGCAACGGACACGGCGTGTTGCCCATGCTTCGAGACGGCCGCCAAGGCGGCCTCCTCGGCATGAGGTGAGCGGGCACGTAAGGAATGCCACCCATGCGGTCAGTGGGCGCTCAATTGTGATACACTGACCGTCCTGCGCAAGACCGCAGAAGGGGACGACCGTTGGGGGAAGTCCAGCGTCTCGCCGCGTTGTACCGGTACGACATCGTACGGACCGAGCCTGAGCCACAGTTCGACGCCATCGTCGCACTGGCTGCTCGCGTGCTCGACACGCCGATCGCGACGCTTGCCTTTCACGATTCCGACTACCTCTGGTTCAAGGCGCGCTACGGCCACGACCTGCCGGGCATACCGCGGGCCGAGGCGTTCTCGGAGTCCGCCATCACCAGCGGCCAGGTTGAGGTCATCCGCGACACGCTGGACGAGCCCCGCTTGCGCGAGGATCCGCAGGTCGCCGGCGGGTTGCGCGTGCGCTTCCACGCGGCGGCGCCGATCTTCTCCTCCGACCGGCAGCCCATCGGCACGATCGGCGTCTCCGATACGCGTCCGCGTCCCGACCTGCCCGACGATCGCGTCGCCAGCCTCGAGGCGATGGCGCGGCTGGTGGAGTCCGAGCTCGAGCGGCGCCTGCTGACGCGTTCGCTCGCGGACGCTGCCGATCGCTATCGCGAGCTGCTCGACCTGGCGTCCGATTGGACGTGGGAGACCGACGCCGAGCACCGCATCGTCTTCGACGTCGGTCGCCGCCAGGTCGGCTCGGTGCTCAACCGCATCGCCTATGGCCGGCGACGCTGGGAAATGCCCGGCGCCAAGGTGCTGCGCGGCGATTGGCGCGACTACATCGGCAAGCTGGATCGGCACGAGGAGTTCCGCGGCTTCGAATACCAGGTGCAGACCGAGGAGGACGGCCTGCGCGCCTTCCGCATCAGCGGCCGGCCGCGCTTCGACCCGGACGGGCGGTTCCTCGGCTATGGCGGCACAGCCTCGGACATCACCAAGCGGGTGCAGGCCGAGCAGGCGCTGCGCGACAGCGAGGTGACGTTCCGCGACCTGTTCGATCGCCACCCCAGCCCGATGCTGGTCTACACCCGTCGCAATCTGCGCATCCTCGCCGTCAACCAGGCCGCCTGCGCGATCTACGGCTACGATCGCAAGGAGCTCCAGGCGCTGCGCGTGTCGCAGCTGCGCCCACCGGAGGAACGCGAGGAACTCGCGGAGGGACTGCGCAGTTCGAGGGTTACGGTGCCCGTCCAAAGACGCGTGCGGCATATGGCCAAGGATGGCCGCCTGCTCGACGTCGTGGTCGATGCGGTGTCGATCAGCTTCCGCGGTATCGACGCGCGGCTGGTGCACATCCGCGACATCACCCGCCAGAACCGCGCTGAGCAGCGGCTGGCCGAGGCCGAGGCGCGCCTGCGCTCGGCGCAAAAGCTCGAGGCGCTGGGCCAGCTCACCGGCGGCATTGCCCACGACTTCAACAATCTGCTGGCAGTGATCGTCGCCTGCCTCGAGGACCTGCAGGACAACGCCGACGAGCAGGCTGGCGAGACGATCGACACGGCGATGAGCGCCGCCGATCGCGGCACCAGCCTGCTGAAGCAATTGCTGGCCTTCGCCCGCCGTCAGGAGCTGGCGCCCGCGCGCACCGATCTCGGCGTTGTCCTGCAGCAGATCCGCGGCATCCTCAGGACGTCGGTGCCGAGCGAGATCACTCTCCTCGTCAACGCGGCACCCGACCTGTGGTCGGCCGTCGTCGATCCGACGCAGCTCGAGACGGCCGCATTGAACCTGATCGTCAATGCACGCGACGCCATCGACGGACACGGCGAGATCACCCTGCGTCTGTTCAATCGCGAGATCCCGCCGGGAGAGGCGGAGGGCGACCCCGATCTGCGCGTCGGTAGTTGGGTCGTGCTGCAGGTCGCCGACTCCGGCAAAGGCATGTCACCCGACGTGCGCGACAAGGTTTTCGAGCCGTTTTTCACCACCAAGGGCGAGCGCGGCGGTACCGGGCTCGGCCTCAGCACGGTGCACGGCTTCGTCCACCAATCCGGCGGTTTCATTACGCTGCATAGCGCGCCCGGACAGGGCACCACATTCTCACTGCATTTCCCGGCGGTGCCCGACGACGCGCCTTGACGCGCGGCCCCGGCGGTGGATCGATGGGGATACCACCAAAGGGGGAACGCATGGCCAAGCGTCGCAGCATCGAGATCGACGGCTTCAAGCACAGCAACCCGATTCCCGGCGCCAGCATCGTCGGCAATCTGATGATGTCGAGCATCATCGCCGGCCGCGATCCCAAGACCGGCAAGCTGCCTGAATCGCTCGACGGCCAGCTCGCCTGCCTGTTCGGCCATGTGCGCTCTTTCGTCGAGGCCGCCGGTGGCACGACCGACGACATCGTGAAGATCAATTTCTGGCTGCGCGCGCCGCACAAGCGCGACGCGATCAATACCGAGTGGGTGAAGATGTTCCCCGACGCGCATGCGCGGCCGGCACGCCACACCCAGGGCCTGGCCGGCGAAGGCGATGCGCTGGTGCAGTGCGACGTCACCGCCGTGATCGGCGCGAAGTAGCGCCATGCCGGCGCGCACGGGCGAACAGTTCCTGAAGGGGCTGCGCGGCGCACGCGAGGTCTGGGTCGGCGGCGATCGGGTCGCCGACGTCGTCGACCATCCGGCGCTCACCGGCGCGGCGCATGCGCTGGCCGAGGTCTTCGACCTGCAGCATCGCCACGCAGACGAGTGCCTGATCGACGACCCGGAGACCGGCGAGAAGATTGCCGCCAGCCACATGATCCCGCGCTCGCGCGCCGACCTCGAGCGGCGCCACAAGGCGTTGCGGCGCGTGGCGGAGTACTCGGTCGGCCTGATGGGCCGCACGCCCGACTACATGAACGTCACCTACGCCGGCTTCGCCGGCCGACCCGACGAGTGGGGCGTCAACGGCAACGAGGAAGGTGCCGCGCGCCTGGTCGCCTATCAGAAATTCCTCGCCCGCCACGACATCAGCCTGACGCATACCATCGTCCATCCGACGATCGACAAGGCGCGTGGCGACTCGCCGAAGGCCGGCGATCCGCACTCGCTGCGCAAGGTCGCCGATACCGAGCACGGTATCGTCGTGCGCGGCGCGCGCATCCTGGCGACGCTGGCGCCTTTCGCCGACGAGATCGCCGTCTATCCGGCCGCGCCGTTGCCGGAGGGCGCCGACGATTTCGCCGTCTCCTTCTGCGTGCCGATGTCGGCGCCGGGACTGAAATTCATCTGCCGCGACAGCGTCTCGGCGTCGTCCAACCGCTTCGACCATCCGCTGTCGAGCCGCTTCGACGAGCAGGACGCCTTCGTGATCTTCGACGATGTCGAGGTACCGCGCGATCGCGTGTTCATCGATCGCAATCTGACCACCTACAACACGGTGATGAAGACCAGCTGGCCGCCCAACATCCAGCAGCAAACCATGATCCGCGCCGCCACCAAGCTGGAATTCGCCTGGGGCGTGGCGCTGCGCATGGCCGAGGCGATCAACGCGGCCGATCCCGAGACCCAGCGCATGATCGGCGAGATCTGGACCTACGCCGAGTTCACGCGCTCGGCCGTGCTCGCCGCCGAAGCCGGCGCGCGCGACTGGGGCATGGGCTTCTGGGCCTGCGACCAGCGGCCCCTGCACGCGCTGCGCGCCACCCTGCCGCTGTGGTTCCCCAGGGTGAACGAGATCATCCGGCTGATCGGCTCGCACAATCTCTTCGCCACGCCGACGGCGGCGCAATTCGCCGACCCGTCGCTGCGACCCTTGATCGACCGCTACTTGCCCGGCGCCAAGGACATGCCCGCCGAACAGCGGGTGCGCGTCTTCCGGCTTGCCTGGGACTACGCCGGCAGCGCGCTGGCCAGCCGCAACGAGCAGTACGAGCGCTTCTACCTGGCCTCCTCGGCGCGCAATCTCGCGCGCCACCTGGCCTTCACCGACCGCACCGGCGCCGACCGCCTGGTCGACCGCTTCCTAAACGAGCCGCTCTAGGTCAGGAACACGCCGCCGTTGACGTGGATCGTCTGGCCGGTGGTGTAGGCGCCCTCCGGCCCGACGAGGTAACGCACCGTACCGGCGATCTCATCGACCGTGGCCTTGCGGGCAAGCGGAATGCCGCGATCAGCCAAGGTGCCCGGCATCGGGCCCGCCGTTGCACCGCGTGTCGTGTCGACCGCCCCGGGCGCGACGCAGTTGAAGGTGATGCGCTTGGGTGCCAGCTCGATCGCCAGCGCGCGCATCAGGCCTTCGAGCCCGGCTTTCGACGCCGAGACGTGACAGCGATTGGGTGTGCCGACATGGGTCGAGATGCCGGACATGGCGACAAAGGCGCCGCCGCCGCGCGAGATCATCGACGGCACCGTCGCCTTGGCGAGGATGAAGGCGCCGTCGAGCGCCACAGACAGGATCTCGCGCCACTCCTGAAGCTGCATGTCGAGGAACGAGGTCTGGCGGCGCAGGCCGGCGTTGCTGACAACGATGTCGATGCCGCCCAGATCGGCGATCACGCCGGCCGTCATCTGCTCGACCGCGCGCGCATCGGTGACATCGCCCATCGCCGCCATCGCCTTGCCGCCTGTGGCCTTGATCTCGCCGACCACGGCATCGACGATGGCGCGATCGGCACGACCGTTGACGGCAATTGCCGCGCCGTCGGCCGCAAGCTTTAGCGCGACTGCCCGGCCGATATTTTTCCCCGCGCCGGTGACCAGCGCGACCTTGCCGTCCAACGGCTTCGTCATGATTTCCCCCTTTGAGCGAGACTCGCCGCCAGCGCTGTTGATAGGCCAACGCTGTCGACCGATGGTGTTTGCGCAAGACTGCCACGTGTGGCCTTGCCGACGCCAAGGCTGGCGAGTGTCAGGGCCTGGCCCATCGCGGCAATCACGCCGTCGACCAGCGGCACCGGCACACGGTCCCCCATTCGATCCGCGAGACCCGCGAGGCCGGCACCGCCCAGGATCACCACATCGGCGCCGTCCTCGACGGCCGCCAGGCAGGACTGCGCCAGCAGCGCCAGCGACCCGTCGGGATCGCGCGCGATGTCGGCGCCGGTCGGTGCAACGGTGCGGATCGAGGCGACGCGATCGGTGAAGCCGCGAGCAGCCACGAACTCGCGCAGCATCGGTCCCCAGCGTTCGCCGCCAGTGACGATGCCAATCCGCGCGCCGAGTTGTGCCGCGACCATCAGCGAGGCATCGGCCATGCCAACCACCGGCACCGGGCAGATCTCGCGCAATGCGTCGAGGCCGGGATCGCCGAAGCAGGCCAACACCACCGCGTCGAAGTTGCCCGATGCGTTCGCCCAGGCGTCGAGCGCGGCGTGGCCGGCGATGGCATAGGCGGCACGGCTGGCGACGTAGGCGGCGCCGAAGCGGCCCGTCGCGCCGACCAGCTCGACCTCGTCGCTCACGCCCGCGCGCGCGACCGCCAGCACCTTGTCGGTCATCGACTGCGTGGTGTTGGGATTGATCAACAGCAGGCGCATCAGCCGAGCTCGAAGGTGGTGACGCCGAACAGACCGGCGGCGTCGATCTGTGGATCGACGCCGGTATACATGCGCGCGGTCTCGAAGGCCGGCACCATGCCCAGCGATTCCGCCAGATGCACCGCCTTGGCATTCGTCTCCGGCACGTCCAGTGCGACGACGCCGGGTCCGGCACGCTCGCACAGACCACCGACCAACGCGGCGGCGATGGCGGCATCGGCGGCGTAGAGCGGGCCGATCTTGAAGCCCGAGCGGCAGGGACGGATCACGCCCAGCCCTTGCATCGACCCGTCGCGCAGCGCCGCGAGCGCGATGTGGCCCGGTGCGCCGATCCAGTTGGCGAGGAAGCCATCGCGCGGCGCCGGGAAGAAGCGGCGGTCGTAGGTCGCGACTGCTTCGAACGGCAAGGTCTTGGCATCGGTCAGCGCAACGCCCGGCGGCGGCAACCCGCGCGCCGCGGCGGCGCCCTGATAGCGGATGTTGCGCCAGGCCAGGTGAAAGCCCGACTTGCGGTAATTGTCCTGCTGCGCCGGCACGCCATCGAGGCCGACACTGCGCCCCGTCAGCCTCGCCATGCCGGCATTCCAGAGCTGGATGCCGTAGCCTTTGCCGCGTCCCTCTGGTGTCGTGATGTAGAAGCCGAGGAAGCCGAAACCGCTGCCATAGCGCACGACCGACACGCAGCCCATCGGCGTGCCATCGAGCAGACCGACGAGGAAACCCTGCGGATCGGCGATGTGGAAGGCGCGCGCGTCGTCGAGACCGGGATTCCAGCCCTCGGCGGCGGCCCAGTCGAGCGCGCGCGCCAGATCGGCCGCGGACATTGTCCGGATGTCGAACGACCTCGCCATGGCGCGAGGCTATGCGAGGATCAGAACTTCGTCGACTCGCCCGGGGCCGGCACGCGCGCGACGTTGATCGTGACCTCGCCGAAGCTGATGTTGGTGCCGGCGGCGATCGACATCGGCTCACCCGGCGTCAGGCGGCGCCCGGCGATATAGGTGCCGTTGGTCGAGCCGAGATCCTCGATCGACAGCATCTCGCCCGTCAGCTGCCGCAGGCGGAAATGCCGGCGCGAGACGCTGATGTCGTCGACCGTCAGGTGGCATTGGTCGGGCACCCGGCCGACGATGATGCCCTCGGCCGTCGCCAGCGCCGCGGCATCCAGGGTGACATCGATCGGCCCGCCATTGCGTCGCCGGCCGACGACGCGCCAGCGCTCGCGCACGATGTGGGTGCGCACCTGACCCGCGACATCGACCGCGATCTCGTAGACGCGCACCGGCCGGGCGATGTTCTTCAGCGACATCTCGCCCCGATCGGCAAAGGCGAAGCCCTCGGGATCGCCCATCTCGTCGCGCACCGCGGCCGAGACGAAGATCGTGCCGGGCGAGGCCAGCGCCTGCAGGCGGGCGGCGACATTGATCGCCGTGCCGAAGATGTTGGTGCCGTCGACACGCACCTCGCCGCGGTTGATGCCGATGCGGAAGGTCAGCCGGCGCTCGGCCGGCAGCTCGCGCTGACGGAAGGCGAGGTCGGACTGGATCTCCAGGGCGCAGCGGATGGCGAGCGGCGTCTGCTCGAATTCGACCAGGAAGGCGTCGCCCGCGGTGTTGATCAGCCGGCCGCTGCCGCGCTGGATCGCCGGCTCCCAGACCTGGGTCTGGGCCCATTTCACGGCCGCGACGGTCGTGGTTTCGGCCGCCTCCATCATCCGGCTGAAGCCGACGAGGTCGCCGTGCAGCAGGGTGGACAGACGGCGGTTCAAGGGCGCGGCCCGACTGGAACTGGGATCAGCACTCTTACCATCAGGCGATTCCCGACGCTAGAAAACCGACGAGGCGACATGTAGTCTGCGCCGCGTCCCGGTCTGGTCAGGTGGCGGTGCGGCCGTCGCCTGGCGGAGAGCGGGCCGGGACGGGTCGGATGAGCAGCACCAACGACGAATTGCCACGCGGTACGCCGCTGGTGACCGTGCACGGGCGGCGCCGGGGGCATGTCGAGAACCTCCTGGGAGCTGGCGGCCAGGGCGCGGTCTATGCCGTCGCCATCGAAGGCACGCGCTTCGCCCTGAAGTGGTATCACGACGATATCGCCTCGATCGATCGCACCTTGCGGGCGAGGCTGTCGCGCGCCATCGGCATCGGTCCCCCGACCGACCGCTTCCTGTGGCCCATCGACCTGGTCGAGATCGCCGGTTCCAACAGCTTCGGCTACGTCATGCCGCTGCGCGACGGCGACTACAACGGCATGCGCGACCTGATCGCGCGGCCGCCCAAGCGCGTCGAGCTGTCGCTGTCGCGGCGCATCATGGTCTGCCTGCGCATCGCCCAGAACTTTCTGGAGCTGCATGCGCGCGGCTTCTGCTACCAGGACATCAATTTCGGCAACATCTTCTTCCATACGCAGAGCGGCGACATCCTGATCTGCGACAACGACAACGTCGATATCGACGGCATGGACGCCGCCGTCTTCGGCACGCGCAAGTTCATGGCGCCCGAGGTGGTGCGGCGCGAGACCCTGCCCAGCACCAAGACCGACCTTTTTTCCATGGCGGTGCTGTTTTTCTACATCATCCATAGCTGGCATCCGCTCGATGGGCGGCGCGAGAACGAAGTCCAGATCATGGACTCGAGAGCCGAGACCAGCCTCTACGGCCGTAACCCGGTCTTCATCTTCGATCCACAGGACCAGTCGAACGGCCCGGTGCCGGGCGTGCACGACGCCATCGTGGCGCGCTGGAATTCGCTCACGCCGGCGATCCGCTCGCTGTTCACCCGCTCCTTCACGGTCGGCCTGCGCCAGCCCGGCGAGCGCGTGCTGGAGCCGGAATGGCGCACCAATTTCGCCCGCATGGTCGATGGCTGCGTCACCTGCCAGCATTGCCGCTACGACCAGGCGCCGCGACAGGGCGTGAAGGGCCAGACCCTGATGCCGACGGTCTGCGTCGCCTGCGGCCGGCCGATGGCGCTGCCGCCGGTCCTGCTGATCGGCCGCGACACCATCACGCTGGGTCCGGGTATCGGCGTTGCGATCCACCACATCGATCCCGACCGTGTGGTCGACTTCAGCACCATGGCCGGCATCGTCGAGGAGCACCCC
>JAFAZJ010000037.1 GCA_019239835.1 Alphaproteobacteria bacterium | reverse complement strand
AAGCGCTCGGGGTTGTTGATCATGTTGGGTGTGGCCACGCCGGTGCGGCCATAGATGTGCTTCTCGACCGAGGCGCGGTCGATCAGCAGGGCCAGCGCCTGGCGCACCGCCGGATCGGTGAGGGTCGGATGCTTGGTCTTCAGGCTGGCGCGCTCGCCGTCGACCTCGGTCCACGGATCGCAGTTGTTGAGCTGGATGCGCTCGATGGCGCCGCTGAGGGCGAGCTCGACCTTGCCCTTGCCGCCTTTCTCGAGGCGCAGGAGGATCTCGTCCTCGACCTGCAGGTTCCAGGCGAAGTCGAACTCGCCGGTCTGCAGCACGGCGCGCGCCGCTGACACCGCGTCGCCGCCGCCTTTCATCTCGATCGAGTCGAAGTACGGCCGGTTGACCTGATGGTAGTTGGGGTTGATCACGCCCGAGACGAAGTCGCCGGGCTTGAACTCCTTGAACAGGTAGGGGCCGGTGCCGACCGGCTTGAGGTTGGTCGGCGCCTCGCGCGACTTGCCGCCTGCATAGTCGCTGAACAGATGCTTGGGAATGACGCAGCCTGGCCAGCCGACAAAGGCATCTGCCCAGAACGGCGTCGGCTCAGCGAACTTCACCTTCACCGTGAAGTCGTCGATCTTCTCGACCTCGACGTCCTTGTAGCTGCCATTTGTCACCGCCGCGGTCGCCGGATCGCGCACGTACTGCCAGGTGAAGACGCAGTCATCGGCGGTGAACGGCTTGCCGTCGTGCCAGGTCACGCCCTGCTTGAGCTTCCAGGTCACCGACTTGCCGTCGGCCGCGAGCGTGCCGTCCTCGCGACTGGGAATCGAGGCCGCGAGAATCGGCCGTAGATTGCCGTCGGCGTCCCACGCCGCCAGCGGCTCGTAGAACAGGCGCGAGCCGTCCTGGTCCTTGGTGCCGACGGCGAAGTGCGGATTCAGAAGGGTCGGCGCCTGCCACCACAGTACCTTCAAGACGCCGCCGCCGCCGCGCTTGGTCGGCTTGTAAACCGCGGCTCGGGTCTGGGCCATGGCCACGTCGCCATGCGCCAGGAGCTGCACCGCCAGTGGCGCGCCGAAGCCCACCGCCGCCATGCGACGCACGAAGGCGCGGCGCGACAGGCGACCGTCTTTGACACGCGAGATCAGATTACGCAGGTCCTGTTCATTCATCGGATGCCCCTTCCGAAAGCGAGGCCCTGTCCGTCACAAGACCTCAGAACTCCATCAGGTTATCGCGGAAGTGCTTGTGCGCATATGCCTTCCGCACCAGGCCGCGGCGTTGCAATTCCGGGACCAGCCCGTCGCACACTTCCATGATGTAGCGTCGTTCGAAATAGCCGTGGAAGATCAGGAAGCCGTCGCCGCCGACTTCCTGCATGATCTCCTGCATCATGCCGGCGACGTGGTCGGCCGTGCCGGTGTAGTCGATACCCGCCTTGGTCGCCCAGGTGGTGACCAGCGAGCGCGGCGTCTTGCCGATCCATTTCGCCAGCGCCGACTGATGGCCATTGGTGGTCAGCGTGTCGGGCAGCGGCTCGTCGAAGGGCAGCTTGGAGAAGTCGATGCCGGTCAGGCGCGACATGCTGGAGAGCTGCATGTCCATGTGCTCGAGCGCGGCGGCCTGCTCGAGGCGCTGGCGCTCGCGTGCCGACTCCATCGTCACGTCGATGATCGGATGGGCGAGGAACAGCACCTTGATGCTGTCGGGATCGCGACCGATCGCGACGGCGTCGGCGCGCACCTTGTCGCGATAGGCCTTCATCGACGCGGCGCTGCCGCCGCCTTCGGTGATGATGGTGTCGGCCCAGCGCGAGGCGAATTGCTGGCCGCGCGGCGAGCCGCCAGCCTGGCAGATCGGCACGCGGCCCTGCGGCGAGCGCGGCGCATTGATCGGCCCGCGCACCTTGAAGTACTTCCCCTCGTGGTGGATGGCATGCACCTTGTTGCCGTCGGCGAACATCGGCTTGTCGCGGTCGAGCACGACGGCGTCGGGCTCCCACGCTTCCCACAGTCGGGTGACGACCTCGCAGAACTCGTCGGCCACGTCGTAGCGTTCGTCGTGCGGCCGGTGCTTCTCGTGGCCGTAGTTCTGCGCCGCGCCGTCGTTGCTGCCGGTGACGCAGTTCCAGCCGATGCGGCCCTCGGTCGTGTGGTCGAGCGAGTTCACCAGGCGCGCCAGCAGGTATGGCGGGTACTCGCTGACCGACAGTGTCGGCACCAGGCCGACGTGCTTGGTCTGCTGCGCCAGGTAGGGCACCAGGACGGCCGGGTCGAGCTTGGGCGTCGAGGCGGCGTATTGCAGGTAGGTGTCGTGCGTGCCCTTGTAGGTGTAGGGCACGTTCGAGGAATCCTCGATGATCAGATAGTCGAAGCACGCCCGGTCCATGCCCTTGGCGAGGTCGATGAACAGGTCGGGCATCATCCAGCGATCGACGTCGGCGCCGGGCCAGGCGGTGCGCCAGGTTTTCGGGCCATAGCCCTGCGACAGGAACCAGGCGAGGTGGAACGGCTTCGTCATGCCGCCCATCATGCAAGAAGCAGCCCAGGCCAGTCAGCCGTAAAGATGGCAGGCGACCAGCCGGTTGGGCGCGGGCGATGTCGTGGCCGGCCTGATCTCGCGGCACACGGGCATGGCGTGCGGGCAGCGCGGATGGAAGGCGCAGCCCGGCGGCGGGTTGCTGGCCGACGGCACTTCACCGGTTTCCTCAGACAGGTCGCGACGCGCCGCCGGGTCGGGCACCGGCGAGCTGTCGAGCAGCAGGCGTGTGTAGGGATGCAGGGGTTCGCGGAACAGCTCCTCGACCGGACCCTGCTCGACGATGCGGCCGAGATACATCACCGCGACCTGCTTGCAGAAATGCCGGATCACCCCGAGGTCATGCGAGATGAACAGGAAGCCGAGCCGGCGCCGATCCCGGAGATCGGCCAGCAGGCGCAGCACCTGGGCCTGCACCGAGACATCGAGCGCCGACACCGGCTCGTCGGCGACGACGAAGGACGGTTCGAGCATCAGCGCGCGGGCGATGCCGACACGCTGGCGCTGGCCGCCGGAGAATTCGTGCGGATAACGATTGAGCACGTCGCGCGACAAACCGACCTCGCTCAGCATCTGGCCGGCCCGCTCATCTGCCTCACGACCGGCGCACACGCCGTGCACGCGCAACGGCTCGGTCAGCGTCTGGCGGATGGTGCGACGCGGGTTGAGCGAGGAGTAGGGATCCTGGAAGACGATCTGGATGCGGCGGCGGATGCGTACAAGCTCGTGCCGTCCGGCCTTGGCGATGTCGATATCGGCATAGTGGATGGCCCCCGCATCTGGCTCGATCAGGCGCAGCACGCAGCGCGCCGCCGTCGACTTGCCGCAACCGGATTCGCCGACGAGGCCGAGGGAGCCCTGTTCCTCGACAGCGAACGAGACATCGTCGACCGCGCGCACGCGTTGCTCCGGGCCGCCGAGCAGACCGCCACCCGACACAAAGGTCTTCGAGAGTCCGGAAACGGTTAGGCCGTCGCTCATGCCGGCACCTTCTCGGCCGCAACCCAGCAGCGAACGGCATGGTTCTCGCCGACGGCATCGAGCGGTGGTGCCTCGACGCAACGCGCGATGCGCAACGGGCAGCGTGGCGCGAAGGCGCAGCCGACGATGGTCTCGCGAATCGACGGCACGGCACCGGGGATCGGTTCGAGATCCTGCATGCGGTCGTGTCGCGGCATGGCCTGCAGCAGCCCGCGCGTATAGGGATGAAGCGGCCGTGCGAAGATCTCGTCGACGGGCGCGGACTCGACGATACGGCCGGCATACATCACCGCGACCCTGTCGGCGATCTGCGCCACGACTCCGAGGTTGTGGGTGATGAAGATCATGCCCATGCCGTTCTCGCGCTGCAGCTCCTTCAGCAGCCGCAGGATCTGCGCCTGGATGGTGACGTCGAGCGCCGTCGTCGGCTCGTCGGCCAGCAGCAGCGCCGGCCGGCAGGCGATCGCCATGGCGATGACGACGCGCTGGCGCATGCCGCCGGAGAACTGGTGCGGATAGTCGTCGATGCGCCGTGCCGGCGAGGGCAGCCGCACGCGCTCGAGCAGCCGCAAGGTCTCGGCACGCGCCTCCGCGCGCGGCATGCCGCGATGGCGCACCAGCACCTCGCCGATCTGGTTGCCGATCGTCATCGTCGGATTGAGCGCCGTCATCGGCTCCTGGAACACCATGCCGATGCGCGCGCCGCGGATCGCCTGCATCGCGGTTTCGTCGAGATGGGCGAGATCCCGGCCTTCGAACAGGCAGGAGCCGCCGGCGATGCGTGCGCCGGCCTCGGGCAGCAGACGCAGGATCGACAGCGCCGTGACACTCTTTCCGCTGCCCGATTCGCCGACGATCGCCAGGGTTTCGTTGGCGCCGACCTCCAGATCGACGTCGCGCACGGCGGCGCGCCATCCCGCGTCGGTACGGAACTCGGTGGTCAGGCCGCTGACGCTCAGCAGGCTCATCATTCGCGCCGCAGCTTGGGATCGATCGCGTCGCGCAGGCCGTCGCCCAGCATGTTCAGCGCGATCACGGTCAGCAGGATCGCCAGGCTGGGCAGCACAGCGAGCCACGGCGCGTCCAGGATATGTTCGAAGCCTTCGCGCACCATGCTGCCCCAGGTCGCCGTCGGCGGCGGCACGCCCAGGCCGATGAAGCTGAGCGAGGCTTCAGTGCGGATCGCCTGCGCCATCCACAAGGTGCCCATGACGACCAGGTCCGAGACGATGTTAGGCAGGATGTGCACGAACATCAGCCGCAGGTCGGAGAAGCCCAGCGCGCGGCCGGCCTCGATGAACTCACGCTCGCGCAGCAGCAAGGTCGGCGCACGCGCGATGCGGGCGAAGGGCGCGATCTCGGTCAATGCGATGGCGATGATCAGGTTCTGCAGGCTGGGCCCGATCATGGCGACGATCATCAGGCCCAGCAGCAGGGTCGGGAACGCCAGCATCACGTCCATGGCGCCCATGATCAGCCGGTCGACGCGGCCGCCGACATAGCCCGCGATCACGCCCAGCGCGCCGCCGATCAGCGAGGCAATCAGGATCGAGGCGAGACCGACGACCAGCGAGATCCGCGCGCCATAGAGGATGCGCGAGAGGATGTCGCGGCCGAATGAGTCGGTGCCCAGTATCGACTCGGCGCTCGGTGGCTCGAGCTTGCGCAGGATGTCCTGCTCGATCGGATCGGCTGGTGCGAGTACCGGCGCCAGCAGCGCAGCGAGGATGATCAGCACGATCATCACGAAGCCGACCCAGGAGGTCTTGTTGGTGCGGAAGGCCGACGCCAGCGCACTCCACATCGGGTTGGCCGTACGCGTGCTCATCGCGCCTTCACCCTGGGATCGATCAAGCCGTAGACCAGGTCAGTGCAGAGGTTGACCATCACGACGAAGAACGCGAAGACGATCATCAGGCCCTGCAGCAGCGTGTAGTCGCGCGATTGCAAGGCGCCCAGGATCAGCTTGCCGACGCCGGGCCGGTTGAAGACGATCTCGGTCAGCACCGAGTTGCCGATCATGGTGCCGAAATACAGGCCCACCACCGTCACGATCGGGATCAGCGCGTTGCGCAGGCCGTGGCTCCAGACGATACGGCGGCGGCTCAGCCCCTTGGCCCGCGCGGTCCGCATGTAATCCTCGGTGAGCACGCCCAGCATAGAGGAGCGTGTCACGCGCGTCACATAGGCGGCCATGATCAGGCCGAGGTTGATGGATGGCAGGACGAGGTTGTGCAGCCGCGTGAGCGGGTCGTTGATAACGATGCGGCTGACCACCGGGAACCAGCGTAGCTGCACGGCGAACGCCAGCAGCAGCAGGATCCCCGACACGAACGCCGGGAAGGACAGCCCGGCCAGCGACAGCAGGCGCGTGACGTAGTCAGCGACGCGATTGCGCCTGAGCGCAGCCAGGACGCCGACCGGCACGCCAAGGACAACGCCGACGAAGGTCGCCGCGATGGTCAGCTCGATCGTGAACGGCAGCACCGCGCTGATCTCGGACCACACGGTGCGATTGCTTGACAGCGACAGGCCAAGATCGCCGCGCACCGTGTCCCACAGGAAGCTGAGGTATTGGGCCATCAGCGAGCGATCCAGGCCCATTCGCTGGCGTAGCGCCTGCAGCGCCTCGGCGTTGGCCTGGTCGCCAAGGATGACCAACGCCGGATCGCCCGGCACCACGCGGGCGAGCTGGAAGACGCAGGTCGCGACGACAAAGAGGATCGGCAAGGTGAACAGCAGGCGCTTGGCGACGTAGCGCAGCACGGCTCACGCCGCCTTGCCTGATGTGGCGAACCGGTCGAGCGCAAAGGGGGCGATCGGCATCTGGGTTCCGCCGTCGATCACCAGATCGGCCAGCGCGCGGCCGACCGCGGGGGCCGGCTGGAAGCCGTGGCCGGAGAAGCCGAAGGCGTGGAAGAAGCCGGGCGCCGAGGGCGACGGGCCGATGATCGGCAGGTGATCCGGCGTCTGCGCCTCCAGCCCGGCCCAGGCGCGCACGATGCGCACGCGGCGCATCGTCGGAAAGATCGCGGCGACGGCGGTCGCGCTCTCGCCCAGCCGACGGCCATCGAGCTGGTAGCTCTCGTGCGCACGGTCCGGCCGGCCCTGGTGGCCGCCGCCGATCACCACCGTGCCGTCGTCGGTCTGCTTGAACGAGAGCTTGCGGTTGACGGCGCTGACCACGGGCCCGAGGAAAGGCGCCACGCGCTCGCTGACCATCATCATCGAGCAGCGCGTCTGCAGCGGCGCGCGATCGCCGATCATGGCGGCGATCTCGTCGGACCAGGCACCGGCGCAGTTGACGATGGTGGGCGCCTCGTAGCGCGCGGCCGGCGTCGTCACCTGCCAGACGGTGCCCTGACGGCTGAGCGCCGTAACACAGGCGCCCTCGATGAATTGTGCGCCCAGTCTCTCGGCCTTGCGACGGAAGGCGTGCGTCGTGCGATAGGGATCGGCGGCACCGTCGGTCTCGACCATCAATGCACCGACGCATTGCGGTCCGATCGTCGGCGCGCGGCGGCGCAGCTCCGCCTGGTCGATCACCACCTCGTGGCTGTAGCCCAGTGCCAGCATCTGCTGCCGCCGCGCCTCCAGGCTCGCAAGCTCGACCTCGGTCTCCGCGACCCTGAGCTGGCCGTGCGCGTGGTAGTCGCAATCGTCGTCGACGAGGCTCTCGATATCGTCCCACATCCGGGCGGCGATCAACGACAGCGGCACCTCGGCGAGATCGCGATTGAGGGTGCGCACGCCGCCAGCGCTTGCGCCCGAGGCGTGGCGCGCGACCGCCGAACGCTCCAGCACCAGCACGCGGCACTGCCGCGCGCTCAGGTTCATGGCCGCGGCACAGCCGTGCAGACCGCCACCGATGACGATGACGTCGGGCGTCATGCCGGCTCCTTGGCCGACGCTTCATCCAGCGCCGCCAGCTCGCCGATGGTAACGGGCTTCAGCGGCGGGCGGATGCGCAGATAGCCGGCCTCGGCCGGGCTGACGCCACGCGCCGAGGCGATCAGCTCGGTGAGCGTCAGCGCGCATTGCCGGCCTTGGCAGGGACCCATGCCAGCACGCGTGAACGATTTCACCTGCGCCGGACCGATGCAGCCGCTCGCCACGGCGTCGCGCACGTCTTTCGCCGTACGCTCTTCGCAGCGGCAGACGATCACGTTGTCGTCGGGCGTGCGGATGGCGGCGCGCGGACGATAGATCGCGTCGAGGAATGGACGGATCGCGAGATGCGCCGCCAGCGCCTTGCGCAGGGGCAGGGCGTCACGCTGCGCGGCCGCGTCATCGAGCTTGTCCAGCGCCTGTGCCGCGCCAATCGCTGCGATCTCGCCCTGAACGGCCGCCGCTTCTGCACCACCGATGCCGCCGCAATCGCCAGCGATGGAGAGGCCGGGCAGGGAGGCCTTGCCCCAATCGTCGAGGCGCGGCTTCATGCACAGGGTCGCATCGTCCCAATCGTGCGCGGCGCCCAGTGCAAGACTCATGTGCGTGCTAGGCACGACGCCCTCGTGCACCAGTAGCGTGCTGGCGGCGACGTTCTGCGTCACGCCTGCGCGGCGATAGCTGACCCGCTCCAGCCTTTCGCCGCCAATGGCCTCGATGCCCTCGACATCCGACAGAATCGGCACGCCCGAGCGCTTGAGTCGGCGCATCATCGCCAATCCCTTGCGCAGATATCGCCAGCCCGACAGTGCACCGCCAACGTGACCGAGCGCGCGTCCAATCGCACCCTTGGGTGTCGTCAGCAGCAGGCCGTCGGGCCGTATGCCGGCATCGAGAAGTTGCGTGGCGTAGAGCAAGACCAGCGGCCCCTGGCCCGCGATCCAGAACGGCGGCTTGGGCACCATGAAGCTGGTCTTGAGCATGATCTGCGCTGCGCCCACGGTCATTACGCCCGGCAGGGTCCAACCGCTGAACGGCACCGGCCGCTCTGTCGCTCCCACGGCCAGCAGCAGATGCCGCGCCGAGACCACGTGCGTGCTCGCGGCGGTGCTGGCGAAGAGCGACCACGACGGCTCGATCTGCCAGACCTGCGTCGAGGGCTGATAGTGCGCACCGCTGGCGCGGAAGCGCTCGACCAGTTCGCGGCCGCGCAGGTAATCGGGGCCAAGCGCCGCTGCTCGCGGGCTACGGCTGGTCGCCTCAACGGCGCGATAGATCTGGCCGCCCGGTGCGGGCTGCTCGTCGACGACCACCGTCTTCAGTCCCAGCGCCGAGGAGCGAATGGCCGCGGCAAGACCCGCCGGGCCTGCGCCGACCACTGCCAGATCGAACGACTCGGTCATGGGGCGATCTCCGGCCGGCCGTTCTGACGCTTGATGCGCATGCCCGGGCGGACTTGCACGAGGCAACCCTGTTGCGAGGGCAGGCCATCGACCTCGACCAGGCATTCGAAGCACACGCCCATCATGCAGTACGCCGCGCGGGGTGCGCCGGAGACCACCGAGCGGCGCATCGGTCCATCACCGGCCATCAGCAGCACGGCAGCGACCGTGTCGCCGGCCCGGGCCGCGCAGGTCGTGCCGTCGACCTCGACTGTGAAGTCGGCGGCCGTCGCGGTGTCAGGCAGCCTCTGGAACATGACCTGCTTCCTTGAACCGGCGAGGATGGAAGGGCGCCACGGACTCGGGCAAAGCGCCCTTCAGCACGGCCTCGGCGAT
>JAFAZJ010000173.1 GCA_019239835.1 Alphaproteobacteria bacterium | reverse complement strand
CGTAGTACTTCAGGTCGATGTCGAGATAGGGACGGATCAGCTTGTCCTTGATGAACGCCCACATGATGCGGGTCATCTCGTCGCCGTCCATCTCGACGACCGGGTTCTGCACCTTGATCTTCGGCATGGTGTTACCTGTCGTTTGGCGAGCCGCCCCGGTCACCCCGAGGTGGCTCGCCTTACGCTGCGTCAGAGAGCGGCGAGCGCGTCGTTCAGCGTCTTGCTCGGCCGCATCCCTGATGATGTCTTCTTCTGATCCGGCAGATAGTAGCCGCCGGTGTCCACCGGCTTGCCCTGCGCGGCGATCAGCTCGGCATCGATCTTGGCCTCGTTCTCCTCGAGCGCCTTCGCCAGTGGCTTGAAGCGGGCCGACAGCGCCGTGCTGTTGTCGCGCCGGGCCAGCGCCTGTGCCCAATATAGGGCGAGGTAGAAATGGGTGCCGCGATTATCCAGTTCGCCAACCTTGCGGGCCGGTGAGCGGTTGTGCTCGAGGATCTGGCCGTTGGCCTCGTCGAGCGTCTCGGCCAGGACCTTCACGTCCTCGTTGCCAGTGGTCTGCGCGAGATGCTCCAGCGACGCGCCCAGCGCCAGGAATTCGCCCAGCGAATCCCAGCGCAGGTAGCCCTCGTGCTGGAACTGCTCGACATGCTTGGGCGCCGAACCGCCAGCCCCGGTCTCGAACAGCCCGCCGCCCTGCAGCAGCGGCACGATCGACAGCATCTTGGCCGAGGTACCGAGCTCCATAATGGGGAACAGATCGGTCAGGTAGTCGCGCAGCACGTTGCCGGTGACGGAGATCGTGTCCTGCCCATTGCGGATGCGCTCGAGCGATACCTTCATCGCCTCGACCGGCGCCAGGATGCGGATGTCTAGGCCCTTGGTGTCCTCGTTCTTGAGGTACTTCTCGACCTTGGCGATCAGCTGCGCATCGTGCGCGCGCTTGGCGTCGAGCCAGAACACCGCCGGCGTGTTGGTGAGCCGCGCGCGGCGCACGGCGAGCTTGACCCAGTCACGGATCGGCTCGTCCTTGACCTGGCACATGCGGAAGACGTCGCCGGTCTCGACCTTCTGGGTCATCAGGACCTTGCCGTCCTCGGCGACCACGTTGACCGTGCCGTCGGCGGGAATGCGGAACGTCTTGTCGTGCGAGCCATACTCCTCGGCGGCCTGCGCCATCAGGCCGACGTTGGGAACCGTGCCCATCGTCTTCGGGTCAAAGGCGCCGTGCGCCTTGCAATCCTCGATGACGGCTTGAAAGAGGGGCGAGTAGCAGCGGTCGGGGATCGCTGCGATGCAGTCGTACAGCTTGCCGTCGGCGCCCCACATCTTGCCCGACTCGCGGATCATCGCCGGCACCGAGGCGTCGATGATCACGTCGCTCGGCACGTGCAGGTTGGTGATGCCCTTGTCGGAGTTGACCATCGCGAGGCCGGGTCGCTTGGCGTACTCGGCCTGGATGTCAGCCTTGATCGCGGCCTTCTCGGCCTCGGGCAGGGTCTCGATCTTGGTCATCATCTCGCCGACGCCGATGTCGGGATCGACGCCGATCTTCTTCAGCGTGGCGCCGTGCTTGGCGAACACGTCGGCGAAGAAGACGGACACGCAATGGCCGAACAGGATGGGATCGGAGATCCTCATCATGGTCGTCTTGAGATGCAGCGAGAACAGGATGCCGTCCTTCTTGGCCGCTTCGATCGCGGCGGCATAGAAGGCGTCCAATGCCTTGGCATTCATCACCGAGCAGTCGATGATTTCGCCGGCCTTGAGCGGGATCTTGGGCTTCAGCACCGTCGTCGCGCCGTCCTTGGCGACCAGCTCGATGCGAGCGCTCGTCGGCGCCGCAACTGTGGTGGCGACTTCCGAACCATAGAAGTCGTTGCCCGACATGTGCATCACGCGCGTCTTGGAGTCCTTGCTCCAGGCGCCCATCTTGTGCGGATGGCTGCGCGCATAGGCCTTCACCGCGCCGGCGGCGCGGCGGTCGGAATTGCCCTCGCGCAGCACTGGATTGACGGCGCTGCCCAGCACCTTGCCGTAGCGCGCGCGGATTTCCTTGTCCGCCGGCGTGGCGTCGCTGTCCGGATAGTTCGGTACATCGTAGCCCTTGCCCTGCAGCTCCTTGATCGCGGCCTTGAGCTGCGGGATCGAGGCGGAGATGTTGGGCAGCTTGATGATGTTGGCCTCGGGGCGCATCGCGAGCTTGCCGAGCTCGCTGAGCTCGTCGTTGATCTTCTGCTCGGGCTTCAGCTTGTCGGGGAAGTTGGCGATGATGCGGCCGGTCAGCGAAATGTCCTTCAGCTTCACCTTCACGCCGGCCGTGCCGACGAAGGCCTGAACGATCGGCAGCAGGGAAAAGGTGGCGAGCCCGGGCGCCTCATCGACCTTCGTCCAGACGATTTCGAGATCTGACATGCTTGCACCTCCGTGCGCCGCTTCCGTTCGGGCGAGTTGATCGAATGCTGATTGTGGCCTGTCTTGTTGCATCGCCGTGAAGCAAAGGCAATCTCACGCAGCCGGCGAGGCGTCAGGTTCGGTCCAGCGGCTTCATCAGCGAGCCGCGCGGCATGGTCTGCAGCGCCGGCAGAACGTCGGAGGCCGAGTCGACGAAGCGGATGGAGTCGCGCACGTTGGCGCTGGCGAACCGCCGGCCGATGACGCGTTCGATCAGGTCGAGCAGCGGCGTCCAGTAACCGGCGGTGTTCAGCATCACCATCGGCTTCTCGTGCAGCGCCAGGGTGCGCCAGGACATGATCTCGAACAGCTCCTCGAGCGTGCCGATCCCGCCGGGAAGCACGACGAACGCATCGGAGCGCTCGAACATGGCCATCTTGCGCTCGTGCATGGTGGTGACGATCACCGGCTCGCTCAGCCTGCCGTGCCCGGCCTCGGCACGGATCAGGAAGTCGGGGATCACGCCCACGACATAGCCGCCGGCATCGAGCGCGCCGTCGGCCACGGCGCCCATCAGCCCCAGCCCGCCGCCGCCATAGACCAGCGTAATGCCCGCCTGCGCGAGCAGCGCGCCAAACCGCCGCGCCTCCTCGACGTAGACCGGTTCGTCGCCGGGACGCGAACCACAGAAGACGCAGATCGAACGAATAATTGACATCACGGGTCAGGAAGCGGGAGAGGGGAGGGTGGCCGGCGGTTTTCCGCCGGGCGCATGTTTGCCATGATTGTCGTGGCATGAACGCCGGAAATCGTCCAGCCCGGCCAGGAGCGCGATGACTGACTCCGCCAAGCCGCCCACCCCCCCGTCCGATACCGGCCCGTTGCCGACGGATGAGGAGGCGATCCGCGCTGCCGTCTCGGCGCTGGCGGCCCGCCTGTCGCCGGATGGCCCGCCCAGGGAAGCACCGAATGGCGAAGGTAGTGTGACCCTGGCGCCGGTCACCGCCGCGCCGCCCGCCGCCGACGTGCCGGTAACCGTGGTTCCCGGACGTGCCGTGTCGCGGCCGGCACCAGTCGAACCGCCGCCGTCTGTAGAGGCCGCGGCGGCCTCCATGCCGTTGGCCACGTCTCCGCGGGCAGCCGCCCGGGAAGCGGTCGCCCGGACCGTCACCGCCCAGGACGAGCCGCCGCGCCGCCGTTCCGGCCGCGTGGTCGTCGCTCTTCTGCTGTTGCTGTTGTTGATCGGTGGTGGCGTCTGGCTGATGCGCGACCAGCCCCAGGTGGCCGCGCTGCTTGACCAGGTCCGCACACCTCCCGGTGAACCCAAGCAGGCTGCCACCCCGCCAAGCCCCCCAGCCCCGACGCCTCCGTCCCCGACAGAGGCCAAGCCCACCGCACCGCCGCCGCCGACGGAGGCCAAGCCCAGCGAGCCACCGCCTCCGGCGCCGCCGCAGGCCAGTGAACCGGCGCCGGCTACGGCGACACCCGCGCCTGCTGCGCCACCGGCCGCGGAGCCGCAAAGGGTCGACGTGCCGCTGGCGCCCGAGCCGCCGCCGGTGGATCTCGCGCCGCCGGCACCGAATCCAGCGGCCGCACCGCCGACCTTCGACAACGTCTTCGTGCGTGACGGCCGCGCGGTGGTTTCGGGCCGCGCGCCGGCGGGCGCGAAGGTCGAGGTGCAGGTCGACGGGCGTACAGTCGCGACGGTCGAGGCCGATCCGCGCGGTGAGTGGGTGGCAATCCTCGATGCCCCGTTGCCACCGGGTGGACACGAAGTCCGCCTCGTGCAGACGCCACCCGGCGGCACGCCCGTGCCGTCGGATCGCACGGTCGCCGTCGTCATTCCGACGCCTGCTGAACCTCCGCCGTTGGCTGCCGCTCCGCCACCCGTCGCGTCGGCGCCACCGGCTGTTGAGCCGGCGAAGCCGGACGCCGCAGCTCCGGCATCGCCCCCACCTGGCACTGCATCGGCACCGACGCCGCCCGCAGCACCGCTGGTGGTCGCGACGCCAACGGCGCCGGGCGGTGCCAGCCAGGTGCTGCAGAGCCCGCCGCTGGCGCGCGCCGGCGATCTCGTGCTTGGCACCGTCGACTACGACGAGCTCGGCCACATGACGATCTCCGGTCAGGCCAACCCCGGCGAGACGGTGCGCATCTATCTCAATAACCGGCCCGTTGGCAGCGCCGTCGCTGGCGCCGACGGGAAATGGACCCTGTCACCCGGACAGCCGACGCCGCACGGTCCGCAGCGCCTGCGCATCGATCGGTTGACCGCCGGCGGCCCCGGCGTGGCGCATCGGCTGGAGGTGCCGTTCGAGCGGGTGAAGGCGAAGCCGGGCGAACCCGTGACCGTCGTGCGCGGTGACAATCTGTGGAACATCGCGCGCGGCACGCTGGGTGGCGGCGAGCGCTATACGGCGATCTATCAAGCCAACCGCAACCAGATCCGCGACCCCAACCTGATCTATCCCGGCCAGGTGTTCGTCATCCCCAAGCCTCAATGAGCCCATGCTGGCCAATTTCCTGATCCCCATCCACCGCGAGGGCTGGCGCTTCATCGCCATCTTCGCCGGTGTGACGCTGGTGCTGGCCTGGACGCCGCTGTTCTGGCCGCTGTTCATCGCCACTGGCTGGTGCGTCTATTTCTTTCGCGATCCGCCGCGGTTGACGCCGGCGCGAGCCGGCCTGTTCGTGGCGCCGGCCGACGGGCTGGTGCTGAAGGTCGAGGAGGCGGTGCCGCCGCGCGAGCTGGGCCTGGGCGAGCAGCCGATGATGCGCATCAGTACCTTCCTCAGCGTCTTCGACGTGCACATCAACCGCATCCCGGTCGACGCCATCGTCGATGTCGTGGCCTATCATCCCGGCCGGTTTCTTTCGGCTTCGGACGACAAGGCCGGCGACGAGAACGAGCGCCAGGCGGTCAGCCTCACGCTGCCCGATGGCCGCAAGGCCGTGGTGGTGCAGATCGCCGGCCTGGTGGCGCGGCGAATCGTCTGCCATTTGCGGCCGGGCCAGACCGTGCGCGCCGGCGAGCGTTATGGACTCATCCGTTTCGGCAGTCGCACCGACCTCTATCTGCCGTCGGGCGTTGTTCCCTTGGTGTCATCGGGGCAGCGCATGATCGGCGGCGAGACCGTGATGGCCGACGACCGCGCCGCCGACAGTGCGCCGCGCCACGCGGCCGAACTCTAGCGATCGAGGAGGCGAGAGAAATGCCCGATCCCGAGCAGCGCGAACGCCGCCTGCGCCTGCGTGGCCTGTCGATCAATCGCCTGCTGCCCAACATCATCACGCTCTCCGCGCTGTGCTCGGGCCTGACTGCGATCCGCTTCGCGTTGAATGGCGATTTTCGCTCCGCCGTGCTCGCCATCATCGCCGCCGCCTTCCTCGATGCGCTCGACGGGCGCGTGGCGCGTCGGCTTAATGCCACCAGCCGTTTCGGCGCCGAGCTCGATTCGCTGTCCGACGCAATCTCTTTTGGCGTGGCGCCGGCCTTCCTGATGTACCTCTCGACCATGAGCACGGCCGGCACCTTCGGCTGGGTCATGACGCTGATGTTCCCGATCTGCAGCGCGCTGCGCCTGGCCCGATTCAACGTCGGCATCTACGCCGAGGAGAAGCCGCCGGTCTGGGCCGGCGCCTATTTCACCGGCGTGCCGGCGCCGGCTGGCGCGCTGCTGGTGATCATGCCGCTGATGCTGAGCCTGTCGCCCGATATCGACTGGCCGTGGCTGCGCCATCCCGTCACCGGCGCAGTGTTCCTGGTCGGCATCGGCGCGCTGATGATCAGCCGCGTGCCGTCCTGGTCGCTCAAGCGCGGCCGCATTCCCGGTCCCTGGGTGGTGCCCACGCTGGTGCTGGTCGCCCTGGCGATCGGCCTGATGGTGACCACGCCGTGGACCACCCTGCCGCTGATCGGGCTGGTTTACCTGCTGCTGCTACCCTTCAGCTATGCCAGCTACCGGCGCACCGCGGCGCGCGAGGCGGCCCATGCCGCCGCCACCTCACCCTCCATCGTCGAATTGCGCGCTGTCGGCGACTCCAACGATCCCACGCGGCGCTAGTCCATGCTCGACCCGCTGCTGCGGCGGATTATTGATCCGCCGCTGGACAGGGCGGGCAGGTGGCTGGCGGCAAGGGGCGTCTCAGCCAATCAGCTGACCCTGTCGGGCCTTGTAGTCGGGCTGGCCTGCGTGCCGCTGCTGGCGATCGAGGCTTATGGTTGGGCCTTGGCGTGCTGCCTGGGCAACCGCGTGATCGACGGGCTCGACGGTGCCGTGGCACGGGTCCGCGGACCGACTGATTTCGGCGGCTACGCCGATATCGTCGCGGACATGCTGTTCTATGCCGGGATCGTCTTGGGTTTCGCCCTGGCGCGCCCGGAGAACGCGCTTTGGGCCGCGCTGTTGCTGGCGAGCTTCGTCGGTACCGCCTCGTCTTTCTTGGGCTACGCCGTGATCGCGGCCAAGCGGGGCGATCAGACCGCGGTGCGCGGCCACAAGTCGTTCTATCATGCAGCCGGCGTGATCGAAGGGACGGAGACCGTGGCCTTCTTGGTCGGCATGTTGGTCTTTCCGAGGTATTTCAACTATCTAGCGGCGATTTGCGCAGCCCTGTGTGTGGTCACCATTATTGGTCGATTGGTCGACGCGCGCGCCATTTGGGGTGATCAATGATCCATTGATACACATCGTTAGAATCAATGTTTTCAATCGATTACATCGTGAAAATGACCCGGAAACTCAGAATTTGTATTGCTCCAGTGCGAAAATAAGTCCACATTGAACATTGAGAACGTGTGGCATAGGGCCGGTGACGTTCCCGACGGTATTATTGTTGCCCGTCGCGATTTCGGCCTGGAGAGAGCATTTCGGTCGACCGCCGCAAGCCCATGCGTGGCGGCCGGAGTGACATGAATGGACAACCAGGAGATACGTTAATGCTGTCGATCTTTCGCAATCTGCTCAAGGACGAGCAGGGCGCCACCGCTATTGAGTACGGCCTTATCGCCGCGTTGATTTCGGTCGCCGCCATCGTCGCGTTCACTGCGGTGGGCACGAACCTCAGCTCCATGATGGAAAACACCGCCAACAGCATGCAGTAAGGTTGCAGAGCTGACGCATCAGGCGTCTGCCACGAATCTGACGGGCCGCTGGGGAATCCCTCTGCGGCCTGTTGTTTTTGGGTGCAAGAGAGCGTCAAAAACCCAGACTTGTGACAAAATAATCACTTGGTGTGTCTCTTTAAAGTTTTGCGCTGGCTTGGCGTTGATTTGATGTATTGGTTGAGATACAACTTACATCTGTCGGAACTGATTGGAGACGCAGTGCCGACAACGCCGGCTTCCGCCGCTGTCCCCATAAACGGCTCCTGTCTGAATGGTTCGTCTTGAATTGGGGGAGACCCGCAAGCCCATTACGGCCCGAAACTGGGCGAACCGAATGTATTTAGGAGATACAATCATGCTGTCCATCTTCCGCAAGGTCCTCAAGGACGAGTCCGGCGCCACCGCCATCGAGTACGGCCTCATCGCCGCCCTGATCTCTGTCGCTGCCATCACCGCGTTCACCACGGTCGGCACCAAGCTCAGCGGTATGATGACCAACACGGCGAACAGCCTGAAGTAAGTTTCGCTTCGAAAGCGTAGGAAGCCGGGCCGCAGGTCATCTGCGGCCCGTTTTCTTTTCGGCGGCCGCAACGGGTCAAAAACGGATGAATCTACCCACTATATGTTGATTTCTGTTATCATATAAGACCACAACCTGTGGTATCACTCCATTTTGGATGAAAAAATCCTTTTAGATTCAATATCATATAAGTCCAATTTGAAGTGTTTTGTCTTGACCACCGCAGTAACTTTGCGTAAATTTCTGCGCAGAAGCCGCAGCCGGATCGGGGCGACTTCGGTGGCCGCCTGCCAGGCGCCGCAGCCATAGCCGGTCCCGTTGATAGGCCTCCCGGATTCAGCCGGGTTCATTTTGGAATAGATTCAAGAGGTTAATCCCATGCTCAGCATCTTTCGCAAGATCCTGAAGGACGAGTCGGGCGCCACCGCTATCGAGTACGGCTTGATCGCCGCGCTGATCTCGGTCGCCGCCATCACCGCGTTCACCACGGTCGGCACCAAGCTCAGCGGTATGATGACCAACACCGCCAACAGCCTGAAGTAACAGCACGATCGCTCCGGGCGGCGCTCGTCGCCGCCCGGGCGCTTCGAATCTCAACTCCAGTTTCCCGTCGTCCGTAGGAAAAGCAGGCGTATGATCCAAGCACTCCAGCTCGTCGACCTGATCCTGATCAGCGGCCTTGCCGCCCTCGTGATCGGTGCCGCGCTCAGTGACTGGGCGCGCTATGTCATTCCCAACCAGATCCCGCTGGCGGTCGCCGGCCTGTTCGTCATGCACGCCGGCGTGCTCTTCGCGCGGGGTGCCGAGCCGATGTCGCTGGTCTGGGCGCTGGCTTGCGGCGTCGTGGTGTTCGCCGGCGGCGCTTTCCTGTTCGCGCAGAAGGTGCTGGGCGGTGGCGACGTCAAGCTGATGGCCGCCTGTGCCCTGTGGGCCGGCCCGACTCACATCGCTGAATTCATCGTGGTGACGACGCTGTACGGCGCGCTGCTCAGCGCGGCGTTCCTGCTGCCGGCGTTCCGCCACAAGTCCGAAACGGCTGACGCCTCGTACGGCGTCGCCGCGGCGCTGAAGCGCCGGTTGCCCTATGGCCTGGCGATCGCCACCGGCGCCGTCGTGGTCTGTCTGCGATTGCTGACCGAAGCGAGGGTCTGATCCTATGAACGTCGCACGCGTTGGTGTCTTCGCCATCGCCCTGCTTGTCGCCGGTGTGATGGTCTTCTTCGGCCGCCACTGGCTCGGTTTCGCCGCCCAGCAACCGGCGCCCGTCGCCGCACCGAGCGCCCCGTCGCAGCGCTTGGCCAAGCCGTCGCTCACCGAAGCACCGCAGCCGGCTCCCGCCCTGCAGGTCCTCGTCGCGCGCACCGACATCCGCACCGGCCAGATCGTCAAGCCCGACGACATGCGCTGGCAAGCGTGGCCCGACGGCACGATCTCGCCGACCTACATCATCGAGGGCCGTCGCCCGCTATCGGATTTCGTCGGCGCCGTCGCCCGCGCACCGATCTCCGCCGGCGAGCCGATCACCGAGGGCCGCGTCGTGCTCTCCGGTACCCGCGGTTTCATGGCCGCCGTGCTGCAGCCGGGCATGCGCGCCGTGTCGGTCCAGGTGACGCCGACTTCGGGCGTGTCAGGCTTCATCTTCGCCGGCGACCGTGTCGACCTTATCCTCACGCACGTCTACGAGAAGGACGCGACGAAGGAGCGTCAGGCCAGCGAGACCGTGCTGCGCGACATCCGCGTCATCGCCATGGACCAGCGCCTCGACATGCGCCCGGGCGAGGCACCGCAGGTCGCCAAGACGGCCACGCTCGAGGTTACGCCCAAGCAGGCCGAGGTCATCGCAGTCGCCGCCGAGATGGGCAAGCTCTCGCTCGCCCTGCGCAGCCTGCAGGAGCCGGCCGACGCCGCCGATGGCGGCGCGGTGGCGCGCGCCTCCGACGAACCCAGTTTCACCCGTGACAGCAACGTCAGCCGATTGCTGAGCGGCCCCGGCGCACCAGCAGCCAGCGGCGGCGCCGGCGGCGGCGGCGGCGCCAGTACGGGCACTGTTATCACCATCCTGCGTGGGACAGCCGCGGCTACAGCGACGCCCCAAACCGGCCCCCCTCCGGTTGCAGCGGCAGCAGGAACAAACGGCGGAGGACAACGCCAATGACAAGCAAGCCCCCTCTGGACATCTCTTACGACAGGCCGCGGTTCCCGCGGCCTGTTGCATGCCTTGTGGTCGCCATGGCGGCCCTGTGGCCGGCAGCCGACGCTGGCGCGCAAAGCGGCGGTCTGACGATCAACCGCCCGGTGAGCGCAGCCCAGGCAGCACCCAAGAAGCCGACCCCCGACAAGAATGGCCCATCGGCCGAAGAGCTCAATCGCCGCTTCAATGCCCAACTCGAGGCCGACCGCGCCAAGGCTGCGGTGCCCGCGCCGGCGGCGCAACCGGCCGAGGAACCCGGCTTCTTCGGCAGGCTGTTCGGCACAGGCCCGTCGCAGCCGCAGGTCGCCCAGGTCCAGCCGCCCGCGGCGCCGTCGACCACGGCGCCTGCCGTACCGCCGCCACAGCGCGACGATCCGCGTCCGAGCCCATCGCGCACGATCAGCGGTGCGGCCGAACCGCCGCCCGCAGCGGCGCCGAGTGCACCGGTGGTTCAGACGCAGGCCGCGCCGCCTCCAGGACCGCCGCAGATTGCTCAGGCGCCCAGCCTGCCGCCGCCACAGCCGGTGCCATTGCCGCCGCGCCAGCCCGGCCAACCTCCCGCCGCACCAACTCAGACCCAGACGGCGCCGCTGCCAGCCCCTGTCCCGCCGCCACCGGGCATGACGACCATCCCGGTGCAGCCGCAGGCGACGCCGCCGGCACCTGATCGCGCCCAGCGCGACTTCGGGCGCGCGTCGGTGGTGCCGACCGAAGCGCCGACCATGCAGGTCGAGCTCAGCAAGGGCACCATGGTGCGGCTGAAGGGACCAGCGACGACGGTGTTCGTCGCCAATCCCGAGATCGCAGACGTCCAGGTGAAGTCACCGACGCAAATCTACGTCTTCGGCAAGAAGCCGGGCGAGACCTCGCTCTACGCCACCGACGAGCGTGACAACGTGCTGCTCAACACCATCGTGCGCGTCACGCATGAGCATTCCCGTCTGCAGGAGGCCCTGCGTCGCGTCGTGCCAGGCTCGCAGCTGGTGTTTAGCACGGTGGGCGAGAACATCGTGATCACCGGTACGGCGCGTAACGCCGGCGAGATCCAGGAAGCGCGCCGCATCGCCGGCACGCACCTCAACAACGCCGACCGCGTCGTCGTGCAGGCCAATATCGACGCGCCCAGCCAGGTGCTGCTGCGCGTGCGCGTCATCGAAGCCCAGCGCCAGGCGCTCAAGCGCGTCGGCATCAACTGGGAGAGCGTGGCGCGCGTCGGTTCCTTCGCGTTCGGCCTGGCGACGCCGACCGACATCGCCGTCGACGCCGTCACCGGCCTGGCGCGCATGGGCTCGCCGCAAGGCGGCCTGATCAATATCCGCAACCAGGGCACCAACCGCGACATCAATGGCGTCGTGGATCTGCTGGCGACGGAGAACTTCATCTCCATCCTGGCCGAGCCGAACCTGGTCGCGCTGAGCGGCGAGACGGCGAGCTTCCTCGCCGGCGGCGAGTTCCCCGTGGTCACCACCTCGGGCGTCAACCAGGTGACCGTCAACTACAAGCAGTTCGGCGTCAGCCTCGCCTTCACGCCAACGATCTATGGTGACGGCCGTATCAACCTGAGGGTCCGGCCGGAGGTCAGCCAGCTCAGCACGCAGGGGCAGGTGGTGCTCAACGGCTTCACCATCCCGGCGCTGACCACGCGGCGGGCCGAGACCACGGTCGAGCTCGGCAGCGGCCAGAGCTTCATGATCGGTGGCCTGATCAACAATACCTCGACCCAGGACGTGCAGAAGCTGCCCGGCCTCGGCGACATCCCGATCCTGGGCGCGCTGTTCCGCTCCGACGCCTTCCAGCGCAACGAGACGGAGCTGGTGATTCTGGTGACGCCCTACATCGTCAAGCCATCGAGCGGCCGCATGATGAGCCCGAACGACGGCATGGTCCCGCCCAACGATTCCGACCGCTACCTGTACGGTCGTACCTACCGCCAGCAGCCCGCCGGGCAGGGCGGGCCAGTACGCCGCGTCGGGACCGCCGGCGGCTTCATGATCGAATAGCGAGAGTAAAAGGGGAGAAGAGCGATGTTCATTCGCCGGGTCGGGCTGGCCCTGATTGCCGCGACGCTGTTGTCGGCCTGCGGCAATTCGGAGGTGGCCACCTTCAACAAGCCCAAGGAGCCGCGCGCCGACCGCGCCGTGGCGCTGCTCGCGCTGCGCTACGGGCCGACCCAGACAGCACCCGCGGCAGAGGATGCGGCGCGCATCGAGGCCTTGGCCCGCCAGGCCCGCGACTCCGGCGAGCCGATCACCGTCGCCGCTTCGGGCTCGGGCAACTACGCCGACCAGGAGCGTTTGGCCTATGTCCGCACCATCGTGCAGCGTCAGGGCGCGGTGATTCAGTCCAGTGCGGTGTCGTCCGGAGTGGCGGCAGTGCCGAATACAATCGTCCTTCAGCTCGAACGCTATGTCCCGCGCGACCTGAACTGTCCGGATTGGAGCAAATCGCCCGGATATGACGGGCAAAATCTGCCACATAGCAACCTCGGTTGTGCCACGTCGGTGAATATCCAGACCATGGTTGCCAATCCCAAGGATCTCGAGGTCGGGCGCGATCCCGGCCCGTCCAACGGCAAGCTTGGCGCCGATGCGGTCGATCGCCTCTACCGTGGCACGCCGAAAGCCCTGTCGGTGGTCGGCACCAGCGCACAGGGCGGTGGCGCCACTGCGGCGCCCGGCGCCCCTGCTTCCTCGCCCTGACGAACATAGAGACGTAAGACCCATGGCAGCTCAGCCAGCGGAACATTTGGACGGCCAGGACGCGACTCTCGCGGTCCCGGAGATTCCCCTCCTGCCAGCCGGCGCCGTGCTGGCGTTCATCCTCGACGAGGAGACCGCCGCCGTCGCCGACAGCGAGGTCGGCGACAACTCGCCCGACCCGCTGCCGATGCATCGCGTTGCCGGCGGCTGCCAGACCGCGCTGTCGATCTCCGACATGCCACCGGGACTGGCGGCGCTGCTGATCGACATCGCCGACACGGACACCGCCGTCGCCGATCTTGCGGCATTGGTCTCGACCATGCCGCCCGAATGCGCCGTCCTGGCGATCGGCGATGCCAACGACGTCACGCTGTTCCGCGATTTGCTGGGCACCGGCGTGGCCGACTACCTGGTGCGTCCACTGCGTCCCGGCGTGCTGCGCAAGGCGCTGGACGCGGCGCTGGCCACCAAGAACCGCGAGCGTGAGTTGACCGACGCCCGCGCCAAGCTCGAGCAGATCGGCACCGGCAGCCTGGTGACCGTCGCCGATCCCAACGTGCCGCCCCGCGTCGTCGCGGTGGTCGGTGCGCGCGGCGGCGTCGGCGCCTCGACCGTCGCCATCAGCCTCGCTTCGATGGTCTCCGCGACCAACAGGAGCGACGTGCTGATCCTCGATCTCGACCTGCATTATGGCTCGGTGATGCTGGCGCTCGACCTCGATCCGTCGGACGCGCTGCGCGAGGCACTGCAGAGCCCGGACCGTGTCGACAACCTGTTCATCGAGCAATCGGTGCAGCGCAAGGGCGAGTTCCTCTGCGCGCTGGGCGCCGAGGATCCGCCAACCACGCCGTTGCAGATCGAGGGTGGCGTGCTCGGCCAGCTCGTCTCGAAGTTTCAGAGCAAGTACAACTTCATCGTGCTCGACGTGCCGCGCGGCGATCCGGTCATGCAGCAGCAGGCCTTTGAGTGCGCCACGGACATTGTCGTGGTCGGCGACCTGACGCTCACCGGCGTGCGCGACGGCATGCGGCTGTTGAACTTCATCACCGAGAGCGCGCCACGCGCCACGGTCTATGTCCTCGCCGGCGGCTCCGCCGATCCGCGCAAGAGCCCGATCCGCATCGCCGATCTCGAGAAGAGCATCAAGCGCAAGGTCGACGGCCAGGTGGCCTACGACGAGAAGGCGCTGGCCGGCGCCGTCAATGCCGGCGTGCCTGTGCCCGAGGCCATGCCGCGCAGCCCGATCGTGAAGTCGCTGCAGACGCTGGTGAAGGAGTTCCGCGCGCCGGAGTCCGCCAAGGGCGCGGCGGTGAAGAAGGGTGAGAGCAAGGCCGGCGTGTTCGGCCTGTTCGCCGGCAAGCCGAAGAAGAAGTAACCGACAGGTCGCACGATGTTTGGACGCAGCGGCAAGAACCAGGAAGCGGCCAAGCCCGCGGCCCCGGCCGCCGGGGGGCTGACCGATCGCCTCGACCGGCGCGCGCGCGCCAACGAGGCGCCCGCAGCGGTCAGCGCCACACGCACCGGCGCCGAACGCGCCCAGCGTCTGGCGTCGCTCTTCGAGGAACTCGCCGAGCCGTTGCGCGAGCGCATCGCCGCCGATCGGGCCGCGGGCCGCTTGCCGGGCGAGATCGCGCGCACTGCTGGCGAGATGGTTCAGACGCGCTCGCGTGCCGCCGGCGTGGCGCTGACCGTGCTCGAGTTGCGCGACATGGTCGGGCGCGCTGTGGCGATCGCCGAGCCTGCCGCCGCGCCCGAGTCCGACGCTCAGCCTGAGCCGGCGGCACCGCCGCCGCCGCGTTTCACCCTGCCGACACAGCCTGCCGCCGACGATACGTCGGCGTGGCGCGCGGCACCGTCTGGCGACGACGAAGGAGGGGCCGCCTGGCGGCCCATGCCACCCGTCGCCAAGAAGGCGGCGCCGGCCGCGCCGCCTCCCGCCGCGCCAACGCCCGTCGCGCCGCTGGCTCCGCCCAAGGCGCCGCCGCCGGTCGCCGCCGCCCCCAAGGCTTCGCCGGCTCCGGCCAAGCCAGCAGCCCCCGCCGGCGGCAAGCAGCCGTCGCTATCGGTTGTGCCCGGCGGCATCTCGGCGCCGACGCCGCAGACGGCGACCTCGACCCAGTCCGACGTCGTCAAGATGGGCCGCGTCAAGATCGAGCAGGCCAAGCGCCTGCTGCACCCGCTGGTCATCCGCCGCATGGACATCGCCGCGGCGGTCGAGCTGCCGCGCGCCGATCTGCAGATGCAGCTCGACGACATGCTGCGCGACCTGCTGGTCGAGTCGCGTTTGCAGCTCAATCGCGCCGAGCAGACCGAGCTGCTCACGCAGATCCTCGACGACATGCTGGGGCTGGGACCAATCGAGCCGCTGCTGCGCGACGACACCGTGACCGACGTCATGATCAATGGGCCCAAGCAGGTCTATGTCGAGAGCAAGGGCAAGCTGCAGCTCACCGACGTCATCTTCGACGACAACGCCCACCTGCTGAACATCTGCAACCGCATCGTCAGCAAGGTCGGCCGGCGCGTCGATGAATCGAGCCCGATCTGCGACGCGCGTCTGCTCGACGGCAGCCGCGTCAACATCATCATCCCGCCGCTGGCGATCGACGGCCCCAGCGTCTCGATCCGTAAATTCTCCAAGCGTTCGATCGACTTCGACCAGATGGCCGCGGGCGGCAACATGTCGCCGCAGATGGCCACGGTCTTGCGCATTGCCTCACGCGTGCGAATGAACATCGTGATCTCCGGCGGTACCGGCTCGGGCAAGACGACGCTGCTCAACGCGCTCTCCGGCATGATCGGTCACGACGAGCGTATCGTGACCATCGAGGACGCCGCCGAGCTCAAGCTGCAGCAGCCGCACGTGGTGCGCTTGGAGACCCGCCCGCCCAACCTCGAGGGCAACGGCGAGATCACCATGCGCGACCTGGTGAAGAACGCGCTGCGTATGCGGCCTGAACGCATCATCCTCGGCGAGGTTCGCGGTCCTGAAGCGGTCGACCTGTTGCAGGCGATGAACACCGGCCACGACGGCTCGATGGGCACCTTGCACGCCAACCGGCCTCGTGAAGCCGTCACCCGTCTTGAGAACATGATGGCGATGGCCAACCTCAACCTGCCGGTCAAGGCGCTGCGCACGCAGATCGCCGGCGCGGTGCACATGATCGTGCAGATCCAGCGCATGCGCGACGGCATGCGGCGCATCACCCACATCACCGAGATCACCGGTATGGAAGGCGAGGTCATCACCACCCAGGACCTCTTCACCTACGAGTTCAAGGGCGAGGGCACCGACGGCAAGTTGCTGGGTACCTTCAAAAGCTCGGGCCTGCGTCCGAACTTCATGGCCAAGGCGGCGTATTACGGTCTCGACCGCGCCGTCATGGAAGCGATGGGCTGAGCCATGGAAATGTTCGAAGGCATTCGTCCTGAGGCTTTGTTCCTGGCTGTCGCCATGGTGTTCGGCCTGTGCGTCGCGGTGTGGTACGTGCTCACCGTCGAGAAGAAGCGCCGCCTGCAGCGCGAGCGACTCGAAGAGGTGCGCGAACGGCTGTGGGGCCAGGCGGCACGCAACGTCAAGCAGGCGCGTCAGGCGCTGCGCAAGTCGGATGCCGACAGGAAGATGACCGACAAGATGGTCCTGCGCTGGCTGCCCAACCCGGCTGCCTTGCAGGATCGTCTCGAGCGCACTGGCGTGAACATCAGCATCGGCGACTACGTGCTGATCTGCGCCGGCATCGCCGGCCTCGTCGCCCTGGTGCTGCTTCTGCTGGTCGACTTGGCGCTGCCGATCGGCCTGCTCGGCGGTGCCGCCGCCGGACTCGGCCTGCCGCATATCTGGGTCGGCCGCAAGGTCACCAAACGCGTCGACAAGTTCAACGCCATATTTCCAGACGCACTGGACCTGATGGTGCGCGCGCTGCGCTCAGGCATCCCCATCCAGGAGGCGATATCCAACGCTTCGAACGAAATGGGTGAGCCGGTGGGCGGCATCTTTCGCCGCGTGCAGCAGGAGATGCGCGTTGGCGTACCGCTCGAGGAGGCCTTCTGGCGCGTGGCCGAATCGATCAAGGTGCCGGAGTTCAACTTCCTGATCATCGCCATGTCGATCCAGCGTGAGACCGGCGGCAACCTCGCCGAGACCTTGGGCAACCTCTCGAACTTGCTGCGCGAGCGCCGGCAGATGAAGTTGAAGATCAGGGCCTTCAGCTCGGAGGCCCGTGCCACGGCGTTGATCATGGGGTCGTTGCCGTTCGTGCTGGGCCTCGTGCTGTTCCTGCTGAACCCGGACTACATGTCGACGATGTTTTCCGATCCGCGCGGCCTGACCATGCTGGGTGTCGCCGGCGCCAGCATGAGCATTGGCATCTTCATCATCAAACGTATGGCATCGTTCGAGATCTGAGGCGGGCGTAGTGGACACTATTTTCCCAGGCGGCTTTACGGGCCAGGAGATCATCCTGGCGGGCGTTGGTTTTGCCGCCGTGATCGTGATGTACGTGGTCTGGAACGCGCTCCTCTTGCCGGAGGATTTCTCCGGACGGCTCAAGGCGCTGCAGTCCCGTCGCAGCCGGTTGAAGACCGATGCGGCCGCCACCACGCGCCGCCGTAGCGAGCGCCGGTTGCTGACCGTCGGCACCATGCGCAGTGTGCTCGGTCGCTTCGAGAGCCTGAAGGGCAACGGTGCCGACGACATCCGCGCCAAGCTACTGCAGGCCGGCTTCCGTAGCTCGGACGCGATTATCATCTATCAGTTCATGCGGCTCTGCCTGCCGTTCGTATTCGGCTTCATCATGGTGATGGTCGTCTATGTGCTGGAGGTCTTCCCGTTCCCCGAGTTCCTGCAACCGGTGCTGTGCTTTGGCGCCACGCTGTTGGGCTTCAAGGGGCCGGAGATCTATGTGCGCAACACCGCCATCAAGCGCACCCAGGTCATCGCCAAGGCGCTGCCGGACGGCCTGGATCTGTTGACGATCTGCGTCGAGGCCGGTCTCAGCCTGGATATGGCGCTGACACGCGTGTCCAAGGAGATGCAGGGCCTGTCGGCCGAGCTCGCCTACGAGCTGCAGATGACCGCCATCGAGCTCACCTTCCTGCCCGACCGCCAGCAGGCCTTCGAGAACCTTGCCAGCCGTAACGACCTTCCCGGCGTGCGTGCGCTGGTCAATGCCTTCCGCCAGACCGAGAAGTTCGGCACGCCGCTCGCCCAGTCGCTGCGCGTGCTGTCGGCCGAGTTCCGTAACGAGCGCATGATGAAGGCGGAGGAGAAGGGCGCCCGGCTGCCGGCGATGATGACCGTGCCGATGATGATCTTCATCCTGCCGACCCTGTTCATCATCATCATGGGCCCCGGCATCATCAGCATCATCGACACGGTGATGAACTGATCTGCTGCAGCGCCGCGGACAAATTGTCCATATCGGTCAGTTTAGTACAACTGAGTGTTGACTCTAATCTTTTAACACATAGAATGAAGTGCAAGGCGTGTTCCGGCCTCAAACCGGGGCAGGCCGGATATTTCGGGTGCGGGCCAATGTTGATCGGCCCGGATTTGATTGAAGAAAAATCATAAGCGTCGACGCCGCTGCGTGCGTCGGGCGACGCAAGGGATATGAACGCGATGTTTGCGTCCTGCAGTCTTGCCCTCCGGGCCGTTCGCCGGTTTGCCGCGCGCCTCCGCGCCGATCAGGCTGGTACTTCCTTCCTTGAAGCAGCCATTGCTCTGCCAATCCTCTGCCTGGTGCTGGGTGCCACGGCCGAGTTCGGCGTCAACTACTTCAACAAGTCGCAGCTCCAGGCCGCGGTCAACGCCGGCGCGCAATACGCGCTGCGCAATCCGACCGACAGCGCCGGCGCGCAGTCGGCGATCACCGCGGCGTTGCCCACTAGCGTCACCGGCGTCACCACCTCGGCCACCTTCGCCTGCGAGTGCAACAACGGCACGGCCGTGTCGTGCACGACCGGCACCTGCTCCAGCGGCACGGTGCGCAAGATCATGACCCTGACAGCGACGCGCAACACGATCCGCATCCTCACGAGCAACTCGGTGTGGTCGCTGCCGACATCGATCACGGTTACCGCGGCGGTGAGCGTCCAATGATCCAGAAGCTCCGGCGCTTCCTCCGCTCGCTTGGCCGCGAGGAAGGCGGCGTGGCGTCCATCGAATTCGCCATCGCCTCGATCGCCGTCCTGATGTGCATCGTCGGCGCGGTCGAATTCGGCCGCTATTTCTACATCAAGAACACGCTCGACTACGTGGTGACCGAAGCCGGCCGCTACGCCATCACCAACCCGACTTGCAGCGACAGTGACATCCAAACCCAGGTCACCAGCAACTCGCCGTCGGGCGTGACGCCGACGGTCACGGTCACGTCGACCGTGAGCGGCATCATCACCTACAAGACGATTACCGCGACCGGCACGGTCGCGCTGGCCAGCAGGCTCTTCCCCTTCGTCTCGCTCGACGTCACCAGCCGCACCCGCGTCCCGGTGATGTGAGGGCAACCTCGCGTCCGGGCTCCCGTTAAGGGGGCATGCTGGTCTGCGATCTCATGAGCCGCGACGTGCGCACCGTCGCGCCGGACGCCACCCTGCAATGGGCGGCGCAGACGATGCTGTCGGCGGGTGTCGGCGCGCTGCCGGTCTGCGACGGCGATCGCCTGCTGGGCGTCATTACCGACCGTGACATCGCGATCCGCGCCGTCGCTGCCGGCCTGCCCGGCGCGGCGGCGGTATCGCAGGCGATGACCGTCGATGCGCTGTTCGCCTATGAGGACGAGGAGGTCGAGGCCGCGCTGCAGCGCATGAAGGCGCAGCAGGTGCGCCGCCTGGTCGTGCTCGACCGCAGGCGGCGAATGGTCGGCATCGTCTCGCTGGGCGACATCGCCGTCGAACCTGATGCGGCGCGCTGCGATCAGGTCGGCACGGCGCTGGCCGGCATCTCCAACCCGATGACGCCGCCGCCCGAGCTAAACGACCTGACCTGACTTGCCCCATAGGCTGCGCAACGGGCCGTTCGCGCCGTAGACCGGGTCCATCGCCGGATCCGGCACGCCGGCGATATTGGCCAGCGCCTGGGCGATATCCATTTCACCGGCGCGTTTCTGGTCGAAGCCGCTGGTTTCGGGATAGGCACCCACCACCAGCAGATCCGCGCTCTGCCCCAGCCGCTTGTGCCCGGTACCTGCCGGCAGGATCGCCACATCGCCGGCGCCGACCTCGAGCTGTTCGCCGGCCGCACCGCCGAACTCGACCCGGGCCTGGCCGCGGGCGATGCCCAGCACCTCGTGCGCGCGGGTATGGAAATGGCGGAAGGGATAGATGCCGTTGCGCCAGGACGAACCCCAGCCATTGACCGCAAAGGCTTCTTCGAAGATCGCGGCCGGGTCGAAGGCTGGATCGAGCCTCAGCGCGCCGCGGTAGATCACCAGCGGCAGCCGCGGGTTGTTGGGTACCTCGGTATCGGCGGCAAAGCGGAAGGCCAGAGGCTCGCGCGGCTGGCGCAGTTCGGCGAGCGGGATCGAAGTGGATCGGCCCATATTGGCCTCCTCGGGGCGGGGCTCATCAACACGCTAATTTCATACCGGTTGCAAGAGGCAGCCGTCGGGCTAGCATCTTGATGAAAAACCTCCTATAATATCCAGAGAAACAACGGAAAAGAGCCGGTGTTCCCCCTTGTGCCGGACCCCATGACTGCCATCCTGACAGCCAGCCGCGCCCGCGCGCTCCTCGCCGCGCTCGTGTTCACCGCCTTCACCGCCTGTTCGGACGGTGACTCCGGCCACGTGTACACTGAGGGCAATTACGACTCAGTCATGCGTCTGGCTGCTGGCGCGCGCTCCAGTGGCGATCCGATCAACGCGTTGAACATTTATCGCAAGGCACGCGAAATGCGGCCCAGCGCGATCGAGCCGATCATCGGCCTGGCCGGTGCCATGGTCGAGCTGGGCGCCTACGAAGAGGCGGTCGCGGCTTATCAGGACGCGCTCAAGATCTCGCCGTCGCACCCGGACGCCCTGCGCGGGCTGGGCTCGGTGTTTATTGCACTCGACCAGCCTGAACTCGCCCTGGCGCAATACGATGCGGCGTTGCGCAACGCGCCGGATGATCCGCGATCCTTGAATGGCCGCGGCGTGGCGCTCGACCTGATGGGCCGCCATGAGGAGGCACGTGCGACCTACAAGGTCGCCAGCGAGAAGGCGCCGCAATTCGTGCCGGCGCGCAACAACCTCGGCCTGTCGTTGATCGTTGGCGGCTACTACGACGAGGCCATCGCCATCCTGACGCCGATCACCAACGCCTCGCCGCGCGTGCGATCCAATCTGGCGCTGGCCTACGGCATCTCCGGCGATATGGCCCAGGCCGGCCGCTGGTTGCGCTCCGACTACGACGACGAGAGCTCGGCGCGCCAACTGGTCTATTTCGGCCAGCTGCGCACGCTCTCCATCCCCGAGCGCGCTGCCAGCCTGCGCAACAACCCGCTGTACTTCCCACGGCCCGCGACGCCCCGTCGTCCGCCGCCCTGAGCTTCAGCCCAGCACCGCATAACCGCCGTCGACCGGGATCGCCGCCCCGGTAACGAAGTCTGACGCCGGGCTGGCGAGGAACACGGCGATGCCCGCCATGTCCTGCGGCGTGCCCCAGCGACCCGCCGGCGTGCGCGACAGCACGCGATCGTGCAGACCCGGCACCTCGCGGCGCGCGTTGCTGGTGAGGTCGGTGTCGATCCAGCCTGGCAGCACGGCGTTGACCTGAATGTTGTCCTTGGCCCAGGCGGTGGCGCAGACCTTGGTGAACTGCACGATGCCGCCCTTGCTGGCGGCATAGGCCGGCGTGAACGAGGCGCCGAAGATCGACATCATCGAGCCGATGTTGATCACCTTGCCGCCGCCGGTCTTCTTCATCTCGGGATAGGCGAGCTGGCTGCACACCATCGCGCTGGTGAGGTTGGTGTTCAGAACCAAGGTCCATTCCGCCACCGAGATCTCGTGCGGCGGCTTGCGCACGTTGATACCGGCATTGTTGACCAGGATGTCGAGCCTGCCGTGCTGCTTCACCGCGTGTGCCACCATGGCGGCGCACTGCTTCTCGTCCTTGACGTCGACGATCACCGATGACGCCGCGGCGCCGGCGCCCTTCAGCGCCGCTACCGCCGCCTCGTTCTTTTGCGTGTTGCGGCCGGCGACGACGATGGTGGCGCCGGCTTCGGCCATGCCGCGCGCCATGCCCAGGCCGATGCCGCCATTGCCGCCGGTCACCACGGCAACCTTGCCTTTCAAATCGAATGCGCCGGTCATTCTCAATCACTCCTCGAACAGAAAGCTTTCTCGCAGACGACGTCTATGCCGCGCATGGCGACGGGCGTCGCCATCGTGATGGTCGGTCCGGAGAACGCGTGACTACTGCGCCGCCACCGCCTGCGGTGCGATGACCGGCCGCTGCTCGCGCCACTGGGTTGCGCGCTCGTAGGCGTGACCGGCGCGCAGCACGCGGCTTTCGTCGAACGGCCGGCCGACGAGTTGCAGCGCCAGCGGCAGGCCGCCCTTGCCGTAGCCGCAGCACAGGCTAAGTGCGGGATGGCCGGTGATGTTGAACGGCACCGTGATCGGCGCGGCACGGCGCAGCGGCGAGGTGTCGACATCCTCCAGCCGCGGCGCCGGCGCCAGAATGGCGGCGGCGGCCAGCAGGTCGACACCCTGCAGCGCGCGATCGACCGACGCGGTGAGCTCGCGGCGTACGCGCTGACCCTGCACGTAGTCCTCGCCGGTGACGAAGGCGCCGACCATCAGCCGCTCGCGCGTGACCCGTGCGTAGAGGTGTGGGCGCGTACGCAGGTCGTGCGCATGCACGGCGAAGCCCTCGGCGCCGCAGATCGCGCGATAGGCCGCCTGGAACAGCGACATCGGCGGCAGTTCGACCTCGACGACACGCGCGCCCAGGCGTGACAGCTCGTTGAGCGCGGCGTCGATGCCGGCGGCCATGTCTTCGCTGGCACCATCGCTGAAATTGCGCACGTAGCCGATGGTCATGCCCGACACACCGCCCGCGAGCGCGGCGGCGTAGTTGGGCACCGGCAGATCGGCCGAGCCGTGATCGGCCGCATCGAAGCCGGCGAGCACGCCCAGCGACAGCGCGCAGTCCTCGACTGTCCAGCACAGCGGACCGATATGGTCGAGGCTGAACGACAGTGGGGCGACGCCGCGGCGGCTGACGCGGCCATAGGTCGGCTTTATGCCGGCGACGCCGCAGTACGCAGCGGGCAGGCGGATCGAGCCGCCAGTGTCGGTGCCCAGCGCCAGCGGCAGCATGCCCGAGGCGATCGCCGCGCCCGAGCCGCTCGAGGAGCCGCCAGTGAAGCAGGAGCGGTCCCAGGGATTGCGCGCTGGCGGGAAGGGCAGGTCGAAGGCCGGCCCGCCAGTGGCGAATTCATGCGTCGCCAGCTTGCCCATCAGCACGCCACCAGCCTGATGCAGCAGGGTCGCGACATGGGCGTCCGTCGCCGGCACGTTCTCCAGCAGCAGGCGCGAATGGCACGTGGTTCGGATACCCGCGGTGTCGATGATGTCCTTCAGGCCGTAGGGCACGCCATGAAGGGGCCCGCGATATTGGCCAGATGCGATCTCGCGATGGGCGCGCTCGGCATCTTCGCGGGCGCGCGCCTCGGTCAGCAGCACGAAAGCATCCAGCGACGGGTTCCAGGCGCGGATGCGCTCGAGGCTCGCCTCGAGCAGCTCGACTGGCGACAGCGTGCGCGCCTGCAGGGCGCGAGCGGCGCCGGCGAGGGTGAGGCT
>JAFAZJ010000107.1 GCA_019239835.1 Alphaproteobacteria bacterium | reverse complement strand
CCATAGATCGACACGTTGATATCAATGGTCGGCCGATGCCAATGCGCCCAGAAGGCGACACCCGAGCTTGGAATGGGATAGCCGCGCAGGTCGCGGCTCCCCTCCGATGTCGGCACGCCAAAACGCGTGCGCATGGCCTCGAGCCATCGATCCGGCTTGGCGCGACCGAACCAGGGAGCCGCGAACTGATAGGTCACGGTCACCACCGGCCGATCCACGGCCGGCGCCGATATCAACACGCCCGCGCCGGCGAGCCCGAAAACCGAGCGGCAGGCCAGATCGCGATGAATGTAGCCGGTGGCCGATGGCAGCCTGCCGATGCGCGCGATATCGCCGGGCACCGTTCCCCAGCGATAGTCCGCGTCATCGATGCCGAAGCCCTGCTCCAGCTCGATCATGGACCGGTGAAGTTGCCGTGGCTGCGGTCCGGCGTGCCGCGGAACAGCGACATGTGGGTATGCGTCGCCACCCACGGATCGCCGATCCTGGCCCGTCCAAAGGTGACGGTGGCCCGACCGCGGCGGTCGTATTTCGTGCCGTCGGGCATGAAGCCGTCGGAATCGAAGATGCCCATGCCGATGCCGGTGAGACGATCGGCCGAGACGATGCCCTGCACGCCGTCGAGCCGCCAGCGGAAGCCGCGGATCTTGCCCCAGACGTTGCGCCATTGCTCGCGCTCGGCGTTCTCCTGGCCGATCATGAAATCGGTGAAGGTGCCGAAGGCGATCATGTCGTCGGCGAAGATCGGCCGCGCGCCTTCGTAGTCGACCGCCTGCACGTGGTCGGACAATCGCTTGAACCACTGCCGGATCGCCTCGAGATCCTCGGGTGCGGGTTCCTTGCGCAGATTCATCGCCATGCTCCTCAATCGACCACGCCGGCGCGCGCCATGACGGCGTGCAGCAGCACATTGGCGCCGGCCGCGAGATCGTCCCGCGTGCTCGACTCCTTCTCGTTGTGGCTGATGCCACCGGCGCGGCTGGCCACGAAGACCATGCCCGAGGGGCAGATCGTGTTGAGCGGCACCGCGTCATGGCCGGCGACGGTCAGGATATCGCGATGGCGATAGCCGAGCTCGGCGGTCGTGCGCCGCAACAGCGCGATCATGTCGGGATGGAAATGGATCGGCCCGAACTCGTAGTAGCGCTCCAGGGTGATGCTGGCGCGCGACTCGCGCGCGATGATCGCGGCGCAGGCGCGTAATTCCTCCTCCATGCGCTGCAGGCTGCGCGCATCGCTGTGGCGCACGTCGCAGGACAGCTTCACCACGCCGGGGATCACGCCGCGCACGTTGGGCGACAGCTCGATATGCGGCGCATTCGACCGGCCGTCGGGACCATAGGCGCGGCCGATGCGGTCGATCTCCAGCACCAGCCGCGAGGTGATCACCAGCGCATCGCGCCGGCCGGCCATCGGCGTCGGACCGACATGCGCCTGCTCGCCGGTGATGGTGGCCACGAAATAGCGCGACTGGAACGAGCCGGTGACGATGCCGACTTGCAGATCCTCGTCGGCCATCTGCGGGCCCTGCTCGATGTGCATCTCGAGATAGCACGCGGGCCGACGCCCGCCGGTCGGCGCCTCACCCTCATAGCCGATCGACCGCAGCGCCTCGCCCACCGTGGGACCATGCAGCGGATCGGTGATGTCGCGCGCGGCGTGCGCGTCCTTCAGCTCAAGCTGCCCGGCGAAGACCGAGGAGCCCATGGTGAACGGCGAGTAGCGCGAGCCTTCCTCGTTGGTCCAGGCGACGATCTCGACCGGCGCTTTGGTACGCACGCCATGATCGTTGAGCGCGCGCACCAATTCGACGCCGGCCATCACGCCGGCCGGCCCGTCGAACTTGCCGCCCATCGGCACGGAGTCGAGGTGGCTGCCGACCATCACCGGCGCCAGCGACGGATCGGCGCCCTCGCGGCGGGCGAAGATATTGCCGATGCCGTCGACCGTGACCGTGCAGCCGGCCTCGCGCATCCAGGTACCGAACAGGTCGCGAGCGCGGCGGTCCTCGTCGGTCAAGGCGAGGCGGTGGCAGCCGCCGTTGGCGGTGGCGCCGATCTCGCCCATCTGCATGGTCGCGGCCCAAAGCCGGTCGGCGTCGACTCCGATGTTGCGCATGCCTGCTCCCCAGTCGCCTGCGCCGCCATGCTGCCGCCCGCCGCTCGCACCGGGAAGCGGAATTTCCCGCGCCCTTGCAGCATGGCTCGCATGCGGATGGCCGTGCCGCATTGACCCGCCTGACGTCATGCCTCTTCAGTCGCCCGCGAAATGCAGGAGACGGACCGGTCATGATCACGCGCAGACAGCTACTGGGTACAACCGCGGCAGGTGCCGCCGCCGCGCTCGCAGCGCCGGCTCTGGCGCAATCGGGCGCGCCGATCCGCCTGGTGGTGCCCTATGGCCCGGGCGGCTCGACCGACACCGCCGGGCGCGTGCTGGCGGAGCGCATGTCGGCCGATCTCGGCCGCACCATCATCGTCGAGAACCGCCCCGGCGGCGGCACCATGGTGGGCATGCAGAACGTCGCCACGAGCAAGCCCGACGGCTCGGCGCTGCTGCTGACCACGACGACGGCCGCCCTGCTGCCGGCCTTCGACATCCCGCTGCAGGTCGAGCCGCAGAAGCAGCTGGCGATGGTCGCGCAGTTCGCCGACATCCCCTGCGTCTTCGCCGTCAGCACCAAGCATCCGGCCAAGAATTGGGCCGAGTTCACGGAGTGGCTGAAGAAGGAACCCAACCAGGTTTACTACGCCACCTCGAGCACCGGCGGCCTGCCGCATCTGTGGGGCGAGCTGATCAGCGCCAAGAACGGCGGCAAGCTGCAGCACATCCCCTACAAGGCCGCCGCCGAGGCGCTGCGCGACACGGTCGCCGGCCATGTGCCGGCCTTCGTCGACGTCACCACGCCGGTCGACCAGCAGATCCGCGGCGGCACGATGCGCGGCCTGCTGTGCGGCGCGCCCGAGCGCGTCGCGGCGGTGGGCGACGTGCCGACCGCGAAGGAGCTGGGCATGCCCGATCTCGAAGCGGCGGTGTATTTCGGCGTCTCGGCGCCGGCTGGCACCCCGGCCGAGATCATCCAGCGCTACAACACCGCCATCAACGCGGCGCTGAAGGTCGAGAGCGTGCGCGAGCGGCTGATGTCGATGGGCTTCATTCCCACCGGCGGTGCGCCCGAGGCCTATACGCAGCGCCTGGCGGCCGAAACCAACCGTTGGCGCAAGGTGATCAAGGACGCCAAGATCCCGCCGCCGGCGTAACGCGGCGAGGACGGGTCGCGCGATCACCAGGACCGCGCGACCCAGAGCGCATCAGGACTCCGCCTCGCGCACCGGCGCCGCGACCGGCCGCTTGTTCGGACCGAGGTCGACAACCGGCGTGGGCACGACGGGCGCATCAGGCCCCGTCTTCATAGCCAGCGCCGAGTGCGCGAAGCTCTTCAGCCCGGCCAGCAGCGAGGAGCCTTTCAGCGCCTTGCGATCCGTTGCGTAGTAGTCGAACCACGGAATGCCGTGGCGCTTGTACTCGGCGGCGGTGGTCGGCTGGGTCGGCGGCGCTTCACCGATGAGCGCGTGCCACTGCGCCGCGTTGAGGATCGTCACGAAGCAGCGTGACGACACCGACTGTTCCCAGACGTCGAAGTCGTACGGATCGTCGTAGATCTCCTGGCGCATCAGGCCGCCGGCGGCCAGGCCCATGGATTTGGGCATGCCGCGAGCGCAGGCCGCTGCCATCGGCATGTACTCGTAACTCGACGGCGGCCGCGGCGGGAACAGCCGGTCATAGGCTGTCCGCGTCATCGGATAGACGATGATCTGGATGCCGCCGTGCTCGGCCTCGCCGCTGAGCTGCTCCTCGGCCGTGATGCCTTCGCCCAGCGGCGCGGCGACGAATTGCCGGATCACGCCTTTCTCGACGCAGAAGCCGTCGAGCCAGGGCTGCCGTGGCACGACCAGGTAGTCCTGCGGTTGCTGTCGCGGCTTGGGTCGCCAGGCCTCGCCGGTGACCGCGTTGATCTTGCCGGCGGCGATCTTCACGGCGCAGGGCCACGAGGTGCCGCCGCCTGAAAAGTGCAGCCACATCGCTTCGGCCTGCCACATCGGCATGATCACGCCGCCGCGCTTCACGAACGAGTCGGGCAGGCGATCGGCGTAGTCGTCGATATGGCGCAGCGGAAACTGGCCGAGACCGGCCGGCAGGGGATAGGTGCTGCCGTCGTCGGGCAGGCGCAGGGTGCGTTGAAAGCCAATTTCACATCGGGCCCGCTTGTCGACCTCGGGAAAATGGAACTGCAGGCGATCGAGGGCAGGCGAAAGCGTGATCATTCTCATCGTCTCCTGTTCAGCTACCAGTCGCCGTCCCGGACCTGGCGCACAACGCTCAGGATCGCGTGGTCCGGCGCTCGACGCAGTTCGCGGAGCAACTCGGCGAACAGCTTGGGACGTTTACGGATGATCGCCTGCAAATCGCTCGACACCTTGCCGGCGAGCGCCAGCAGCATGTCGGGATCCTCTCCCAGATCCTCGGCAATCTTCCGCGTGGTTTCCTCGGAGGGCGGCGCCAGTTCGCCGCGCTCGAGCTTGCTGAGATAGGTCGGCTCAATCCCGACCCGGGCTGCGACCTGTCGCAGCGAATACCGACGATCTTCCTGCCGCTTTGCCTCGCGCACCTCCCTCACATGGTCGCCGAATGCCGCCATGTGTAGTAACTACTACACGATTGGGGCGGGATTAAGGACGCGGCGCTATATTGGCGATGCGTTGGCGCCCGGCATCGACGAGCGCTGAGCGCCCCACGTGCGAGCGTCGCCAGTGCATCGTGTCCTTGTCATCGGCAGCGTCCACTACGACCGGATCTGGCGGCTGGAGAGCCCGCTGGTGCCGGCCGGCCGGTTGCGCGTTCGCGACAAGACGATGGTGCTGGGCGGCGGCGGCTTCAACACCGGCAGCGCTTTGACGGCGCTCGGTGCCCAGGTCGTGCTGGTCTGCCGTCTGATGCGCGACGCCCTGGGCTCTGCCGCGCTCGAGACGATTGCGCGCGCGGGCTTCGACACGCAGCACGTCGAGATGGTGGATGGCGAAAGCGAGCCGCTCGACGTCCTGCTCGACCCTAACGGTGAGCGAACCATTCTCACGCCGGTTCGCGCTGGTGCCGAGCCCTTGCGCGTCCGCGAGCCGCTGGCAGCGGAAGCGGCCTATCTCAACGCGGTGCTGCTCGACGACAGCGTGCTGCGGATCCTCGATCAGACGCCCCTGGTCGTCTCGCAACTACCGCTGCGCCGCGCGACGCCGAGGCCGGCGGACTACGTCGTCACCTCACGTGCCGACGTGGGAGACGACATCGCTGCGACCTGGCGCACTGCGACAGCGATCGCAGGCAGCCGATTGAAAGCGCTGGTCGTCACCGACGGGCCACTCCCCGTCACCTTGTACGATGGCGCAATCGTCACGCACATCGCCGTCGAGTCCGAGGTGAAGGCCACCAGCACGATTGGTGCAGGCGATCGATTCTGCGGTGCTTTTCTGCTGGCACTGATGGATGGCGCGGCGATCACCGACGCAGTCGTGCAGGCCGCCGGTCTCACCGCTGCCTGGCTCCAAAAGCAAAAGCCCGCCTGAAGAGGCGGGCTTTGTGCGTGGGGATCGGGAGATGGTTGCGGGAGCAGGATTTGAACCTGCGACCTTCAGGTTATGAGCCTGACGAGCTACCGGGCTGCTCCATCCCGCGGATGGTGGGATGTTGGGAGGAAGCGAGTGTTCCGCATGCAAGCGCATGCTGGAGGTG
>JAFAZJ010000289.1 GCA_019239835.1 Alphaproteobacteria bacterium | reverse complement strand
GCGCGGCACGTCCATGGTCAGCACGTGCATCAGGATGACGCGCTCGTGCAGTACCTTGTTGTGCTTGAGGTTGTGCAGCAGGGCGAGCGGCACGGTGTTGACGTCGCCGGTCATGAAGATCGCCGTGCCGGCCACGCGCAGCGGCGCGCGCTCCATGCGCTCGAGGAACAGCTCGATGGGCAACGAGCTGCCCTGCAGCTGCTCGTAGAGCAGCGCGCGGCCGCGCCGCCAGGACGAGATCAGGTACCAGGAGCAGGCCGCCATCGTCAGCGGGAACCAGGCGCCGTCGGGAATCTTCAGCACCGTCGCCGAGAAGAAGGCGAGGTCGATGGTCATCAGCGCGCCGAACGCGGCGACCGCCAGCAGCGGATGCCAGCGCCAGATCAGGATGGCGACGACGCAGGCAAGAATGGCGTCGATGGTCATCGCACCGGTCACGGCGATGCCGTAGGCGGCGGCGAGGTTGCTCGACGAGCCGGAGCTCACGACGAGGGTGATGACGCCGATCATCTGCAGCCAGTTCATGCGCGGCACGTAGATCTGGCCGATCGCCGTCTCTGAGGTGTGCAGGATGGTCATGCGCGGCAGCAGGCCGAGCTGGATCGCCTGCTGGCTAAGCGAGAAGACCCCGGAAATGGTCGCCTGCGAGGCGATGATGCCGGCCGCCGTGGCCAGCGCGACGGTCGGAATCAGCGCCCAATGCGGCACCATCTCGAAGAACAGGTGCTCCAGCGCGCCGGGCTCGCGCAGCAGCAATGCGCCCTGGCCGAAATAGTTCAGCACCAGCGCCGGCAGCACGACTGCAAACCATGCGAGCCGAATCGGCTTGCGGCCAAAATGGCCCATGTCGGCATACAGCGCCTCGCCGCCGGTCACCGCCAGTACGACCGCGCCCAGGACGACGAACGTCTTCCAGCCCAGAATCGATATGAAGGCGATGGCGTGGCGTGGATCGACCGCTGCCAGCACCCCGGGGTTGGAGGCGATCTGCCAGATGCCGGTGGTCGCCAGTAACAGGAACCACAGGCACATCACCGGACCAAACAGCCGTCCGACGCGAGCGGTACCGCGCGACTGGAAGAAGAACAGCGAGATCAGGATGCCGAGCGCGATCGGCACGACATAGGGCTCGAGACCTGATTGCGCCGCCTGGATGCCTTCGACGGCCGATAGCACGGTGATCGCCGGCGTGATCAGCGCGTCGCCGAAGAACAGGGCCAGCCCGATGATCGACAGCAGCATGATCAAGCCGCGCCGGCTGACGGCGCCGGGCGGCAGCGCGTTGCCGGCCAGGCGCGCCAAGGCGAGCACGCCGCCTTCGCCGCGGTTGTCGGCGCGCAAGATCAGGACGAGGTACTTCACGCTGACGGTCAGGATCAGGGCCCAGAAGACCAGGGACAGGGCGCCCAGCACGGCCGCCTCGCCTTTGCCGTGGTGGCCGGCGTGGGCGAAGATTTCGCGCATGGTGTAGATCGGGCTGGTGCCGATGTCGCCGAACACGACGCCCAGCGCACCCAGCGCCAGCACGCCAATTGGCCCCTGCGGCTGGTGCGGATCGTCGGTTTGGTCGGTTTGCGCGTGCTGGACCGCGTCCTCGGCCAACAGCGGCGGCCGCGTGTGGTCGGCGAAAGCGTCGGCTGGCCGATGCCCATTGCCGTTGGGCGAATCCGTCGGCTTGGGCCCGCCTGGGGTCTGATCCATGTCGCGAAGGAACTCCTGACCGTGACTGTCCCCAGGCGCTCACGGTCCTCGCCGGACCGGGCCACGGTGCGGGGCCGGGTGATGCACCCGGGCCGAGGACGAGTCAAGCCGAGCGCGCATGAATCAGCCTAATCTTGAAGTGGTTTCACAGGCTTTACGGCCAAGCCCCCGTTAAGGCGCGGCAAGCTGTGGGCAAAAGACTGATTTTCCTTGTGTTTCAGGCCCCTAACGGTGCGCAAGAGTCCTCGTTTGTGCCGCCGGACGCCTTGCTGGATCATGTTGGCGGGGTGGTATTTGACGTTGGGGGACGTCATGCGAGGGGCTACGGACAGGATTGTCCGTTGGGCCGCGGCCGGATTCATGGCCGCGATTGTGGCTGCGTGCGCGGCGCAGCATGCGGAGCTGTACGACACGGCGTCCGCCCCGACATCCTGGAGCACGGTCGCCGCCGACGACTGGAAGGCGCTGGTGGTGGGCGGCGCCGACGACCGGCCGATCTACGATTTCGCCGCCGAGGACATCGCAGGCCGGCTGCGTGATGCCGGTGTCACGCGCGTGGCCCTGCATACCGCGTCACTGACCGCACCCGACGGCAGCCCACGGCCGACCGCGCGGCTCTCCAGCCTGCGCCAGTCGCTGGGCAATATGGGCACACGGCAGGGCGAAGCCTGCCTGCTTTATTTCAGCTCGCATGGCGAGGATGGCAGTTTGCGCCTGGTCGACGAGCCCAAGGGCCACGCCGCCTCGGTGGCCGATATCGATCGGCTGGCGACGGCAGCCTGCGGCGATCGGCCCACGGTGCTGGTACTGTCGGCCTGCGAGACCGGCTCGTTCATCACCGCGCAGCTGGAGCGGCCCAACCGCATCATCATCACCGCCGCCGCACGCGGCCGCGCGACCTACGCGGCGAAGCTCGACGAGCGCCACGGCGCCTTCGACCGCTGCCTGATCGGCGCCTACGATTCCGGCGCCTCCACCTGGCGCGAGCTGTTCCAGCGCGTGCTGCCCTGTGTCGCCGAGCGCGAGGCGTGGCTGCGCGCGCCGGCCTCGCAGCCGCAGGCGTTCTTCGGCGCTGCTGTCGCCGACCTCAGGTTGCCCGCGCGTTAATCGCGTTCCAGCGCCACGGTCTTGATCAGCGCGATCACGCGCTTGCCCGGCGCGAGCGCCAGTTCCTCGGTCGCCTTGGCGCTGACGCGCGACCACAACGGCGCGCCGATATCGAGCCGGACGTCGACGATGAACGGGCTGGGCCGGGTCATCTCGGCAATGCTCGCCTCGAGCCGGTTCTGGATGCTGAGGCCTGTCGGCGTTTCGAGCGCCAGCGATACATCGCGCGCCAGGATGCGTACGCGGACCGCGCTGCCGACGGGCGGCTCGATCGCCGGTGTCACGAGCTCGCGGCCGGCGCCGATCTCCAGGGTCGTCAGGCCGAAGCGCGTGTCATGGCGCTTCACGACGGCGCGCAGCACGGTGGCGGGACCGTGCTCATCGCCGATCGTGCCGCCGCTCAGCATCTCCTCGACCGGGCCGACGCCGGTGATGCGGCCCTGCTCGATGCGCACGACCTTCTGCGCCAGGCGCACGACCTCCTCGACGGCGTGGCTGACATAGAGGATCGGCAGGCCGAAACGGTCGCGCAGGCGCTCGATATAGGGCAGCACCTCGGTCTTGCGCTCGCGATCGAGCGCCGCCAGTGGCTCGTCCATCAGCAGCGCACGCGGTTGCGAGAGCAGCGCGCGGCCGATCGCGACACGCTGGCGCTCACCGCCGGAGAGCGTGCCGGGCCGGCGCTTCAGTAGATGGCCGATGCCCAGCAGCGCCACGACATCGTCGAAGGCGGCGATGGGGCGATCGGTGCGCGCGCGGCGTTCGCCGTAGCGCAGATTGGTCCCGACGCTGAGATGCGGGAAGAGCCGCGCGTCCTGGAAGACATAACCCAGCCGGCGACGTTCCGGCGGCACGTTGATGGCGCCGGCGTCGAACAAGGTTTCGCCTTCGACGGTGATGCGGCCGCGATCCGGCCGGCGCAGCCCGCAGATGCAATCGATGATCGTCGACTTGCCCGAGCCGGAGCGGCCGAACAGCGCCGTCACGCTACCCGCTGGCGCGTCGAAGGCGGCGCCGAGTTCGAAATCGCCGACGCGTAGTGCGATGTCGACCTCGATCACCCCGACACTCCGATCCGGCGCGTGAGCGCGCGGTTGAGGAATTCCGCGCCGGCCAATGCGAGCAGCGCGACCACGACGGAGATCAGCACCAGGCGCAGCCCGGGTCCTTCACCGCCGGGTACCTGCGTGTAGGTGTAGATCGCCAGCGGCAGGGTGCGCGTCTCGCCGGGAATGTTGGAGACGAAGGTGATGGTGGCGCCGAACTCGCCCAGCGAGCGCGCGAAGCTCAGCACCGTACCGGCCAGCACACCCGGCGCCATCAACGGCAAGGTGACGGTGAGGAAGACCTGCCACGGCGGCGCGCCCAGTGTGCGCGCGGCCTGCTCGAGCTTGCGATCGACCCCCTGCGCCGAGAGCCGGATCGCCTGAGTCATCAGCGGAAACCCCATGACCGCCGAAGCCAGCACGGCGCCGCGCCACGAGAAGGCGAAGCTGAAGCCGAACCATTCGCGCAACGGCTCACCCAGCGGGCCCTTGGGCGCGAACAGCACCAGCAGCACGTAGCCGACGACGACCGGCGGCAGCACCAGCGGCAGATGAAGGATGGCGTCGAGCGCCGTCTTGCCGGGAAAGTCGTAACGCGCCAGCAGCCAGCCGATGGCGACGGCCGGCACCATGCTGGCCGCGACGCTCCACGTCGCGACCTGCAGGCTCAGGATGAGGACATTGACTTCGTCGGCCGACAGGAACATGCCGCCATATTACTTCGGTGGCGGGCCGAATCCTGCATCGGCGAGCGTCTTCTGCGATTCCGGCGTCATGAGGAAATCGAGGAAGGCCTGTGCGCGGGGACTCTGCGCGTTCGCGGTCACCGCCATGGGATAGACGACCGGCGGATGGCTCCCGGCGGGAAAGGCGGCGACGATGCGCACCTTGGGCTCGACCTTGGCGTCGGTACTGTAGACGATGCCGAGCGGGGCGGCGCCACGGGCCACGAAGGCCAGCGCGTCACGCACGTTCTCGGCAGGCGCGACTTTGGCCGAGACCTGTTCCCAGACTCCGAACTTTTCCAGCGCCGCTTTCGCGTACTTGCCGGCCGGCACCGAATCGGGATTGCCCAGAGACAGGCGGCCATCGCCCAGCGCGGCGGCGATCGGGAAGCCTGGTCCGGGTGTCAGCGAAACCTTGCTGTCGGCCGGCGCGATGATCACCAGAAGGTTGGTCACGAGCATGCGCTGCGTGTCAGGCTTCACGCCCTTCCTGTCCACGGCATACTTCATCCACGGCTCGTCAGCTGAAATGAACACGTCGGCAGGCGCGCCATTCTCGATCTGCTTGGCCAGGGCGGAAGACGCTGCATAGACCGGGACGCATTTCGGCTCGCCCTTGGCCACCCAGGCCTTGCACAGCGTGTCCATCACGTTCGACAGGCTGGCCGCCGCCAGCACGCGAATCTCCTGCGCCGAGGTGCTCGTGATCGAACCGACGGCGAAAACCGCCGCCAGTGCAAGTCGCTTCCAGGTCGATTGCCGCATGACACACCTCATCATTTCATTCGGTATGTTCACTCAAACATATCGAGCGGCGCCATGTCCACCTGCTTGCCGGCGATGCTATCAGGCAGGCGTTGGCGTTGGTGATGGCTGGATATCATGCCGTCGCTGGGTTCGACGTCCCGGCCAATAGCAGCGACTGTCCCAAGGTCGTCGCTGCCTGGGGCGGCAGAGAGAATCCGAGGGTGGATGCCCCGACCTCGATCAGCAGCAGCGCTTCGCCATTGGGCAATTCGCCGACGCTGAGCGAGGAGGGCGGAATGAGCGGCAGGTCGGCCAGGCTGTCGCCGTCGATATCGCGCCGCGCCGTGCCGGGCGCCAGGCCCATCAGAAGCAACAGCGAGACCAGGCGATCGAGGTCGGCAACCGGGACGACGATGTGGCTGGTACCCGTGGTCGTCTTGACATCGACGCTGAAGGCGGTGCCATCAGCCGTCGGCGCACCGCGCACATCGAGTGCCTGCCGCAGGTCGACAATCGGCGGGTCGGAAGGAGCGTCCCTGGCTAATTTTGAAGTATCCAGACGGATATAACGAGGAAAGGTTTGCACGCATGGCAGCGAACGACAAGAGTCATCGCTCGCGCTGGTCTGCCCTCCGGGCGTCCGTTATAGTCCGCGCACTATAAGGCGAACGGAACAGGATCATGAAGCTCAGCGCACGCAATCGCCTGAAGGGCAAGATTGTCGAGGTCCGCAAGGGTCAAACCACCGCGCATGTGCGCATCGACGTGAACGGCACGGTGGTGACCGCCTCGATCACCAACGACGCGGTCGACGAGCTCGGCCTGAAGGTCGGGCAGGAGGCCTATGCCGTGATCAAGGCCTCCGACGTGATGGTTGGCCTAGACTGAGGCCGATCTTGGTCAGGCTCAACGAGATCCGCCCCGGCGAGGTCGCAGTCGAGACGCCCGCCCAGATGGATGCGGGCGTCTATTTCATCGGCCGTATTCGCACGCCGTGGACGTCGCGGCTCGACTGTCCCCGCCAGGGCCGGCTCGATGGGCCGAGCTGCACTATCGAGGTGTCTGCGCCATGGGCCGACGGGCTCGACAGCATCGTCGAGTTCGAGCGGCTCGAGGTGCTGTACTGGCTGCACGAGTCCAGGCGCGACCTGGTGCGCCAGAGCCCGCGCAGTGACGGCAACGCGCGTGGCGTCTTCTCGCTGCGCACGCCGGTGCGGCCCAATCCCATCGCGACCTCGATCGTGCAGTTGGTGAAGGTCGAAGGCTCGACCTTGATCGTGCGTGGCATGGACTGCCTCGACGGCACGCCGCTGATCGACCTGAAGCCCGACCGCACGCTGTTCAATCCGCTGGCGCCGCCGCAGCCTGGCGATTTCCAGGTCGGCGATCCATGAGAACAACGAGGCGTGGTGCGCTCATCCTGCTGGGCGCAGGCGTTGTTGCCTCCGGCGCGCGGGCGCAGGACCGTACGGTTGTCGATTCCGCTGGCCGCACGATCACGCTGCCGCCGCGCATCACCAAGGTCTTTGTCGCTGGCCCGCCCGCTTCGGTGCTGACCTACGCACTGGCGCGCGACGCGATGGTCGGCTGGGTACGCGCGCCCTCGCCGGCGGAGAAGGAGTTCCTCGCGCCGCCGGCGCGCGATCTGCCCGAGGCCGGCCGTCTCACAGGTCGCGGCGACACGGCGAGCCTCGAGCGCGTCGTCGGCCTCAAGCCCGATTTGATCCTCGATTTCGGCTCGGTGTCCGAGACCTATCGCTCGCTGGCTGATCGGGTGCAGTCGCAGACCAACATTCCCTACGTGCTGATCGACGGTCGCTTCGATGCCACTGTCGCCTCGATTCGTCTTGCCGCCGATATCCTCGGCCGGAAAGAGCGTGGGGAAGCCCTGGCGCAGTATGCCGTGACGACGCTTGCGCTGGTCGACCGCGTGGTCGGGAAGGTCCCGCAGGACAAGCGGCCGCAGGTCTATCTCGCGCGCGGACCGGAGGGGCTGGAGACGGGCGGCCGCGGCTCGATCAACACCGAGATCATCGAGCGTGTCGGCGCGGTCAACGTCGCGGAGGGCCTCAACGGGCGCGGTGGCATCTTCGCCGCCTCGCTGGAGCAGATCCTGAAGTGGAACCCCGACACCATCATCACGCTGGATCGCGGATTCCATGCCGCGGTGCAAAGCAAGGCCGGGTGGAGTGACGTGCGCGCGGTGGCGCAGAAGCGGGTCTATCTCTCGCCCGGCCTGCCTTGGGGCTGGATCGACGCACCGCCGTCGGTTAACCGGCTGATCGGTTTACGCTGGCTGCTGGCGCAGTTCTATCCGGCCGAGGCAGGCATCGACCTGCCGGCCGACACGCGCGCCTTTTACGACCTGTTCTACGGCGTGACGCTGAGCGACGCGCAGGTGGCGCGCTTGCTGGGAGGCGCCCCTGCGCGCTGACAGTCGGCTGCGCACCGCGGTCGTGCTGGCGGCGCTCGCCGTCTGCCTGTTGATTGCTCTGCTGATCGGCAGCGTTGTCGGTCCTTTCCCGCTGCCTATCGGCGACGTGATCGCTGCGGTGTTCGGCGCGACGACAGCGGAGCCAACCAACACGATCCTTTTCCAGATCCGCCTGCCACGCGTGCTCGCTGCGATGCTGGTGGGCGGCGGTCTCGCGGCGGCTGGCGCGACGTACCAGACGCTGTTTCGCAATCCGCTGGTCTCGCCCGACATCCTGGGCGTGTCGGCCGGCGCGGGCTTCGGTGCAGTGCTCGGGATCCTGCTGTCGCTGCCGGTGCTGGCGATCCAGGGACTGGGCTTCGTCATGGGGCTGGTGACGGTCGCCGTCGTCTATGCACTCGCCCGCGCGCTGCATAGCCAGAACGAGGTGCTGGTCCTGGTGCTCGCCGGCATTGTCGTCGGCGCGCTCGCTGGTGCGGGCATCTCGCTGGTGAAGATCCTTGCCGATCCCTACAACCAGCTGCCCGCGATCACCTTCTGGCTGCTGGGCAGCCTTGCCGGCATCAAGCCGATCGACGTCGCGGGCTTCGCGCCGCTGGTGATCCTGGGGCTTGTACCGTTGGCCTTGCTGCGCTGGCGCGTCGGCGTGCTGTCGCTGGGCGACGACGAGGCGCGCGCGCTGGGCGTCAACGTGGTGGTGGTGCGCGGCATCGTGATTGCGGCAGCGACCCTGATCACGGCATCGGCGGTGTCGGTCTCCGGCGTGATCGGCTGGATCGGCCTGATGATCCCGCACATGGCGCGCCTGCTGGTCGGACCGCGCTACGATCGCGTGCTGCCGGCCTCGGCGCTGATGGGCGCGGCTTTCCTGGTGCTGATCGACGCGTTGGCCCGCACGGTCGCGCGCATCGAGATTCCGCTCGGCCTCCTCACCGCGCTGATCGGCGCGCCGGTCTTCGTCTGGCTGCTGGCGCGCAGCCGGCGCGTCTGGAGCTGAGCGATGCTCGAAGCGCGCGACCTGTCGATCGGCTACGACCGCCGCGTCGTCGCGTCGGGCATCGAGGTCGCCGTGAAACGTGGCGAGATCCTGTGCCTGCTTGGTCCCAACGGCGCCGGCAAGACGACTCTGTTCAAGACCCTGCTCGGCCTGATCCCGGCCATGGCGGGCGAGGTGCATCTGAACGGGCAACCTCTTGCCACGCTGTCGCGTGCCGAGATCGCGCGGGCGATGGCCTACGTGCCACAGGCACAGCACCTGGAGTTCGCCTACACCGTGCTCGACGTGGTGCTGATGGGTCGCACGGCCCATCTCGGTCCGTTCGCCGGCCCACGCCCGGCGGATCGCGAGCGTGCCCATGCCGCACTCGCCAGCCTCGGCATCGACGATCTCGCGTCCGCTGACGTCAATCGCATCTCGGGCGGCCAGCGTCAGCTCTGTTTGATCGCGCGGGCGCTGGCGCAGGATGCGCCGCTGCTGGTGATGGACGAGCCGACGGCCAGCCTCGATCTCGGTAACCGGCTGCTGGTGCTGGATCGCGTGCGCACGCTGCGCGAAAGCGGCTATGGCATCGTCTTCTCGACGCACGATCCCGATCAGGCGCGCGAGCTCAGCAACCATGTCGCGGTCATCGCCGACGGCCGCCTTGCCGCCTATGGCAGCCCCGACGAGACGCTCACCGCGGCCACGCTCAGCGCCGTCTATGGCGTGTCGGTCGCCATCGAGCGCACCGAGAGCGGCCGGCACGTCGTCGTCTCGGCGAACAACACGCGACCCTCCACGCAGTAGGGACAATTCTCCGTCTTGGTTGCCCCGTCGGGAGTCGTTATATTCATACAGATATATCGAGAGGAGTGTCCCATGGCGGTGATGGAAAAGAGCCCGGTTGCGCGCCCGGCTTATCTCGACGGCAAGACCAAGTTGATGCTGATCGACGGGCGCTGGGTGCCTGCTGCGTCGGGCAAGACCTTCGAGAGTCGCAATCCTGCGACCGGTGAATTGCTCGCCACCGTCGCCGAGGGCGATCGCGAGGATATCAACCGCGCGGTCGAGGCTGCGCGCAAGGCCTTCACCGGCCCGTGGTCGAAGTGGACGCCGGCCGAGCGGCAGGTGCTGCTGCTGCGCCTCGCCGACCTCGTCGAAAAGAACATCGAGGAGCTGGCGCTGCTCGACACGCTCGACATGGGCGCGCCGATCAGCCGGACCCGCAACAACCGCCAGCGCGCCCTGGGCATGCTGCGCTACTACGCCGGCCAGGCCACGGCGATCCATGGCGAGACCATCGAGAACTCGCTGCCGGGCGAGATCTTCTCCTACACCTTGAAGGAGCCGGTCGGCGTCGTCGGCGCGATCATCCCGTGGAACGGGCCGCTCACCGCGACGATCTGGAAGATCGGCCCGGCGCTGGCGACCGGCTGCACCGTGGTGCTGAAGCCGGCCGAGGAGGCGCCGCTCACGCCGTTGCGATTGGGCGAGCTCTGCCTCGAGGCGGGCGTGCCGCCGGGCGTGGTCAACATCGTGCCGGGCTATGGCGAGACCGCCGGCGCGGCGCTGGCCAATCACATGGACGTCGACAAGGTCGCCTTCACCGGCTCGCATCTCACCGGCCAGAAGATCATCCACTCCTCGGCCTCGAACCTGAAGCGCGTGTCACTCGAGCTGGGCGGCAAGTCGCCGGACATCGTCTTCGCCGACGCCGATCTCGGCTCTGCCGTACCGGGCGCCAGCATGGCGGTGTTCGCCAACTCCGGCCAGATCTGCAGCGCCGGCACGCGGCTCTTCGTCGAGAAGAAAGTTTACGAGGAGTTCACCGCCAAGGTTGCAGCCTTTGCCAAGACGCTGAAGGTCGGCAACGGCATCGATCCGCAGACGCAGGTCGGCCCGCTGGTCTCGTCCGAGCAGCTCGACCGCGTGACGACCTATCTCGGCATCGGCCGGCAGGAAGGCGCCACCAGCCTGTCGGGCGGCCAGCAGCTGACCGACGGCGATTACGGCAAGGGCTACTTCGTGCCGCCGACCGTGTTCACCAACGTGCGCGACGACATGCGCATCGCACAGGAGGAGATCTTCGGGCCGGTGATCTCGGCGATCCCCTTCACCGACATCGAGGAAGTCATCCAGCGCGGCAACAACACGACCTTCGGTCTCGGCAGCGGCGTGTGGACGCGCGACGTCAGCAAGGCGCACAAGCTCGCCAAGTCGCTGCGCGCCGGCTCGGTGTGGATCAACTGCTACCAGGCGATGGATCCCGCGGTGCCGTTCGGCGGCTACAAGATGAGCGGCTATGGTCGCGAGAGCGGCAAGCAGCACGTCGAGGAATACCTCAACGTCAAGGCGGTCTGGATCAAGACGGCCTGATAGACTCGTCTTCAGCGTGAGGGCGCCCGCAAGGGCGCGCCTCGGAGTGTGGGCAACGCGCACGGGGGTGCGTGTTGCCCATGCTTCGTCTGGCTTTGAGGAGGCCCGTCGTCATGCAGTCCATCCGTTTCGGCCGCACCGGCCTGCGCGTCTCGAGGCTGTGCCTCGGCACCATGACCTTCGGCTTGCAATGCGATCAGCTGCAGAGCAACGCGATCATGGATGCCGCCGCCGAGGGCGGCATCGATTTCTTCGACACCGCCGATGTCTATCCGCTTGGTGGCGACCGCACGACGGCCGGCCGCACCGAGGAGTTCGTCGGCGCCTGGCTCAAGGGCAAGCGCCACCGTTTCGTCGTCGCGACCAAGTGCGTCGGCCAGATGGGGCCGAAGCCCTGGGACATGGGCATGTCGCGCAAGCACATCCTCGATGCCATCGAGGCGTCGCTGCGCCGTCTCGGGACGGACTACGTCGATGTCTACCAGCTGCACGGCTACGACGCGCACACGCCGCTCGACGAGGCGCTGGAGGCGCTCGACGCCGTCGTGAAGTCGGGCAAGGTGCGCTATGTCGGCGTGTCGAACTGGCCGGCCTACAAGGTGGCGCGCGGCGTGGGACGCAGTGAGCTGAAGAACCTCTGCCGCATCGACTCCGTGCAACCGCGCTACAATCTGCTGTTCCGCAGCTTCGAGCGCGACCTGCTGCCGCTCTGCGCCGAGGAAGGCATCGCGGTGATCCCCTACAACCCGCTGGCCGGCGGCCTGCTGACCGGCAAGCACGATCCCAAGGGCCGGCCGGAGCAGGGCAGCCGCTTCACCCTGGGCAACGCCGCCAAGCGCTACCAGGAGCGCTATTGGCACCAGGCCGAGTTCGACACCGTCGAGGCGTTGCGCAAGCTCGCGGCCGATGCGGGCATGAGCATGGCTACCCTGGCGATGCGCTGGGTGCTGTCCAATCCGGCGATCACCGCGCCGATCGTCGGCGCCAGCCGCCCGGCGCAACTCGCCGACAGCATCGAGGCGGAGAAGCAGGGGCCGTTGCCTGCGGATCTCAAGGCCAAGCTCGATGCGCTTACCACCGAATGGCGCGCGGTCGACGCCGATCGCTGAACCATCAGCACATTAAAAGTGTCCCGATCCCGCAGGGCACGGTTCACGCGGCCCCGGCTTTGCGTCTAGAGAAGGCGGATTCGTTATATCCCGGGGATCACAATGCCGCCGAAAACCGCCGAAGCGTCCGACACCAGCTTCGCCAAGACTGATCGCAACCGCATCCGGCGGCTGCATGAGCGCGGCACCTACGACAAGGAAGCGGTGTTCGCGATCCTCGACGCGGCGATGGTTTGCCACATCGCCTATGTCATCGATGGCCAGCCCTTCTGCACGCCCACCGCGTTCTGGCGCGAAGGCGAGCACCTCTACTGGCATGGTTCAGCGGCGAGTCGGATGCTGCGCTCGCAGAACGATGGGTTACCGGTTTGCCTCACCGTCACCCATCTCGACAGCCTGGTGCTGGCGCGCTGCGGCTTCAACCACTCGGTCGACTATCGTTCGGCGCTGTGCTTCGGCACGGCGCACATCATCGACGATCCCGATCACAAGGCGAAGCTGCTCGACAACATGATCAACCGCTTCTACCCGGAGCGCGCCGCCTCCCTTCGCCAGAGCACGGTACAGGAGCTGAAGGCAACCACCGTGATCGGCATGGAGATCGAAGAGGCGGTCGGCAAGGTGCGCAGCAAGGGCATCGGCGACGAAGAGGAAGACTACGCGTTGCCGATTTACGCCGTGCGCTTTCCGATCACCCAGGTCGTAGGCGAGGGACAGACCTGCGTGCGCATGCCCCACGGTGTCGCGCGTCCAGAGGGGTTGAGCGTCTTCAAGCCCGGCCGCCGGCTCGACGAGATCATGACCGAGACCTACGGCAAATCAGGGCTCTAGCCGTTAGCGCCCGGCCGATATAACGGCGCGGTTGACCTCGGTGATGGTCTTCTGCCACGATCCGTTATATCTCACTGTATATATCGGCTGAGGAGCGTTGCCGATGACCGTGGTATCCCGTCTCGACCTGCTGACGCTGCGCCTGAAGGGCGGCGGCCGTGGGCCCGTGCCGGTGATGCCGAACTTCGGTGTCGTGCCGACCCTGGTCAAACCCAGCCGGCAGGAAGCGGCGCTGTCGGCGCCTTGCCGCACGAAGATCTGGGAATTGTCGAACCACCTGCATTGCTCGATCGTCGGCACGTGCCTGTCGACCGCCGAGCTGAAGCAGATCGTCGACAAGGCCGGCTTCACGGTTGCGGACGCGTCGGATCACGACCTGCACGGCCGCGGTGTCCAGATTGCCAGCCAGCCCGAAGGCGGCGCCAAGCTGCTGCACAAGGCGCTCGACAAGCGCCATCGCGTGGCAATCGCGCAGTTCGACAAGGCGAAGACGGTCGACGAGGTGCGCATGCTGTGGCGCGACGCAGTCGGCCGCGGCGATATCCCGGGTGCCTACTGGTCGACGCTGACCCATGCCGCCGCGACGTCGGAGTTGATCCGCGAGGTGTTCGGCGAAGTCCACATGCTCTCGCACCTGGTCGGCGCGGCCAATCGCGCCGACATCCGGCGCCTGAGCGAGCTGGAAGCGCAGAACGCCGAGCTGCAGGACACGCTGCGGCGGCAGCAGGCGCAGTTGCGCGAGGGCTTCACGGCGCGCGACGCGCAGATCCAGGAACTCAGCACGCTGTTGTCACGCCGCCTCGCGGAAGGCGCACCGCACGACGATGCCGAGGCAGTGGCGTCGGAGAAGGCGGCATTGACGCGGCTGGTGCGCGATCTCGATCGGCGCCTGACGCAGGAGCAGAGCCGCCGCACCGGTGCCGAGAAGCGGGCATCTGATCTGGCCGAGGAACTGCGGCTGGAGCGCGAGGCGCGCGCCGCCGCCGAGCGCCGCGAAGCGGCGATGCACGAGGACATCGAGGCCGTCGAAGCCAGTCTCGCCTCAGCGGCGGCGACGGAGGATGCGGCGCAGGCAGCGCCCGCATCGCTCGATGGCCTGACCGTCCTTTATGTCGGCGGTCGCCCGACGCAGCTCGTGCAGCTGAAGGCGTTGAGCGAACGGCATGGTGCGGCGATCCTGCATCACGACGGCGGCATCGAGGATCGCAGCGGGCTGCTGGCCGGGCTGGTCAGCCGTGCCGACGTGGTCATGTTCCCGGTCGACTGCGTGAGCCACGAGGCGGTGCTGGTCGTGAAGCGGCTGTGCCGCAACGCCACCAAGCCCTATGTGGCGCTGCGCAGCGCCAGCCTCAGCGCCTTCAGCGCGGCGATCCATCGGCTGTCCGCGCCGACGTGAGCGCGCCGACCCTTGGCGTCCGGCCGGCGCCATGGTCTAGTCGTCACATGGCCAAGCTCAATGTCCGCATCGAATTCGGCGACGAGGACGCCGTCGGTCCCGGCAAGATCCGCCTGCTCGAGCTGATCGAGTCGAGCGGCTCGATCGCCGCGGCCGGACGCGACATGGGCATGTCGTATCGCCGTGCCTGGCTGCTGATCGACGAGGTCAATCGCTGCTTCCGCAAGCCGGTGGTCGAGAAACGCACCGGCGGCAGCCACGGCGGCGGCGCAGCCCTGACGCCTTTTGGTCAGGCACTGGTCACACATTACCGCGCCATCGAGACCAAGGCCGCCTCGGCGGCCGCGCCCCACCTGCGCGCCCTGCATCGTGAGTTACGCGCCGACAAGGCCTGATCGCCCTACAACGGCCTTCCTCCCTCGCGACAACGTGTAGTGCCGCAAGGCACAGCCGCTGGCACCCCGGCTGTGCTAACGATACGGCATCGGCCGTCGCCGGGAGAGAGTAGTCCATGTCCGATCGCCCCCGCCTGCTGGCCTTGAGCACGGCCGTTCCACCTTACGTGCTCGATCAGCGGGCGGTTGCGGCGCGTGTTTCGCGCCTGCTGGGTGGCCGCATCGATCTCGAAAAGCTGCTGCCTGTGTTCGGTAACGCCGGCATCGATCGCCGGTATTCCTGCGTGCCGATCGAATGGTACGACGAAGCGCACGGCTGGCACGAACGCACCCAGCTGTTCATCGACAACGCCGTGGCGCTATTGGAGCGCATCACGCTCGATTGCCTGGAAGAAGCGGGGCTGCAGCGCGAGGACCTCGACGCCATCGTCGTCGCCTCGACCACCGGCATCGCCACGCCCAGCCTCGATGCGCTGCTGATCGAGCGGATGGGCCTGCGCCGCGACATCCGCCGCCTGCCGATCTTCGGCCTGGGCTGCGCCGGCGGCGTCACTGGTCTGGCGCGCGCCGTCGATCTGGCGAAGTCGGTGCCCGGTTCGCGCGTGCTGTTCCTGGTGGTCGAGCTCTGTGCTCTGACCTTTCGTCGTGACGATTTCGACCGCAGCAACATCGTCGCCGCCGCATTGTTCGGCGACGGCGCGGCCGGCGTCATCATCTCGAGCGAGGGCGACGGCCCGGCCTTCGGACCTGCCGGCGAGCACACTTGGCCGAAGTCGCTGGACGTCATGGGCTGGGATGTCCGCGATGACGGCTTGAAGGCGATTTTCGCCCAGTCCATTCCGAACCTGGTCGAGAGCGAGGTACGTGTCGTGCTCGACGCCTATCTCGCGCGCCATGATCGCTGCCTGTCGTCGGTGGACGCCTTCGCCTGCCATCCCGGCGGCGCCAAGGTGCTCGATGCGCTGGAAGATTCGTTCGAGCTGCAGCGCGGCACCCTGGAGGACAGCCGTGCCACGCTGCGCGATTTCGGCAACATGTCGGCGGCCACGGCGCTCTTCGTCCTGCAGCGCATGAAGGGGCGACTGGCGACGCAGCGCACGCTGTTGAGCTCGCTGGGCCCGGGCTTCTCCGCCAGTTTCCTGATGCTCGACGGCCGATGATCGCGGCGCTCGTCATCATCGGCTTGATGGTGGTGCAGCGACTGGGCGAAGTGATCTACTCCAGGCACACCACGCGTGCCTTGCTGGCGAAGGGCGCGGTCGAGGCGGGACAAGCGCACTATCCGCTGTTCGTGGTGCTGCACACGGCCTGGCTGGTCGCGATCGTGCTGATGTTGCCGGCGACGCCATCGATCTACTGGCCGGGCGTGGCGCTGCTTGTCGTCCTGCAGGGCCTGCGGCTGTGGGTGATCGTCACGCTGGGGCCCTACTGGACGACGCGCATCCTTAGCCTGCCCGGTGCGCCCCTGGTGCGCAGCGGCCCCTATCGCCTCCTGCGCCATCCCAACTACGCCGTGGTGGTGGTAGAGATCGCCGTCCTGCCGCTGGTGTTCGGGCAGGTCGGTGTCGCCATCGTCTTCTCCGTTCTCAACGCCGCGCTGCTGTGGTGGCGTATCCGGGTCGAGGACGAGGCGTTGCGGACGCGACGGGAGTTGCCGGGTGGTTGACGCGTCGGTGCGTATTGGTACGCGCACATGGATCGGCTTTCTCGCGATGTGCATCGCCATGTTCATGGCGATCCTCGACATCCAGATCGTCGCCAGCTCGCTCACCGCCATCGGCGCCGCGCTGCACATCGCGCATGACGATCTGAGCTGGATACAGACCGCCTATCTCGTGGCCGAGGTGGTGGCGATCCCGCTGTCGGGCTGGCTGACGCGCACCTTCGGCCTGCGCTGGCTGATGGTCGGCGCCACCTTGGGTTTCTGCGTCAGCAGCGCAGGCTGTGCGCTGGCCGGCAGCTTTGCCGCGCTGATTGCGCTGCGCACCGTGCAGGGCGTGTTCGGTGGCCTGCTGATTCCCGGTGTGTTCACCGCCAGCTTCGTGATGTTTCCGCCATCGCACCACACGCGGGTCGCCGCGATCGCTGGCAGCTTCGCGATGGTCGCGCCGACTATCGGTCCGGCGCTCGGCGGCTGGTTGACCGAGACGGCGTCGTGGCAGTGGATGTTCCTGATCAACCTGCCGCCCGGCCTGATCGTGGTGGCGGTGGTGGCGCTGCTGGTGCAGGGCATGCGACCGGACTGGGCGACGCTGTGGCGCATCAGCCTCTCGACCGTACTCTGCGCGGCCATCTTCCTGGGCGCGCTGGAGCTGCTGCTGAAGACCGGACCGCGCAACGACTGGCGCGGCGCGATGGTGATCGCCCTGTATGTGCTCTGCCCGCTTGCGGCGGCCGTCAGCCTGTGGCTCTGCCTGACGCGCGCGCATCCCTTTGTCGACCTGCGCCGCTTTCGCGATCGTGGCTTTTCGCTGGGCTGCGGCCTGAACTTCGTGCTCGGCATCGGCCTCTACGGCGCGACCTATCTGCTGGCGGTGTTCCTCGGCCTGGTGCGAGAGATGGGACCGCTGGAGATCGGCACTACCATGGCGGTGACCGGCGCCACCCAGTTGCTGGTGGCACCGCTGGCCGCGTTCATCGAACCGCGGTTGGATCCACGCGCGCTGACCACGGTCGGCTTCGTGCTGTTCGCGGCCGGCCTGATCGCCAGCGGTTTCGACACGCCGCGGGCTGGTTTCGGCGATCTCTTCTGGCCGCAGGTGCTGCGCGGCGCCGCGATGCTGCTCTGCCTGTTGCCGGTGACGCGGATGGCGCTCGACGGCTGGAGCGATGCCGAGTCGGCGGAGGCCAGCGGCGTGTTCAACGTGATGCGCGTGCTGGGTGGCGCCATCGGCATCGCGCTGATCGATACCATCCTCGAGCAGCGCACATCAGGTCACGTCACGCGGCTGGTCGAGCGCCTGCTGGCCGGCGATCGCGAGACCGCGCGCTTCGTCGGCCTGCCGCTGGAGCGTTTCACCGGCGTGCGGATGGAAGGCATCGATGCCGCGACTCAGGAGACGATCCGGCCGCTGGTCGAGCGTGCGGCGCTGACGCTGTCGTTCAACGAGGCCTGGCTGGCGGTAGGTATCGCCTTCGTGGTGGCTATGCTGCTGGTGCCGTTCGTGCCGCGCCGGCGGCGGACACGACCGGGCGTGCGCGCCACGGCCTGACGATCAGCGCGCCGAGGTTGGCGACGCCGAAGAGCACAATGGCCGCGGCCACGGCCCAGAACAGGCCATCTTCACCGAGCTTCAGGACATGCACCGCAAGCCAGCCGCCGCCGGCCGCCAGCGCCAGGCGCATGAAGGCGATGGCCAGCGGCACGCCCTGTCGGCCGGCGCCTTGCGAGGCGAAGTTCAGCGCCATGCCGAGGCCGAAGAAGGCATAGAACGGCGCAGCGCGCGTCAGGTAAGTCACGCCGGTCTGCTGGACCAGCGGGTCGGCGCTGAAGATCGACATCCAGGCATGCGGGAAGATCGCCACCAGCGAGCCGACCGTGCCGGTCAGCGCGGCCGCCATCAGCGAACCGATGATGGCAACGCGTACCGCGCGCTCCCACTGGCCGGCGCCGACGGCGATGCCGACCAAGGTGGTCAGCGCAGAGCCGATGCCGAAGGCCAGCGGCACCAGCATGAACTCCAACCGCGAGCCCACGCCGTAGCCGGCCAGCGCCGCGACGCCGAAGCCCGCCACCAGCAGGGTGATCAGGATGGTGGTGAGGTTGGCGGTGATCGCCGAGACCGAAGACATCAGGCCGACGCGCAGGATCGGCGCGAACAAATGGCGCCGCAGCGAGATGCCGCGCAGCGTTATGGAGAAGCCGGCGGCGCCGCGACTGAGCGCGAAGCCCATCAGGGCGGCGGCGAGTGTCGCGGTGCAGATGGCGGAGACAGCCGCACCGGCGATGCCCAGGCCACCCCAGCCGCCGACACCCAGCGCCAGCACGTAGGTCAGCGGGATCTGCAGCAGCGAGCTGACCAGCATCGCCTTGCCCGGCAGCGCGGCGTTACCTGCGCCGCGGAAGATCGCCGACAGCGCGAACATCGCCCAATGAGCCGCGGCGCCGGCGAAGATCGTGTCGGAGTAGGTCAGCGCGTAGCCCAGCACGCGCGCGGGATCGCTGCCGCCGCCGGCGCCCGCGCCGCTGCGCAGGCTGCCCAGCAGGCGGAAAATGTCGACGCCGAAGATGTGCATGCCGATGGTGAACAGCAGCGCGAAGCCCAGCGCGATCAACAGCGCATGCACGACCAGCGCGCGCACGTCGGCGGTGCGTCCACCGCCCGACGCGCGGGCGATGGCCGAGGCGATGCCGCCGCCGATGCCACCGGCGGCCATCATGGTCATCAGCATGAAGAGTGGGAAAACGAGCGCGAAGCCGGCCAGCGCTTCGGTGCCGAGCTGACCGATCACCCACGTCTCGGCAATGCTGACGCCCGATTGCGCAATCATGACAGCGGTGGTCGGCAGCGCCAGCCGCACGATCATCGGCACCGGCGCCGCCACCAGCAACGGGTGCGGCTTGGGCGGCACGATCGGATCACGCAGGACGGGAGCGGAATCGGGCATCGGATACTCGGCGGAAACTTGATGTGTGTATATGCACGAATCAGCGTCGAACGCCACACGCGTTCCGCTCATGCTAGGGTGAGCGTGAACACGAGGACAGGAACATGACGGAGCGCGACGAAGACAAGTCGAGGCCGATGGCCACTGGCACCAAGCAGCTCGAGACCGATCGCGCCATTGTCTGGGAATGGCGGATGCCGCCGGGCGCGCGCACCGGCTGGCATCGGCACGGCCACGACTACATCGTCGTGCCGCTGGTCGCCGGCAAGCTCGGCGTCTGGACCGGCACGCAGTATGTTGAGTCCGACATGAAGGTCGGCGTCTCGTACTCGCGCGCCGTCGGCGTCGAGCACGACGTGATCAATCCCAATCCCCACGAGTACGTCTTCATCGAGATCGAGCTGAAGCCGTGATTTCCCCTCTTTCCGCTTGCGGGGAGAGGGTCGGGGTGAGGGGGCGTGTCAGGCTGCGCGCGCCCGTCATGCGTCACTCAGTGCAGCCCCTCACCCTAACCCTCCCCCCGCAAGCGGGGAGAGGGAACTAGCCGCGCCGTACGCGGGCGATGCCCGAGGCCATTGCCTGCTGCAGCAACGCGACATCGGTGGCGATCGAGATGATATCGTAGCCGCGCTTGACAAAGGTCGCTGCTTCGTCGGCGTCGCGCGCCAGGCGGCCGGCGGATTTGCCATGCTTGCGACAGGCGGCGATGGTGGCGCCCTCGTGCGCCTGGAAGCGTTGATCATCGAAGGCGCCAGGAATGCCCATGGCAACCGACAGATCGTTGTGGCCGACCCAGAGCACGTCGACGCCGTCCATCGCCGCCATCTCGTTGGCGCACTCGGCGCCGGCGGGATCCTCGATCTGTAGCATCACGATGGTGCGATCGTTCTGGGCGGCGAAGCGTTCGGCAAGCGATGCGCCGCTCATGCTGTAGCGCTCCATCGCCAGGCCCAGCGCCACGCCGCGCCTGCCCTGGGGAAAGTACTTCACCGCGTCGAGCACCAAACGGGCCTGCTCGACCGACGAGACCATCGGCACCATCACGCCATCGGCGCCGATGTCCATGATGCGCGCGATGTGGTCGTAAGCCTTCGAGGGCGCGCGCACGATCACCGGCAGGTTGCCGGCCTGCACGTACTTGACGCCGGCGCGCACGGTGTCGAAGCCGAAACCGCTGTGCTCCATGTCGATCACGACGAATTCAGCCCCGGCGGCACCCAGGACCTGGCCGATGGCCGGGACGGCGAACTCAAACACGAAGGTGCCGATCTTTGGCGCCGTGGTGCCAACCGCCGCCCGCAAACCCGTCCTCGCCATCGCATTTCCCCCTGTGTGACGCGTGGACGCTAATCGGATCGGTGGATCGATGAAAGAACACCGCGAAACTGTTCAATAGGATCGTTATGCATTCCTGTTAGGTAAATTATTTTGTATTGGCCCCACCGAAGGGGCCAATTGAAGGGCGACGGCTTTTGCCGGGAGAGCGCCCTTTGGACCACCTGCCGATCTTCATGGCCCTGCATGGCAAGACGGCCCTGGTCGTTGGCGATACGCCGGCTGCGGACCAGCGCGCCGGCCTGCTGGCCAGGACCGGCGCCTCAGTGCGGCGGATCCCGTCGCAGGCGGTGGTCGCGGCCGACTTCGTCCAGGTTGCGCTCGCCTTTGTCGCGTCGGGCAATCGCGATCTCGACCGTCTCGTCGCCGGCTGGGCACGCGCGGCCAAGGTGCCGGTGAACGTCGTCGACCGTCCCGATCTCTGTGACTTCATCATGCCGGCGATCGTCGATCGCGACGGCGTCGTGGCGGCGATCTCGACCGGCGGTGCCTCGCCGACCCTGGCGCGGCTGCTGCGCGAGCGTGTCGAGGCGGCGCTGCCGGCGCGCATCGGTGACCTGGCGAAGTTCGCCGCCCGCTTCCGCACCGCGGCGAAGGGCGTCGGCAACCGCCTGCGCTTCTGGGAACGCACGCTCGACGGGCCGATCGGCGAGATGGTGCTGGCCGGCCGTGGTGCCGAGGCCGAGATCGCGATGCGTGCGAGCCTGGCGCGCGGCGATGACGGGCAGGGCGTGGTGCACATCGTCGGTGCCGGCCCGGGCGATCCGGAATTGCTGACCTTGCGCGCGCTGCGCCTGCTGCAGCGTGCCGACGTGATCCTGCACGACGACCTCGTCGCGCCAGCGATCCTCGACTATGCGCGCCGCGACGCCGAGCTGGTGGCGGTGGGCAAGCGCAAGGGCCGCCACAGCCACAAGCAGGACGAGATCAACGCGCTGATCGTCGAGCACGCGCGCGCCGGCAAGCGCGTGGTGCGGCTGAAGGGCGGCGATCCCTTCGTCTTCGGCCGTGGTGGCGAAGAGCTCGAGCACGTGCGCGCTGCCGGCATCGAGGCCTTCGTCGTGCCCGGCATCACCGCGGCGCTGGGCTGTGCGGCGGCGACTGGCATTCCGCTGACGCACCGCGATCTGGCGCAATCCGTGACCTTCGTCACCGCGCATGGTCGTGATGGCGAGCCCGATATCGATTGGCGGGCGGCGGCGAGGCCGGGCCACACCACTGTCGTCTACATGGGGCTTTCCCAGGCCCCGCGCGTGCGTGATCGATTGCTGGCGGCGGGAACCCCACTCTCCCTGCCTGTCGCCATCGTCGATCGCGGCACGCGCCCCGATCAGCGCGTCTCCATCGGCACGGTCGGCTCGCTGGCCGCGCTGGCGGCGCAGCTTGCCGGCGGCGGGCCGGCTCTCATCATCATCGGCGAGGTCGCCGCGCTGGGAAGCGCCGGACTGCCTGCCGTTCTCGCGGAGGCTTCGTGATGGCCAAGGCTGCCAAATCCACCCTGCAGATCGCCACCGCCAACCGTCTGCGCGACGGATCAGTGGTCTTCCTCGCCGCCGACGGCACCTGGTCGACGTCGCTGGCCGATGCCGAGGTCTCGCGCACCGTGGCCGATGCCGAACGCCTGGTGGCGATCGCCAACCGCGATGCGGCGACCGTGATCGTCGGCCCGATGCTGATCGCCGTCACCGTCGACGACGGCGTGATCGAGCCGGTCGACCTGCGCGAGCGCATCCGCGCCAACGGTCTCACCATCGAGACCATCGCGGCCGACGCCGTACGTTACCTCTGAGCGTTTCATGTACACCTACGACGAACACGATCGCACCTTCGTCGCCGAACGCGTCGCGCAGTTCCGTGACCAGGTGAATCGCCGCCTCTCCGGTGAGCTCACCGAGGAGCAGTTCAAGCCGCTGCGGCTGACCAACGGCCTGTATCTGCAGCTGCACGCCTACATGCTGCGTGTGGCGATCCCCTACGGGACCTTGTCGTCGAAGCAGATGCGCATGCTGGCGCATATCGCGCGGCGCTACGATCGCGGCTACGGCCATTTCACCACGCGCCAGAACATCCAGTACAACTGGATCAAGCTGCAGGACGCCCCCGACGCGCTGGCCGACCTCGCCTCGGTCGAAATGCATGCGCTGCAGACCAGCGGCAACTGCATCCGCAACACCACCGCCGACCAGTGGGCCGGCGTCGCGGTCGACGAGATCGAGGACCCGCGCGTGTGGTGCGAGATCATCCGCCAGTGGTCGAGCCTGCACCCCGAATTCACCTTCCTGCCGCGCAAGTTCAAGATCTCGGTCACCGGCTCGCCGCATGATCGCGCCGCGGTGCGCGTGCACGACATCGGTTTGCGGTTGCACCGCAACGAAGCAGGCGAGGCCGGCTTCGAGGTGATCGTCGGTGGTGGTCTCGGCCGCACGCCGATGATTGGCAAGACCATCCGCGAGTTCCTGCCCAAGCAGCATCTGCTGTCATATCTCGAGGCGATCCTGCGCGCCTACAATCTCGCCGGTCGGCGCGACAACCTCTACAAGTCGCGCATCAAGATCCTGGTGCACGAGATCGGCGCGGAGGAGATGCGCCGCCGTGTCGAGGCCGAGTGGGAGGCGATCCGCGATGGCGCGCTTGAGTTGCCGGCGGAGACCATTGCCGCCATCGCGCGGCATTTCGCGCCACCGGCTTATGAAGCTCAGCCCGCCATCGATCTCGCGGTCGAACGTCTGCGACTGGAAAACGACGCCTTCGCGCGCTGGCTGAAGACCAACGTCGCGCCGCATCGAGAGTCCGGCTACGCCATCGTCAACCTCTCGCTGAAGCCCGAGGGCGCGCCGCCGGGCGACGCCAGCGCGGCGCAGATGGAGACGGTCGCCGATCTCGCGCAGGCCTACAGCCTCGACGAGATCCGCGTCTCGCATGAGCAGAACCTGGTGCTGCCGCATGTAAAGCGCGCCGACCTGCCCGAGCTGTGGCGCAAGCTCGAGGCGATCGACCTGGCGACGCCTAATCTCGGTCTGGTCAGCGACATCATCGCCTGCCCCGGCCTCGATTATTGCGCGCTGGCCAACGCGCGCTCGATCCCGGTCGCGCAGCAGATCACCCGGCGCTTCGCCGACCTGAAGCGCCAGCACGATATTGGCGAGCTGAAGATCAAGATCTCGGGCTGCATCAACGCCTGCGGCCACCACCACGTGGGCCACATCGGTATCCTCGGCGTCGACAAGAATGGCGAGGAATTCTACCAGATCACCCTGGGCGGCGACGGCACCGAGACCACCTCGCTGGGCCGCATCATCGGGCCCGCCGTGCCGGCCGATGTCGTCGTCGACGCGGTCGAGAACCTGGTCGAGACCTATCTTGCCACGCGCCGCCCCGGCGAGCGCTTCGTCGATACCTATCGCCGGCTGGGCGATGCCCCGTTCAAGGAGCGCCTCTATGCCGCTGCTTAAGGACGGCCGCCTGGTCGAGGATCCCTGGCGCGTCATCGACGACGCCTCGCCGCTGCCGGCGAGCGAGCCCGCGATCGTCTCCTTCGCGCGCTTCCAGGCCGAGCGCGAGACGCTATCGGCGCGCAGCGCGCCGCTGGGCGTGAAGCTGCGCAACACCGATCCGGTCGACGCGCTGGCGGGCGCGCTCGATCGCCTTGCGCTGATCGCACTGGAGTTTCCCAAGTTCAGCGATGGGCGCGCCTACAGCCAGGCGCGCGGCCTGCGCGAGCGCCTTGGCTTCGACGGCGAGCTGCGCGCCACGGGCGACGTGCTGATCGACCAGGCGCTGTTCATGCGCCGTTGCGGTTTCGATGCCTACGAGATCGCCGACGCCACCAAGGC
>JAFAZJ010000307.1 GCA_019239835.1 Alphaproteobacteria bacterium | reverse complement strand
ACACGCGACGATCCGTCATGGCAGGCATGATGCTCCGCAACGGGCGAAGCGGACGTTAGCGAAAATAGCCATGGAGGACAGCCATGTCCCGTCTCGTCCTGGCAATCGTCACACTACTCGCCTTGATCGACTCGGCGGCAGCCGAATTGGTGCGCTTCCGGAGCGCGGCAATGCCACCGTCGGAACTCGCCCAGCGCCTGGCTCGCGAGCGTGGGACGCCGGCGACCGCGGCGGATGGACCCGAGATCACGGGGCAGCTCTATCGGCCCGCCGGCAATGGACCATTTCCGGCGCTGGTGATCCTGCATGGATGCGATGGTCCGCACCCCGACCGTGAACGCGCCGGCGCCGAGCAGTTCGTAGCCCAAGGCTACGTCGTGCTGCTGGTCGACAGCTTCACAACGCGCGGCATCAAGGAAACCTGCTCGCGAGGTTTCACCGGCACGGCGGATCGCGTGCTCGACGCGCTGGGCGCCCTGGCCTACCTCGCGCAAACCGACTTTGTCGCGCCGGATCGCGTCGCGGTGCTTGGCTTCTCCCAGGGCGCCGGCACGGCGTTGTCCGCGGTGCTGTCGGGCGGCGCGGCCGACAGCATACATGCCGCGCAGCGTTTCGCCGCCGCAGTCGCCTACTATCCGCCGTGCCCGCGATCGGCGCTCTCGCTGTCGGCGCCAGCGCTGATCCTCATCGGCGAACTGGACGACTGGACGCCCGCAGCCGACTGCCGCGAGATGGTCTCGTTGTCGGGTGGGCGCAGCGGGATCGACCTCGTCGTATTTGCTGGCGCCTACCATGCCTTCAGCGCGGGACGCCTCAGAGGCAAGCCCGAGTCCGCGTGGGGCCACCATCTGGCCTATGACGAGGCCGCCGCGACAGGCGCGAAGGAGAAGATGCTCCAGTTCCTCGCCAGGCACCTGGGACAGCGATGACGTGGATCACGCCTTGAAGTAGGCGATCTGGTGCGAGGTCGCGAGCAGGCGGCCGTCCGGCGACCACAGCTCACCGCTCTGGTCGCTGTAGGAGCGGTGGAAGCGGCGGCCATCGACGCGGCCGATGACGCGGCGCGTGGCGAGGGCCTGCAACTCCTCGACGTCGCTGTGGAAGTAGGTGGTGAGCGACACCGTGCCGAACGGCACGATCTGGCCCCGCACCTGGAAGATGCGGCCGAAGAACGTGTCGGCCATCGCCGCGAGGCTGGTCAGATCGACGTCGCGCTCGACGGCGTCGGCGAGCCAGAACTGAGACACGGCCGATCCCGGCGGCGACAGCGGCTCAGGCGAGTTGATCGGTTCACCCGATTCAAACCAGAAGCGATAGCAGCCGACCCAGGGCACGGTGTCCGGCAGCACCAGCTCGCGCAATTGCTCCGCTGGCGGCAGCGCGGGCGGTGTGGCGCTCTGGTGGCTCCAGCCCGGCCGCCGCTCCGCCAGCACCGCCGTCGCAGTGGTGCGTGGTTCGGGATCGTCGCCCTGATGGATCTCGATGCTCCAGTGCTGCGTCGAGCGGTTGGCGCGCACGCGCCGCAGGCTCAGCCGGAACGCGCCCTCCTGGATCGGCGCGGCGAAATTCACGGTGAGCGCGATCGGCTGGCCGGCGGCATCGGGATGGCGCATCAGCGCGTTGAGGCAGGTCGCCGCCGTCGCGCCGCCGAACTGGCCCATGAAGGTCCAGTAGTCGGTGCGCGCTTCGGCCAGGAACGTGCCATCGGGCTCGCGGCACACCGCGATCGCACGGTCGAATGGGTGGATGCTCTGCAGCGTCGTCATGGAGCGGCAGGTTAACCTGCGAGCGCGGCGCGCCAACTACCCAAATGGTAATGCGCCGTCTAGACAACCCGGCCGTGGTTTCCTATCAAGCGCCCCTGACGGCGGGAGAGCGGCGTGAGAGAGATCGCGGTATTCTCGGGCAGCGCGCATCCCGGCCTGGCGCGCGAGATTTGCGATTGTCTTGGCGTGCCGCTGTCGCCCGCGCGCTGCCAGCGCTTCGCCAATGACTGCCTGGAAGTGCAGCTGCAGGCCAATTGCCGCGAGCGCGACGTGTTCATCGTGCAGACGCTCAGCCCGCCGGTGCAGGAGCACCTGGTCGAGCTGCTGCTGATGATCAACGCGGCGCGCGGCGCCTCGGCCTCGCGCATCACCGTCGTCATCCCGCACTACGCCTATGCGCGCTCCGACAAGAAGGACATGCCGCGCATTTCGATCGGCGGCCGGCTGGTGGCCGATCTGCTGGTCACCGCGGGCGCCACCCGCGTGCTGGCGCTGGCGCTGCATTCGCCGCAGGTGCACGGCTTCTTCAGCGTGCCGGTCGATCACCTGCACGCGCTGGGCGAGATGGCCGCGCACTTCCGCCGCTACGATCTCAGCGACGCCGTCGTGGTGGCGCCCGACCTCGGCTACGCCAAGGACGCCAACGCCTTCGCCCGCCGCCTCGACACCGGCGTCGCCATGGCGGTGAAGAAGCGCTTCGAGAACGACAAGGTGGTGATCAGCGACATCATCGGCGAGGTGAAGGGCAAGGACGTCATCGTCATCGACGACGAGATCGCCAAGGGCAGCACCCTGATCGAGCTGATGAGCCACCTGCGCCGCGAAGGCGCGCGCACCGTGCGCGTCGCGTGCACCCACGGCCTGTTCTCCGGCGGCGCGCTCGAGCGGCTCTCGGCTCAGGACGACATCCTGGAGATCGTCAGCACCAACACCATCCCGGTCGTGGAGCCGCAGCGGTTTCCGAAACTCACGGTGCTGTCGATCGCACCGGCGTTGGCCGAGGCCATGCGGCGGATCCATGCCGGCGAGTCGGTCAGCGAATTGTTCCATGGCTGAGCCGGCAGACGGCGAAGCCCCATCACTGCAGCTGCGGACGCAACTCATCGAGGTCGCGCACGCAATGCTCGATCGCCGAATGGGCGTGCTCGAAGGCGCGCGGAAGATCGACGATCTGCGCATGCGCCATCCATATCCCGACCTCATGATGTTCGTACCGTTCCGCGGGGTGTCGTCCGAGTCGGATGGCTACCCGCTCGGTGACGTGCGACAGCATTGGCATCCCGATGCCCTGGCCAAGCTCGACAAGAAGATGGAGGCCTATGTCTCGGCCGTGCGTGACGACATCATGTCGGCATGCCGCGATGTCCTGCGCGCCTACGACCGGCTCGTCCCTCGTGAGAAGCGACCGGCCTTCCTGGGTGCGGTCCAGTCGGCGCTGATGGAGGAGTGGGACCCGATCGGTATTCGTGGCATCCCGGGCGCCGACGACGAGTACTGGAGCTACGCACCACAGATCGCGGAGATGCTCGATATGAGAGCCACCCGCCGCGATGTTCTCGATCACTTGTGGTGGTTGGAAACCGATCAGATGGGCTTTCCAGGCGATCGCGTCGCGACTGAGCGGTTTGCTGAAAGCCTGGTTCGGCTGCGGAACAGTTTTGTTGCGCCGGAGGGACCGTCGGGCGAGGAATGAAGGGGTCATTCGGCGACGCCGCAATCGCGTAGTGCTAGGACGCACCCTTGGTAAGGGTGAGGTCGAGAATGACCGGGTGCCGGCCGGCTAGCCCTGCGGAAGGGTTCCACGTCAGGCCAAAATGCTGTAACCCCGCGCCTCTGGAGGTTCCGAGGCGATGCTGGACAAGACGTACGACCCCAAGGATATCGAGGCCCGCCGCTACGCCGAGTGGGAAGGCTCGGGCGTTTTCGCGGCCAAGCCCGCGTCGCAGAAGCCGCCGTACTCCATCGTCATCCCGCCGCCCAACGTTACCGGCAGCCTGCACATGGGCCATGCGCTCAACAACACGCTGCAGGACATTCTGATCCGCTGGCGCCACATGAAGGGCGACGACACCCTGTGGCAGCCCGGCACCGACCATGCCGGCATCGCCACCCAGATGGTCGTCACCCGCCAGCTCGAGGAGAAGGGCATCGGCCTGGCGCTGGGCCAGACGCCCAAGAGCCCCAACCAGCAGCTTCTGAACCGCGACGAGTTCCTCGCCCGCGTCTGGGAGTGGAAGGCCGAGTCCGGCGGCACCATCACGCGCCAGCTGCGCCGGCTGGGCGCCTCGTGCGACTGGCAGCGCGAGCGCTTCACCATGGACGAGGGCCTGTCGGCCGCCGTGCTGAAGGTCTTCGTCGATCTCTACAAGCAGGGCCTGATCTACAAGGACAAGCGCCTCGTGAACTGGGATCCCAAGATGCTCACGGCGATCTCGGATCTCGAGGTCGAGCCGCGCGAGGTCAAGGGCAACCTCTGGTACATCCGCTACCCGATCGAGGGCGGCAAGCCGGACGAGTTCATTACCGTCGCCACGACGCGGCCCGAGACCATGCTGGGCGATACCGCCATCGCCGTGCATCCCGACGATCCCAAGTGGCGCCTGCTGATCGGTCGGCGCGCGATCCTGCCGGTGGCCGGCCGCTCGCTCCCGATCGTCGCCGACGAATATTCCGACCCGGAGAAGGGCTCGGGCGCGGTGAAGATCACGCCGGCGCACGACTTCAACGATTTCGAGGTCGGCCGTCGGCACAAGCTGCCGCAGGTCAACGTGCTCGACCGCTTCGCGCGGCTGGTGCTGAAGGACAACGCCGAGTTCCTCGCCGGCCTGCCCGCCGACGCGGCCGCCAGCGTGGTCGAAAAGTATCACGGGCTTGACCGCTTCGAGGCCCGCAAGAAGATCGTCGCCGAGCTCGAGGCGCTGGGCCTGGTCGAGAAGATCGAGCCGCATACCCACACCGTGCCCTACGGTGATCGCGGTGGCGTGCCGATCGAGCCGTTCCTGACCGAGCAGTGGTACGTCAACGCCGCCGAGATGGCCAAGGCGCCGATCCGCGCCGCACGCGAGGGCACCGTGAAGTTCGTGCCCGAGCGCGGGCGCGATGAGTTCTTCCGCTGGATGGAGAACATCCAGCCCTGGTGCGTCTCGCGCCAGCTCTGGTGGGGCCATCAGATCCCGGCCTGGTATGACGGGCAGGGCAACGTCTTCGTCGAGATGTCGGAGCAGGAGGCGCGCGCCGCCGCGCGTCGCAAGCACGGCAGCGACGTCGAGCTCACGCGCGACCCCGATGTGCTCGACACCTGGTTCAGCTCGGCGCTGTGGCCGTTTTCGACCTTGGGCTGGCCGGAAGAGACGCCGGAGCTGCACAAGTACTACCCGACCAGCGTGCTGGTGACCGGCTGGGACATTCTGTTCTTCTGGGTCGCGCGCATGATGATGATGGGCCAGCACTTCATGAAGGAAGTGCCGTTTCATACCGTCTACCTGCACGCGCTGGTGACCGACGAGCGTGGCCAGAAGATGTCGAAGTCCAAGGGCAACGTCATCGACCCGCTCGACCTGATCGACAAGTACGGCGCCGACGCGCTGCGCTTCACGTTGACAGCGCTGGCGGCGATGGGCCGGCCGATCAAGCTCTCGCCGGCGCGCGTCGAGGGCTATCGCAACTTCGCCACCAAGCTGTGGAACGCCACGCGCTTCAGCCAGATGAACGGCGTGACGGTGGTCGACGGCTTCGATCCGAAGTCGGCGCGGCAGACCTTGAGCAAATGGATCATCGGCGAGCTGGCGCGCTGTCAGAACGCCGTCGACAAGGCGCTGGTCGAGTTCCGCTTCAACGAGGCGGCCGGCGCGCTCTACGAGTTCGTCTGGGGCACGTTCTGCGACTGGTATGTCGAGCTCGCCAAGCCGGTGTTCAGCGGCGACGACGAGGCGGCCAAGACCGAGACCCGCGCCGTCACCGGCTTCGTGCTGGCCGAGACGGTCAAGCTGCTGCATCCCATCATGCCGTTCATCACCGAAGAGCTATGGGACAAGCTCGACCAGCGCGCCCGGCACGGCGAGGTGGTGAAGCAGGCGTGGTCGGTGTTGCCCGCGGACATCGCCAACGCCGCGGCTGATGCCGAGATGGGCTGGCTGGTGAAACTGATCTCCGATATCCGCAGCGCGCGCAACGAAGTCAACGTACCGGCCGGCGCCAAGCTGAACCTGCTGGTGCGCGACGCCGGTGCCGAGACCCGTGCCCGCCTGGAGCGCCATCGCGCCGCGATCGAACGCCTGGCGCGCGTCGAGAGGGTCGAGCTCGACGCGCCCGCACCCAAGGGCGCTTTGCAGGTCGTGCTGGGCGAAGCGACCTACGCGCTGCCGGTGGCCGACGTGATCGACCTGAAGGCCGAGCGCGCGCGGCTGGAGAAGGAGATCCGCAAGCTCGACGGCGAGGTTTCCAAGATCGACGCCAAGCTCGGCAACGCCCAGTTCATGTCCAAAGCGCCGGAAGAGGTGGTCGTCGAGCAGCGCGAACGCCGCGAGGACGCGGTCGCGACCACGGCACGCCTGCGTCAGGCGATGGAGCGGCTCGCGGGGTGATGACGCACTCTGTCATCCCGAGCAAAGCGAAGGATCTTTGCGCCGCTGAAAGATCCCTCGCTTTGCTCGGGACGACAGGAAAAGTCGGCGTGTAATGCCGTCGCGGCGTTTCGACTGGGGTTGGGCCGCGCGAACCTTTCTGTTGCGCAAGGGCGACGTCGCCGGCGTCTTCGTCGCGACCTTGGTGATCTATGCCATGGCGGCGTCGGTGCCGATCCTGATGCAGCAGGCGATCGACAGCATCATCGGCAAGACCGCGAGCGTCGGGCTGGTCTGGCTGGGCGCCGCCGCCTTGCTGGCGGTGGTGGGAGAGGCTTCGTTCTCGGCGCTGCGCCAGCGCTTCCTGATCCGACTGGCCGAGCTCTTCGACCGGCGCGTCTATCGCGTGATGTCGCTGCATCTGCTTCGAGCGCGGCTCGACGCCGAACGCCTGTCGCCGGGCGAGACACTCAACCGGCTCGGCCAGATCCAGCGCATTCGCGGCTTCATGCTCTCGACCGTGCCGCCTCTGAGCCTCGACGCCGGCAGCTCGCTCGTCGCGTTGGGTATCATGGCGTACTACGACTGGACGATCTCGCTGGTCTCCGCCTCGATCGCCTCAGCGCTGGGCGTCATGCTGGCCCGCCAGCGCAAGCAGGCGCGCCGGGCCGCGCGGGCGCTGCAGACGGTCGAGGGCGAGCGCCAGGCCGTCGTCGCCGAGACCATCACCGAGATGGCGACGATCAAGGCGCAGGCGATGGAGGGCGCGCGCTTCGTGCGCTGGGCGGCGCTGACCGAGAACGCGATTGCGGCGTTCCGCGTCGTCAACCGGCTGTCGCGTCGCTTCCAGGTCGGCAGCCAGGCGGCGTCGCGCGCGCTGGCGGTCGTCGTGCTGTGCATCGGCTGCTACCGCGTGTTCCACAACCAGCTGACGGTGGGCGAGCTGCTGGCGATGCAGCTGCTGGCCGCGCGCGTCATGGCACCGGTACTGTCGGCCTCGCAGGCCTATGCGCAGTACCAGGAGGCCGATGTCGGCATCGCCCATCTCGCCGACATCCTCACCGCGCCGATCGAGCGCTCGACCGGCGTGCCGCCACGCCAGCGTCTGGGCAGCGCTGGTCTGGAGGCCGAGAACCTGACCCTGTTCTATCCCGGCAACCCGGTACCGGCGCTGAAGGACGTGACCTTCGCGTTCCCGGCGCATGGCTTGTTCGCCATTGTCGGCCGCAATGGCTCGGGCAAGTCGTCGCTGGTGCGCACGTTCCTGGGCCTGCAGCGCGATTTCCAGGGCATCGCCCGCGTCGCCGGCCATGACGTGCTCGACTACACGCCGCGCTGGCTGCGCCGGCAATTCGGCATCGTCAACCAGGACTCCGCGCTGTTCATCGGCACGGTGCGCGAGAACGTCACCAGCGGCCTGGATGGCGATGACAGCCGCGTCTGGCGCGCGCTCGACGCCTCCGGCGCCCGCCGCTTTGTCGAAGCGCTGCCGAACAGACTCGGTACCGTCATTCAGGAAGGCGCCCGCAATCTTTCCGGCGGCCAACGCCAGCGCCTGATCGTCGCACGCGCGCTCTACCGCGACCCGCCGTTCCTGATCCTCGACGAGCCGACGGCCTTCCTCGATCCCGAAGCAGCCCTGGCGCTGGAACGCAACCTCGCCGCCCTGGGCAAGGATCGACTCGTCCTTCTGGTGACACACCACCTGACCGCCACCATGGACGCCGACCGCATCCTGGTGATGGACGAGGGACGCGTAGTAGGCGAGGGCACGCACGAAGACCTGCTCACCTCATGCCTGACCTACGCCACGTTGTGGGATGACTACCACCGCTCAAACCGTGACGCTTCCCACTCCCTCTCCCCGCTTGCGGGGAGAGGGTCGGGGTGAGGGGTCGCCCCCAAGTGACGCACAACCGCTGATATATAGAAGTAATGTGTGAGCCGTGCATGATCGCGCTATGCGTGTCCTTCGCGGCGCCCATCCAAGACGCACCACCAAATCGCGGCGACTACGTCGCGACTCCACGGATGCTGAACGCGTCCTCTGGTCGGCCCTTCGCGCCCGGACAACGCCTACGACGAAAGGCGTGATGCCGCGATGATCGAGGCCGGCTACCGTGTCTTGCGGCTCTGGAACAATGAAGTCCTGACCAACGCCGAGGGCGCGCTCATTGTGATCGCCCGTGAAGCTCGACGAACCCCTCACCCCGACCCTCTCCCCGCGAGCGGGGAGAGGGAGTAGCAGCCAGCGCGACGGCGTCGTCGACGCTGAAGGCGCAGTTTGTCAGCAGGTCGGTGGCGCCGACCTTCGCCAGGAGATCGCGTAGCTCGTCGTGGACGCGGGCCAGCACCAGTCGCGTGCCGCGTGCCTTCAGGCGGGCATCGAGCTCCAGCAGCGCATCGAGCGCGGTGCTGTCGAGGTCGAAGCTGTCTTCGAGGCTGACGATCACGACTCGCGGAGTCGGGACGTGCATGGTGTCGGCGTCGATCTGCGACAGTACGCGTTCGGCGTTGGCGAAGAACAGCGGCACGGATGGCCGCAGGATCATCAGGCCATCGATCTCGCGCGCATCGGGATGACGCACGACATCGACGAAGTCGTGGCCCTCGCGCAGCCGGCCCAGGCGCGAGATGCGTGGCACCGACATGCGGCGGATCAGCACCGCGATCGACAGCACGATGGCGCCCAGCATGCCGTCGAGCACGCCCAGCACCAGCACGCCCAGCACCGAAAGCAGCGCCACCTCGTGGTCGCGCCGCAGCCGCCACAGGCGTAGCAGCGGGCGCGGATCGAGCGCATGGCTGAGCGCGGCGATCACCACGGCGGCCAGCACCGGATGCGGCAGGGCCGCCACGTAGCGCGCCGCCACGGCCACCAGCACCGCCATGCCCAGCGCAGCGAACACGGCAGCGGCGCGCGTCTGGGTGCCCGCGGCCGCGCTCGCCTGGCCGGCGGAGAAGCCGGCGCCCACGGGCAGGCCCTGCACCAGCGCCGATGCGAGATTGGCGCCGCCCAGCGCCAGCAGCTCGCGGTTGGGCTCCAGTGAGTCGCCGTGGCGCAGCGCCAGCGCGCGCATGGTACCCCAGCTCTCCGCCAGCAGGATTAGCGCCAGGGGGAGGGTGAACTGCGCCAGCCGCGCCAGGCTCGACCACGGCATGTCAGGCCATGCGAGATGCGGCCAGTCGAGCTTGAGCGTGCCAACCACGGCGACGCCGTGGCCGGGCAGATCGAGCAGCAACGACGCGACGATGCCGCCGACCACGACGATGAAGGCACCGGGCAGCCAGGGCAGCCGACGCAACGCCAGCAGTGCGGCAAGCGCCACGATGCCGGTGGCGAGGCTGGCGCCGTGCCAGCGCGGCAGATCGCTCAGCAGCGTCCGCACCAGGCCGTACAAACCGGCGGATTCGATGGGCAGGCCGACCAGCGCCGGCAATTGCTTGAGGATGATGGTGATCGCCAGCCCGAAGGCGAAGCCGCGCAGCACCGGGCGCGAGACGAAGCCGGTGAGGCCGCCCAGCCGCGCCAGCGAAGCCGCGAGGAACGCGACGCCGGTCAGCGCGACTGTCACCGTTGCGTGGACGAGCTTGCTCGTCTCGTCGCCCGGCAGCGTGGCCAGGGTCGCAGCGAGGATCGCCGCCGATGAGGAGGTCGGCGCGACGACGGCGAAGCGGCTGCGGCCGAGCAGGGCGTAGGTCAGCGCACCGGCGATGGCGGCGAGAATGGCGTGCTGCGGGCCGAGGCCGGCGATGCCGGCATAGGCCACCGCCTCCGGCAGCAGGAGGCCGGCGATCGACAGCCCGGCGAGCAGATCGGCACGCATGCGCATAACTGATCCTAACCGGCTCGCCTTACGCGAACCGCACGCCCAGCGACTCCAGCGCTTTCCAGTAGCCGGGATAGGTCTTTGCCGCGCAGTCGGGATCGAGGATGGTGATGCCGCCGATCTTCAGCCCGGCGAGCGCGAAGCTCATGGCGATGCGGTGGTCGGCTCGGGTGTCGATGCGCGCGGGCAGGGTTTGGCCGGCGAGTGACGGGTCGGACGCAACGACGAGGTCGTCGCCGTCCTCGCGGCCGAGGCCCGGGCGGATCGCCGCGAGGCCAGTGGCCAGCGCCGAGACGCGATCGCATTCCTTCACGCGCAGATTGGCGATGCCGGTGAAGCGCACCGGCGTGGCATTGAAGGCTGCGAGGACAGCGAGAGTCGGCACCGCGTCCTGCATCTGCGAGCCATCGATGGTTGTGGGCAGGTTCGGGAAGCTGCGGATCACTGAGAGCGCCTGCGCGTCGGGCTGGGTGAAGGCGTTGGAGGGGACGCCGAGATCGATCGCGCCGCCCGTCAGCGTCTCGGCGGCCCAGAGGTAGGTCGCGGCCGAGGCGTCGGGTTCGATCAAGTAGTCGGTCGCGCGATAGCCGCCGGGCTGCACGCGCCATTCACCGTCGCCCGTCTGCTTCGCCGAAGCGCCGAAGGCGGCCATGGCGGCGAGCGTCAAATCGACATAGCCGCGCGCGCCGATCTCCTTGCCGACCAGCGCGACCTCGACTGGCTCGGCCGACAGTGGTGCGGCCATCAGCAGGGCGGAGACGTACTGGCTCGACAGGCCGGCATCGATCTCGACACGGCCGCCGGGCATGCGGCCCTTGCCATTGATGGTGACCGGCGGGCAGTCGGTCGGCGCATATGCATCGACGCCCAGCGAGCGCAGCGCCTTGATCAACGGGCCGATCGGCCGCTTGCGCATGTGGTGATCGCCATCGACCACCACCGTGCCGTCGACGCTGGCGACGGCGGCCGTTAGGAAGCGCGTCGCGGTGCCGGCATTGCCGAGGAACAGCGGCGCTTTGGGCGCGCGCAACTTGCCGTCGCCAGTGACGGTGAAGCTGGTCTCGTCGGGCTCGGCGACGGCCACGCCCATCTCGCGCAACGCTTCGGCCATGTAGCGCGTGTCGTCGCTCTTGAGCGCGCCGCTCAGCCTCGACGTGCCGTTGGCCAGCGCCGCCAGCAATAGCGCGCGGTTGGTGATCGACTTCGACCCCGGCGGCGCCACGCGCCCGCGCAGCGGTGCCGTCGGCGGGATCACGGTCGTTGCGGCGCGCTTGTCGATGCTGGTCATGGTCACGGGATTGGGAACGGCCTCGGTCGCGGGCGTCAGTATACTGCCGTCGTCAACAGATGTTCATTGAGCGTGTCAGGAGGGAGCGCCCATGCCCTGGTATCCCGACAACGACGGCACCTTCAAATTGGTTGGCCCCAAGAAGATCAAGGTCGGCGCCAACGGACCCGTCAAACGAATCGTCGTCCATACGGTCGGCTCGACCAATCCCGAGAGCACGACCCAGGCCCAGAACGGCTGCTACGGCACCTGGATGGGCGAGAAGAAGGACAGCATGGTCTCGGCGCATTTCTGCGTCGAGCGCGACGGCCGCGTCTACCAGTTCGCCGACACCGACGACATCGCCTTCGGCACCGGCTGGTGCACCGGCGGCTCGATCCACATCGAGCATGCGGGAAATCACCCGCTGCCGCTGACCGCCGACCAGATGTACTACACGACCAAGCTGATGGCCTGGCTGGCCACCGTGCATCCCGATATCCGGCTCGAGGTCGAGGGCACGGGCGAGGCCGATCCGGGCGATCCGACCAAGGCCTGCATCACCTGTCACCGTTTCATCCAGGTGGCGGCCAAGCGCGAGATCAAGGCCGGCCGCCTGTCGCCGATGGACATCACCGACAAGGCCTGTCCCGGCACCGGCATCATGGGGCAGTTGCAGGAGATCGCGAACAACGCGCGGCGCTGGAAAGCGCTGATGGGCGCGAACGCCGCGGCCGGCATCTCGAGTGGCCTGCCGATGACGTCGTCGCCCTAGCTGTCTGTTTGGAGTACGCCCGCTATACTGCCGTCCGGGGCGGGACAGCAGTGATGCCGGGGTTTTCCGAGAAGCTGATCGATCTTGTGCTGGGCGGCGTCGGCGGCGTCGCCGGTGCCCTCATGCCCGAACACTGGCGGCAGCAGGCCCATGCGCGGCTGGCCGACTTCAACCCGTTCGAGATCATCAAGGCCAACCACGACCTCACCCGGGCAGTCCGCATCGCCTGGGTGCAGGCGGCGATCGCCGTGCTCGAAGCGGCGCAGGAAGCTACGAGCCAGGGCGCCGATGCGCCTGACGGCTTCTTCCCGGTCGCGTTCGAGGCCCTGCGAGCAATCCGGCATGACGCCTGGGACCGTCGTGGCCATCCAGGCACCACTGCCATCGACGTTCATCTCGAGGTGATCCTGCGCGAAACGCCCGGCTTCATCACGCCCGGCGGCGCCTCGCAATCCACCGATCCGCTGACCGCGGGATTCGTCGAGACCCTGGCGCGCATCAGCCATTGGCCGGTTCCCGAGATCCCGGTGGAGGTCGGCCAGATCGCCCACGCCGGTCTGCGGCAGCTCGAGGATGGGCCGCCGCGCGACTTTGGCGAGTTGGTCTTCGCCGCCTTCGCCGAGCTGCTGAAGGACCCGAACAAGTACCCGCAGGCCGGGACTGCGTTCGCCATCGCCCAGCAGGAGGCCACGCGGCGCCTCGTGTCCGAGACGCTGGCGCGGACTGCCGGCATCGATGCCAAGGTCGATCAGCTTGTTGCGCGCGTCGACGCGGGTACGCTGATCGAGGCGAGCGCGGCGCGGTACCGCGCACTGCGCCTCGACATCGGTGGGATCGCGCGCGGCCAGGACGACGCCGCGGCGGCGGCCGAGCGGCGGCACCGCGAGGTCATCGAGGCGATCGCAGCCCAGCGGGGCGTGCCGCTGACGGCCTTGCAGGCGCAGCTGGCGCGACTGGGCGAAGTGCGCGTCGATGCCGATACGATACCGGCGCGCATCGAGTCGTTCGTCACCGAGTTCCTCAAGCTCAAGGCTGAGCTAGCGCGGCCGACCAACGCCGACCCCGGCATCGCCGGCGCGCGCCGCCGGATGCTGGCAATGCTCGAAGCTGGAGACCTGGTCGGCGCGCGCGCAATGCTGGCAGACGAGCTGGTGCGCGTGCGCGAGAGTCGGCGGCAAGTGGCGCGCGAAGAGGCGATGCTGCTCGCTGATCGCGCGCGTCTCGACCTGCTCGAGATCCGCTATGCCGAGGCCGTCGCATCCTACGAGGAGGCCGCCGAGCTCGTGCGCTTCGACGGGGAGGCTGCGCGTGGCTACCTCCTGGAATGTGCCGATGCGCTGATTATGCTTGGCGACGAATTCGGCGACTCCCAGTCGTTCAAGCGCGCAATCGCCCTGTTGCGGGAGAAGGCCCTGCCTTTGGCACCGCGCACCCGCGCGGCGCTGGACTGGGCGGCGGTCCAGCACCGGTTGGGCCGCGCGTTGACGCTGCTGGGCGAACGCGACGGCAGTGTGACGTACCTCGAAGAAGCCTTGGTCGCGTTCAGCGCCGCCGCCGACGCCCGGCCGCGCGAGACGGAGCCGATTGCCTGGGCCCGCTCGCAGAATGGTCGCGCCGCCGCTCTCCTGCACCTGGCGCAATTCGAGACAGGCACCGCACGCCAGGAGGAAGCTGTCGCGGCGCTCCGGGCTGCGCTCGGCGCCTTGACTCCGGAGTCCGCTGGGGAGGATTGGGCGACGGCACAGGGCAATCTGGCTGCCGCGCTGACCCGCATCTTCAGGCGCAGTGGCGACGTGGCGCGGCTGGATGAATCGGTGGTCGCCCATCGCGCGGCGCTGCAGGTCTATACGCGCGAAGCGATACCGCTCGAGTGGGCGTCGTGCCAAGTCAATCTCGGTTGCACCCTGTTGGATCGTGCCATGTGCCTCGAGGACACCCGGACCATGGCCGAGGCGGCTGTCGCGTTTCGCTCGTCGCTCGAGGAGCTGCCACGCGAGCGCGTGCCGATATTCTGGGCGATGGCCAAGAACAATCTCGGCTGCGCCCTGATCTGGCTCGGCGATCAGGAGAAAAACCCAGCTCTCCTGGAGGAGGCCGTTGAGGCTCTCCGCGCGGCCCTCGAAGAGCGCCGTCGCGAGCGCGTGCCGCTCGAATGGGCGTCGACACAGGCGAACATCGGGATCGCGCTCAGAAGTCTCGGTGAGTATCAGGGCGATGTCTCGAAGCTGACCGAGAGCGTCCTGATCCAGCGAGCCGTGCTCGAGGAATATCGGCGCGACCGCGTCCCTTCGGAATGGGCGGCGGTGCAGGAGGATCTCGCGTGGTCGCTCGAGGCGCTGGGCAAGGCCACGCGCGATACCGCCTGCCTCGACGAGGCGGTGGCCGGCTATCATGCGGCAATGGACGAACAGCGGCGGATGGGCAAGGACACGGCGTTGACGGAAGCCAGACTCGAGCGGGCGTTGGCCACGCTGTCGGAGCTGGCTCAACCATCGGCGAAGTAGCGGCTGGGCGGGGCACCCAGCGCACGCCGGAACATGGCCGAGAAGGCGCTCACCGAGTCGTAGCCGAGGTCGAGCGCGATGCGCGTGATCGGCTGGCCGGCCGCCAGCCGCGCCATTGCCGCGAGCAGCCGCGCCTGCTGGCGCCAGTCTGCGAAGCTGAGCCCGGTCTCCTTCTGAAACAGCCGCGCGAGCGTGCGGCCCGAGGCACCAGCCTCGCGGGCCCAGTCGTCCAGCGTACGATCGTCGCCGGGCTCGGCGCGCAAGGCACGGCAGACGCGCTCGAGGCGTGGATCGACGGGCATCTTCAGATCGAGCGCGACCGAGGGCAGGGCGGCGATCTCGTCGAGCAGCAGGGACATCAGCCGGCCCTGGGCCCCGGCCTCGTCATAGAGCACCGGCAACTCGCAAGCGCGCAGGATCAGCTCGCGCAACAGTGGCGACACTGCGATCACCCGCACTGCCGGTGGCAGGGACGCGGCCTTATCCGGGCGCACGTAGAGGGTACGCATCGACACCGCGCCCGACATGCGGATCTCGTGTGTCACGCGCCCCGGCATCCACACCGCGCGCTGCGGCGGCACCACCCAGGTACCGGCCTCGGTGCCCACCGTCATCACGCCGCGCGCGGCGAAGATCAGCTGCGCGCGCTCGTGATGATGCGGCACGATGTGGAAGCCGTCGGAGAAATCCTTGGCCATGGCCGCAACGGGGCGTGCGACGCGCTGGTAGTCGCAGGGATTGGTCGATTTGGAGCGGGTTCTGGCCATGTCCGGATCGAGACAATTGTAGTCATTTTCGCGCGTGCGCGACAGGGCGACGGAGCGTAAGTTGCGAGCGGTTATCGGGAGTGAGCGCCTGTGAAGAACACGAGTCCGACGTCCCTTCTGCTGAATCTGGGCCACTGCATGGACCACTGGGTCCTGGTGATCTTCCTCTACACGGTGAGCGTGATCGCCGGCATCTGGGGCACGGACTGGAAGGAGCTCACGCCCTACGCCTTCGGCGCCTCGTTCATGTTCGGCGCCGGCTCGATCGTCTCCGGCAAGCTGGGTGACCAGTGGGGTCGGCGCGCGATGATGATCATCTTCTTCGCCGGCATGGGTGTCTCCAGCCTGATCATCTCGCTCGCCTCCTCACCGCTCCAGATCGGCCTGGCGATGACCCTGATGGGCGCCTTCGCCTCGATCTACCACCCGGTCGGCATCCCGATGCTGGTCGCCAATGCCGAGAAGCCGGGCTTCACCATCGGCGTGAACGGGCTGGTGGGCAATCTCGGCATCGCACTGGGCTCCAGCGTCTCGGTCTGGCTGGCGACGCGCTTCGGCTGGCAGATGGCCTATGTCGTGCCCGGCATCATCTGCCTGATCGCCGCCGTCGCCTTCGCGATGCTGGTGCCGAAGGAAAGCACCGCGCCGGCCAAGCGCAAGGCCAAGATGCTCGACCTGCCGAAGTCGGTGATGGCCAAGGTGTTCATGGTCATGACCTTCACGGCGATGAGCGGCAGCATCGTCTTCAATTTCACCACCAACGGCAGCGGCGAGATGCTGAAGGACCGCGTCGCCGATCTGGCGAACAATCCGATGCTGCTCTCCGTCTCGGTGTTCGTGATCTTCTCGGTAGCCTCGCTGGCGCAGCTGGTGGTCGGCGCGCTGATCGACCGCTATCCGCTGAAGCACATCTACCTGCCGATCATCCTGTGCCAGATCCCGCTGTTCATCCTCGCCTCGCAGGTCAGCGGATGGGCGTTGGTGGCAGTCGCGGTCTGCTACATGGTCTTCGTCTTTGGCGCGATCCCGTTCACCGACGCGATGATCGTACGGTACATCGACGACCGGCTGCGCTCGCGCGTGACTGGCACGCGGCTGGCGATCGGCTTTGGCGTCAGCTCGCTGGTCGTGGCCCTGATCGGCCCCTCGGTGAAGGCGGCCGGCTTCCCGGCCATGATGCTGGTGCTGGCGGGTGCGGCGACCTTCACGCTCTGCGTGCTGTCCTTCCTGCCCGACGAGCGCGCCGCGGCTGCCGCATCGATCAAACCGGCCGAATAGCGCTATACTCCCGCGCGACCGTCATCAGGTCGTCGAGGGAGTCCATGGCGTCCAGATCTGTCCTCTTGGCCTGCCTGCTGGGCGCGCTCGCGCTGCCGGCGGCCGCGCAGCAATCGCTGCCGCAAACCACCAAGGTCGGCGACCAGGTGAAGCGCACATTCGGCACCGTGGAGGAGCTGCGGCCGGGCGACCGCGCCTGCACCATCATCCTGCGCGACACCCGCAGCGTGCAGTTCAGCGAGTTCACGACAGATGAAATCTGCGGCATGCACATCATCGGCAAGCGCGTGCAGCTGGTCTACAAGCTGGACGAGATCCAGGCCGAGTCCTGCAAGGGCAACCCGCGCTGCATGAAGAAAGAGACCGTGGTCGTCGTCGTCGACGTCAGGGTGATGAAATGACCCAGCTGCGCATTCCCGCGATCTACATGCGCGGTGGCACCAGCAAGGGCGTATTCTTCCACGAGGCCGCGCTGCCCCCACCCGGCCCGGCGCGCGACCGCCTGCTGCTGCGCGTGATCGGCAGCCCCGATCCCTACGGCAAGCAGATCGACGGCATGGGGGCTGCGACGTCGAGCACCAGCAAGACGGTGATCCTGTCGCGCTCCAGCCGGCCGGATTGCGACGTCGACTATCTCTTCGGCCAGGTCGCGATCGACAAGCCGATGGTCGACTGGTCGGGCAATTGCGGCAACCTCACCGCCGCGGTCGGGCCCTTCGCGATCAGCGAGGGGCTGGTGGCCGCGCCGCGCGACGGCGTGGCTGTCGTGCGCATCTGGCAGGCCAACATCGCCAAGCGCATCGTGGCACACGTGCCGATGCGCAACGGCGAAGTGGTGGAGGAGGGCGATTTCGAGCTCGACGGCGTGACCTTTCCGGCGGCCGAGATCCGCATCGAGTTCCTCGAGCCCGGCGGTGGCGAGGATGACGAAGGCGGACCGATGTTCCCCACCGGCCATATCGTCGATCAGCTCGCGGTGCCCGGCGTCGGCACACTGGCCGCGACGCTGATCAATGCCGGCAACCCGACCGTCTTCGTCGACGCCGCGGCGCTGGGCCTGAAGGGCACCGAGCTGCAGGACGACATCAACGGCGATGCCGCGCTGCTGGCGCGCTGCGAGAAGATCCGCGCCGCCGGTACCGTGGCGATGGGCCTGGCCAAGACCGCCGAAGCCGCGACGCGAGAACGCCCGCATACGCCCAAGCTCGCCTTCGTCGCACCGCCACAGGACTACACCGCCTCGAGCGGCAAGCCTGTTGCCGCCAAGGACCTGCAGCTCTGCGCGCGCATCCTATCGATGGGCAAGCTGCACCATGCGATGACCGGCACCGGCGCGGTGGCGCTAGCGGTGGCCGCGGCGATCCCCGGCACCGTCGTCGAGCGCATCGTTGCCGGCCGTGCCCGGGGCGGTAATGTCCGCTTCGGCCATCCCTCCGGCACGCTCGCGGTGGGCGCCGAGGCTATCAAGCAGGGCGAGGAGTGGATCGTCACCAAGGCGATCATGAGCCGCAGCGCTCGCCGCCTGATGGAAGGGTGGGTGCGCGTGCCCGCTGACACGATCGAGGATCAGCGCGCGCTGGCGGCGGAGTAGGTGAGCGCCGCGCTGATCGCCCTCGACTGGGGCACGAGTTCTCTACGCGGCTGGCTGATCGACGGCGATGGCACGATCCTCGATCGCCGCGCCGGCGGGCCGGGCATCCTCGCGGTAACTGGCAACGACTTTGCCGGCGCGCATCGCAGCTTCGTCTCCGGTTGGCCGAGCCTGCCGTCGATCGCGTCGGGCATGATCGGCAGCAAGCAGGGTTGGCTCGAAGCACCCTATGTAAATTGCCCGGGTGGCTTCGTCGATCTCTCGCCGGGCTTGCGCGCGACACCTGACAACGCGCTGCGCATCGTGCCCGGATTCGCCTGGCAGGTGCCCGGTCTCGCCCCCGATGTGATGCGTGGCGAGGAGACTCAGATCTTCGGCGCGCTCGACGCCGATGATGCGTCGGGCCTGTTCATCCTTCCTGGCACGCACAGCAAGTGGGCGCGGGTGGCGTCGGGGCGCATCGTGTCGTTCGCCACCTACATGACCGGCGAGATCTTCGCCGTGCTGCGTCAGCACTCGATCCTCGGGCGGCTGATGGCGTCGGATGCGATGCCTGATCTCAATGCCGCGGCCTTTGAGGCTGGTGCCGAGGTCGGCCTCAATCACGGTGATGACCTGCTGCATCGGCTGTTCGAAGTGCGGGCGTTGGGCCTGTTCGAGCGCCTTCCGGCCACCGATTCGCCGAGCTATCTCTCGGGGCTGCTGATCGGCGCGGAGATCGCCGCGGCGCTGCATCGGGAGGCCGCCGCCTCGCCGATCTTGATCGGTGCTCGGCCACTGTGCGCCGCTTACCATCGCGTGTTGGCGGCGCAGGGGATCGCGGCGCGGATCGCCGATGAGGACGTCACGCCGCGCGGGTTGTGGCGTATTGCGCGCGCCGCCGGCATGATCGCCTGACATGTCGACCGAAGCCCTGCGCGCCGCCCTGGCGAAGTGCCCCCTGATCGCCATCCTGCGCGGTATCTCGCCGGCGGAGGCGCCGGCGATCGGCGAAGTGCTGGTCGAGGCCGGCTTCATCATCCTCGAGGTGCCGCTGAACTCGCCGCGGCCGTTCGAGAGCATCGCGCGGCTGGCCAAGGCGCATCCCATCCACATGATCGGCGCCGGCACGGTGATGACGACGGCCGACGTCGATCGCGTCGCCGAGGCCGGCGGCAAGCTGATCGTCATGCCGCATGCCGATCTCGACATCGTACGCCACGCCCGCGCGCGCAACCTGATCTGCCTGCCGGGCATCGCCACGCCGTCCGAGGGATTCGCCGCCCTGAAGGCCGGCGCGCACGGGCTGAAGCTGTTTCCCGGCGAGATGCTGACGCCGCCGGTGCTGAAGGCGATGCGGGCGGTGTTTCCCAAGGATACGCTGATGCTGCCGGTGGGCGGCGTCAGCGATCGCACCTTGCCGGCCTATTGGGAGGCGGGCGCCGACGGCTTCGGCATCGGCTCTTCGCTGTTCAAGCCCGACATGAGCATGGCCGACATCGCCAAGCGGGCGAAGATCCTCACGTCAGCGGCACGGCTGCTGAAGCGCTAACGCGGCAGGGTGCCGTCGCCATCGCCCAGTGCGCGCTGCATCAGCACCGAGTCGACCCAGCGGCCGTGCTTGAAGCCGATCGAGCGCAACGTGCCCACCTCGCGGAAGCCGAACTTGGCGTGCAGGCCGATCGAGGCGGTGTTGGCGCTGTCGCCGATCACCGCGACCATCTGGCGATAGCCCAGCGCGCTACAACGCTCGATCAGCACCGGCAGCAGCGCCGAACCGATGCCGCCGCGGCGAGCCTCGTGGTCGATGTAGATCGAGTTCTCGACCGAGAAGCGATACGCCGGCCGCGGCCGATAAGCGCTGACATAGGCGTAGCCCAGCACGCGGCCCTCGGCCTCGGCGACGATGTAGGGATAGCCTGATTCGAGATAGCCGGCGCGGCGCCTGGCCATCTCCTCCAGCGAGGGCGCTTCCTCCTCGAAGGAGGCCAGGCCATAGCGCACGTGATAGCCGTAGATCGCGGTAATGGCGGGCAGGTCGTCGTCGCGCGAATCGCGCACGGTGGGCAGCGAGGTCATGACCGCAGCGTCGCACGATCCATGCCAACTTGTCCAGACAAGTGAAGTCAGATGGACGGAATCTCACCCAACGAAAAGAACACCTGTCTACCCGCGGCACGCGCCAAAGCCACCATCTCGTCGGCGCCGGCCGAGGGACCGCCAATGCGCAGGCAGGCATCGCATTTGGCGACCAGCCGGCGGGCGACGGGATGGAAGATCTCGTTGAATACCGCATCGCCGATGCTGGTCGAGCCGGCATGCTCGATCAGCGGCAGGGCGTACCATTCGCCGAGCACCGGCAGGTGTCCGGCGCGGAACAGCTCGAGTGCCGTATCCATCATGGCACGCACATTGGCGGCGATCTTGACCGGATCGTCGCCGGTGCCGGAGCGGTAGGGGCCCGCGACCAGGATCATCAGAGCGGACATCAGCGCGGCCCCGTGCGCAGCGGCGCAGACCATGATTCAGGCAATTTGCCTATCAATCGGACAGCAGCCTGCATGGCGACGATGTAGCCGTAGGGACCAAGTCCAGCGATCACCGCGGTGACGGCGCTCGACAGCTTGGAATGGCGGTGTAGCTCGTCGCGGGCGTGGATGTTGGAGATGTGCACCTCGATGATCGGCCCCTCGAAGATCTTCATCGCATCGTAGATGGCGATCGAGGTGAAGGAGTAGGCGGCGGGGTTGATGATCACAGCATCGGCGCTCTCGCGCGCGGACTGCAGCAGGTCGACGATCGCGCCCTCGTGGTTGGACTGGTGGAAGGCGAGCGACGCGCCCAGTTGCTGGGCAAAGTCGCGACAACTCGCCTCGATCGTGGCCAGGGTCGTCGTGCCGTAGATGTGCGGCTCGCGCACGCCCAGCATGTTCAGGTTGGGCCCGTTGATGATCATCAGGCGCGCCATGGCAACTCTCCTCGTTCAAACGCTCGCCACGGCTTCCAGCTTGGGTGAACGCTCGGCCGGCAGGTTGGCGTAGAGATCGGCGACCAGATCCTTCTTGCGCGCCTGCCAGGCCGGCTCGTGCCAGAGGTTGCGCCGCTGCAGCGGATCGTTGGCGCAGTCGTAGAGCTCGCCCACCGAACCGTCGCCGTCGTACAGAGAGCTCTTCTCATAGACCGTGCACACCAGGCCGTCGCGATAGATCGTGCGCAGGTGCAGACTGGTGCCCTTGAAGACGCTGTCCCACTCGGTGATGACACGTTCGCGCTTCTGAATGTCGGCCTGCACGGTGCTTTGCGGTAGCGGCTTGCCTTGCATCCACGCCGGCACGTCGAGGCCGGCAATGACGCAGAAGGTCGGCGCGAGATCGACCTGGCCCACCGGCTGGTCGACCACGCCTGACGCAACGCCTGCGTTCTTCGCCGGCTTCCAGATGAACGGCAGACGCATCAGCGCATCGACGTGGTAGGGGCCCTTGAACAGCAGGCCGAAATCGCCCTGCAGCTCGCCGTGGTCGGTGGTGAAAAGCACGTCGGTGTCGTCGGCCCAGCCGCGCCGCGCAACGGCGTCCCACACCCGCCCGCAGGCCTCATCGATCAGCTCGTTCTCGACATGGGTCAGCGCGTTGATCTCGCGCAGCTGGTCGGCGCTCAGGTTCGCCGGCACGAAATCCGGCGGCGCCTCGAAGCAGGTCACGGTGCGGCCTTCGTACCAGTCGCGCCAGTGCCTGGGCTTGTCGGCCATCATCGCCAGCGCCGCCGCGCGGTCGGCCGGCCAGTTCGCCGGCAGCTTCTCCTGCCGCCACGGATGGCGGCCGATCTCGGATTGCGGCGGATCCCAGGGATGATGCGGGTCGGGGAAGCTCACCCAGCAGAACCAGTCGCAATCCGCCGGCAGCGAGTCGAGCCAGGCGATGGTGCGGTCGGCCACCCAGTCGGTGTGATAGAGGCCGCGGTCGACCGGGTTGTGCTTGACCTGGATCGCGCCAGTATCGCCGCCGCCGGCCGAATCCTGCTCGAGGCTAGGCAGCTTCAGCACGTTGTAGAAGCCGTCGACAGTTTGCGGATGGTTCTTCGCCAGCCACACCGGATAGTGCAGCGGCCCGCGCGCGCCGTGCGCGGCCAGCTCCATGTGGTCGAAGCCACGATGCGGGCCATGCTCGCCCGCACGGCCCATGCGGTTCTCGTAGAACCGTCCCTTGGGGTCGAGAAAGGGCTCGAAATGCGCCTTGCCGATCAGCGCGGTGCGGTAGCCGGCCTTGTCCTTGAGATAGGCCGCGACGCTGGGCGAGTCCTCCGGCAGCGGCACGCCATTCATCCACACACCATGCGTGCGCACGTATTGCCCGGTGATCATGGTCGAGCGCGCCGGCATGCAGACCACCGCCTGCGCATGGCCGCGCGTGAAGCGCACGCCCTCGGCCGCCCAGCGATCGACGACAGGCGTGCGCGCCACCGTGCCGCCGTTGCAGCCCAGCGCGTCGTAACGCTGCTGATCGGTGGTGATGAACAGGATCTTGCGGCCCATAAATAGCGCTCTCCCCGAATGCGAGCGGATGTTAGCGCAGGGCGATCACTTGTGCCGTCTTTCCTTCAGGATGCCTCGTCGGTTTCTTCGGCCAGCGCGTCGAAGGCCGGACCGAAGATCGCATGCGTCACGGCAGGCACGTTGATGGCGCCGAGCTTCATGTAGAAGGCCAGTGCCCGGGCATTGGTCGGCTTGGCCGTCCACCAGACGAAGACGTCGCCCTGCCGCTTTGCCTCGCGCACGACGCCGGCCATCAGGGCGCGGGCCACGCCGTCGCCGCGCACGCGTTCATCGACGATGATGTCGTTGAGGTACAGGCCGCGCGCGGCATTCGCGGTGTCGTAGCTGTCGTGGAACATGGCGTAGCCAACGACCTTGCCGCCGACCTCCGCCACCAGCATGCGCACGCGTGGATCGTCGAACACGGCGGCGCGCATGGCCTCAGGCGTGAAGTTGCCGGTCGGCTCCTGGGTGTGGACGCTAAGTGCGTGCGCCAGCGCCACAACCGCGTCTGCGTCGTCCGGACGGGCAGGGCGGATCGTGGGACGCTCAGAAGAAGTCAAGCGTCAACCCGTCCTGCCGGTCGCGCGCCAGCTCGTAGAGCGCCACGGCGGTGGCATTCGACACGTTGAGGCTGGGCATCGAGCCGCGCATCGGCAGGCGGGCCAGCAGGTCGCAATGCTCCAGGGTCAGACGGCGCAGGCCTTCGCCCTCGGCGCCCATCACCAGCACGATACGACCGTCGTGCTTGGCCGCCGCCAGGCTCTGGTTGCCGCGCTCGTCCAGGCCGATCACCCAGAACCCGGCCTCCTTCAGCTCGCGCAGGGTACGCGCGAGGTTGGTGGCGCGCATCAGCGGCACGCGCTCCAGCGCGCCTGATGCAGCCTTGGCGAGGGTGCCGGTCTCGTCCGGCGCATTGCGCTCGGTTACCAGCACGCCCGACGCGCCAAAGGCCTCGGCCGAGCGCAGGATGGCGCCGACATTGTGCGGGTCGGTGACCTGGTCGAGCGCCACGACCACGGCCTTCTCGCCACCGCGCGCGAGGATGTCGTCCAGGGTCGGCTCGGGCAGGGTGCCCACCGCCGCCAGCAGGCCCTGGTGCACCGCGCCGGAGGGCAAGTGCGAGCCGATGCGCTCGCGCGGTACGATCTCCGGCTGCGGCACGGCGCGGCCCTTCAGGTCGAACTTGGCCAAATCCTCCTGCAGGCGCTGTGCCGCTTCGGCCGTCGCCAGCACGCGGAAGACGCGGCGCTGCGGGTTTGCCAGCGCCGCCACCACAGGGTGACGGCCATAGAGCCAGACCTGACCGCCACCCGGCGCGCCGCCCCGCTCGCGCTCGAAGACGCGCGGTTCGGGCACACGGGACGGGCGGCGACCGCCACGATCATGAGGACGAGGAGCCATGGCCGCGCGCTATAGCTCCCAACAGGCAGCGACGCAATTCCTCACGGCGCGACGTCGACGATCACCGGGACGTGGTCGCTCAATCCAGCACCACACCATGGCTCGAACGCGCCGACATCGAGAGAGGAGATCCGGCTGACCCAGGGCTGCGGCAGGAAGACATAGTCGATGTGGTAGGTCGGCCCGTCGCGGGTACGGTCGCGCCAGTAGATGGTGGGCGTGGTTTCCCGGCCGTGCGCCTCGCCGCGCACCGCGTGATAGGCGCTGACCAGGCCGAGCTCGCCCATCAGCCGCACCGATGTTGCGTGGTTGCCGCGCCAGCCTGGCTTGTCCCAGATCACGTTGTGGTTGAGGTCGCCGGCGACGATGGTGGGCGCCGCGGACAGCAGTGCGCGATAGCGGCTGAGCGCGCGGCGCAGCGGACCGAGGCGGTATTTGCGCAAGCCACCGGAATGGACCCAGGCCGCCAGAAGGGTGCAGGGCGTCGGTCCGTCGACGTGGACCGGCGCGAGATAGCGCAGATGCGGATCGTAGGCCTCGGCGAGGCGGGCGGTGTAGTCGTTGAAGGCGAACACCGCGAGGCCCTTGTGCGGGTTGCGGCCGATCCAGATCGGGTCGGCCGGCAGCCAGTCGCGGCTCGAGCGGGCGCGCAGCAGGTCGGGCTGGGCGCACTCGCTGATCACGGCGATATCCGGCCGCAGGTCGAGCAGGGCCTCGATCTTGCGCTCCAGCGCCATGTTGCAGTTCCACGCGACGATCCGCATCATCGGCAGGAAACCCGATGAGGGAAGGGGAGTCACCAGTAATGTCCAATGGCCTGCCGGCGCGCGAGGCGCTGTCGATCCTGTTCGCCCATGTCGCCTACCGCATGGGCGACCGACATGCCGCACGCGGCAGCAACATCAAGTTCGTCGAGGTTCGTACCCGCGAGGACTACGAGGCGGCGATTCCCAACGCCGATGTCGTGGTGGTATCGGGCATGTGGCGCAACGATCTGCTGCCCAAGGCCGGCAAGCTGCGTTTCATCCAGTCGATCAGCGCCGGCGTCGACCAGTACGACAAGGATGCGCTGCGCGCCAAGGGCGTGCGCCTGGCCAGCGCCCAGGGCTCGAACGAGCGCGCGGTGGCCGAGCATGCGATCTCGCTGATCCTCGCCATGTCGCGCCAGCTGCATCTCGGGCGTGATAACCAGCACCGCAAGCTGTGGCGCGGCATGATCGGCGACCTCACCAAGCGCGAGGACGAGCTCGGGGGCAAGACCCTGGTGATCGTCGGCATGGGCCGCATCGGCAGCCGGCTGGCGACGTTGGCCAAGGCCTTCGACATGCACGTCATCGGCACCAAGCGCGATCCGTCGAAGGGTGCGGAGGCAGCGCACGAGGTGGTGGCCGACAGCAAGCTGCTCGATGTGCTGCCTAGAGCCGACTACGTGGCGCTGACCTGTCCGCTCACCCCGCAGACCGAGAAGCTGATCAACGCCGCGGCGCTGAAGGCGATGAAGCCATCGGCGTTCCTGATCAACGTCGCGCGCGGCAAGGTAGTCGACGAGCCGGCGCTGATCGCCGCGCTCAACGCTGGCCAGATCGCCGGTGCCGGGCTCGACGTCACGGTCGAGGAGCCGCTGCCCGAAGCCTCGCCGCTGTGGACCATGCCGCAGGTACTGGTGACACCGCACACCGCCGGCGAGACGCGCAAGTACGAGGACAACGTGCTCGACCTGCTGATGGAAAACCTCGACCGGCTATATCGCGGTGAAACCAATCTGAAGAACCAGATTGTTTAGGCTCCTGTCGTTTACCTTCTCCCGGAGGGGGAAGGTGCCCGAAGGGCGGATGGGGGATGTCGAAGCCGGACTCCGACGTTCGTCTTCGACTTCCCTCATCCGTCGCGCTATGCGCGCCACCTTCCCCCTCCGGGGGAAGGTAGTGGTGCTGGCTCTCCTGGCACCGACCGTCGCCTTCGCGCAGGACGCCCCCGCGCCGAGGCTCGTGTGGGAACGACCGATCGAATTGCCGTCGGTCGAGCCCGAGGACCTGCTCAACGATGCGGCCTACGGCGTGTTGCGCATGGTGGCGCGGCCCGACGGAGGAGTGGTGATCGCCGCCGTCGAGGGGCGCAAGGGGCGGACCGACACGCTCGAGGCGTTGCGCGTCGTCGCTCTCGACGGCACTGGCAAGGATCTGTGGACGCGCAAGCTCGCTGTGCCGGGCGGCAACAACAAGACCGCCCGTATGCTCTCGGCGGCGATCGACGCAAGCGATCCGGCGCGCACCTGGGTGTTCCAGTCCTGGTCGACGCGCGACGACGTAGATCAGGGCGTCAGTCGCATCGTGGGGCTTAACCGCAACGGCGGCATGGAGATCGCGGTCGCCAATCCCCGCCGCCAGCTGGCAGGCTCTGCCGCTCGGATGGTGGTGCGCTCGGCGGTGAAGCTGACGCCACTCGCCGACGGCTCGTTGTTGGCGCTCGGTACGCACTATTTCGGCCCACCACAATGGTGGTACGCGCGCTACGACAGGGTGGGCAAACTTCTGTGGGAACAAGGCTCCAAGGGGTTCCCCGATCTTGCCGAGGACGGCTGGGCGCTGCCCGATGGTGGCGCCTCGGTGTTGATGATCGACGCCGAGAACGGACCGGAGATGCCGACCTTCCGCCGCATCGCCGCCGACGGCCGTACGGTGGAGAACATCAGGCTCGAGGATGTCGCGCAGTTCTTCGCCTGCGCCGTGCTGATCGGGCCGCGCAGCCATGTTCGTGGCGCGTCCGACTACGACGTCAAGCTGCAGCGCAACGTGAAGACGGAGATCCTCTGGCATGAGATCGGCCGGGGCATTTCCCACCGCATCGACACCGGCCTGCGCGCTTGCTCGCAGATCGTGCGCCATGGCGCGAACGCCATCTTCGTCTCCGAGGCATCCGAGCCCGACAAGAAGAGGTTGTTGCTGGCGCTGGCGCCCGATGGCGTCGTGCGCTGGCGGCTCGAGCTGCCGGGCTCGCTCGAGGTTGCGGCGCTGGCCGACGGCGGCGCCGTCGTGCTGCGCGAGATCCGCGAGAAGGACAAGCCGGCGCGCCTGCTGCTGAGCCGTTACGCGTCACCCTGAGGCGGGTAAGCCCCGCTGACCCAATTGCCTGCGTGACTCGGTTGTGAGGTCGCGCAAGACTCGCTTCTGGGCCGGGACCGGTCCCGGCGCGTCTTTGGGAGGACCAGCATGCAGTTCGGGTACTTCACCATGCCATCGCATCCGCCGGAGCGGCCGCTGGCGACGGGCCATGAATGGGACCTCCAGGTGATCCGCTGGCTCGACGAGCTGGGCTTCACCGAATGCTGGATCGGCGAGCACCACACCGCGCCGTGGGAGCCGCATCCGTCGCCCGACCTGCTGGTGGCGCAAGGGCTGATGCAGACCAAGAACATCCGGCTCGGGCCGGGCGGCTTTCTGCTGCCCTATCATCATCCGGCGGAACTGGCGAACCGCGTCGCCATGCTCGACCACATCTCCGGCGGCCGGCTGAATTTCGGCGTCGCCGCGTCGGGCCTGCCGAGCGACTGGGTGATGTTCAATGTCGATGGCATGTCGGGCGTCAATCGCGAGATGACGCGCGAGGCGCTGGATATCATCCTGAAGATGTGGAGCGCCAAGGAGCCCTTCGACTACAAGGGCAAGTTCTGGCACGTCACCGCGCCGGAAACGATGTTCGGCTTCCTCAAGCACCACATCAAGCCATTGCAGACGCCCCATCCGCCGATCGGCGTCGCGGGCTTGAGCAAGGGCTCCGACACGCTGAAGCTTGCCGGCGAGAAGGGCTTCCTGCCGATGAGCCTGAACCTCAGCCCGGCCTATGTCGGCAGCCATTGGGAGGCGGTCGAGATCGGCGCGGCGCGCGGCGGTCGTGTGGCCGATCGCGGCGAGTGGCGCATGGTGCGTGAGGTCTTCGTCGCCGACACCGATGAAGAGGCGATGAAGCTCTCGGTCGGCTCGATGATGGGCCGCATGATGCGCGAGTACTTCCTGCCGCTCCTGGGGCAGTTCGCCTTCCTCGAATACCTCAAGGCCGATCCGAGTCACGCCGATTCCGACGTCACGCCGGAATACTGCGCCAAGCACAACTGGATCGTCGGCTCGCCCAAGACCGTGATCGAGAAGATCGAGAAGGTCTACGACGAGGTCGGCGGCTTCGGCCAGCTGCTGGTCTTCGGCTTCGACTATGTCGAGAACCCCAAGGCCTGGCGCCGCTCGCTCGAGCTGCTGTCGAAGGAGGTGATGCCCAAGGTGCAACACCTCAAGCCAAAGAAACCGATGGCACGCGCCGCGGCCGAGTAATCCAGGACAAGCGCCGATCGTATATTGGGGGAGAGGCATAGTGGGACACGATCGGCGCCGGCTGCTCTGCGCGCTCGCCGCGTCGTCGGTCTTGTCGATATCGGCGGCGGCGCAGGCGGAGGAATGCTGGAAGGGCCCGCCGCCCGCGGGCATCACCATCACCGGCTCGGCGTGGCAGGAAGCCGACAAGGGGCTGCCACGCCATTGCCGCGTCACGGCCAACACGGCCAGCCGTACCGGCAGCGATGGTAGGACCTACAGCATTGCCTTCGAGATGCGCCTGCCCCAGGAGTGGAACGGGCGCTTCCTGCACCAGGTCAATGGCGGCAACGACGGTGTCGTGGTGCCCGCGCTGGGCGATCGCGCCGATGGCTGGGTGTCGGGCGGGCGCGTGCCGCTGGCGCGTGGCTTCGCGGTGCTGTCGTCGGACAGCGGCCATTCCGGCGCCGATCCCGCCAACAAGCCGCGCGGCCTAGCGGCTGGTGCCGCGTTCGGGCTCGATCCGCAGGCGCGGCGCGACTACGGCTATTCGGCCGATATGACGCTCTCGCCGATCGCCAAGGCGATGATCGCGGCGCACTATGGCCGGCAGCCGGATTACTCCTACATGGCCGGCTGCTCGAACGGTGGCCGCCACGCGATGGTGGCAGCCTCGCGCATGGCACAGAGCTACGACGGCTTCCTGGTCGGCAATCCCGGCTTCAACCTGCCACGCGCCGCGATCCAGCACGCGTGGGACGTCCAGGCCTTCCACAAGATCGATCCCGACATCCGCAAGTCGATCACGCGCGACGACGGGCGCCTCATCTCGTCGAAGATCATCGAGGCGTGCGATGCGCTCGACGGCGTCAAGGATGACCTGACATCAAATCTCGCCGCCTGCCAGAAGGCATTCACCTTCGACAGCCTCATATGCCGATCTGGCGCGAACGAAGCCTGCCTGTCGCCGGCGAAGGTCGAGGCGTTGAAGAAGGTGTTTGCCGGGCCCCGTGACAGTTCCGGCAAGGCGCTTTACGCCGATTGGCCGGTCGACGGTGGCGTCGGCATGGGCAACTGGCGCGCCTGGAAGGTCGAGAGCACGGTCGCGCCGTGGAACAACTACCCGATCATCGCCACCATGGGCGCGGCGTCGCTGGGCTACATCTTCTCGACCCCGCCGGTGCAGGTCGAGGGCGCCAACGACAAGCTGCTCGACTATCTGCTGGCCTATAATTTCGACCGCGACGCGCCGAAGATCTTCGCCCGGGCGGAGCCCTTCGGCGAATCGGCCATGGACTTCATGGCGCCGCCCGATGTCGACGATCCCAAGCTGACCGGGCTGCAGAAGAGCGGCCACAGGATGCTGATCTATCACGGCGCGGCGGATCCGGTGTTCTCGATCAACGACACGATCCGCTGGTACGAGGCGCTCGATCGCAATCTCGCCGGCAAGGCCAACGCGTTCACGCGGCTGTTCGCGATGCCCGGCGTGACGCATTGCGGGGGCGGCGTCGGTCTCGATCGCATGGACGCGCTGTCGGCGCTGATGGACTGGGTCGAGAAAGGCAAGGCGCCCGACGCCATTACGGCGTCGGTCAACCCGGCGAACCCGGACCTGCCTGTATCCTGGAGCAAGGAGCGGATGCGCCCTCTCTGCCCGTGGCCGAGTTACGCCAAGTATGAGGGCGGCGATCCGGAGAAGGCGTCGTCCTTTACCTGTGCGCGTCCTTGATCGTGTTCCGTGATCATCCCGAGAACCGCCAGACGATCAGGGCGATGACCACGGCGATACCGCCGATGCCCACAACGGTACCCCACAAATGGCCTCTGCTACGGGGCCGGTCAGCACTCGATCCCCAAGGCGTCATGACTACGCACCTCTAACGCTCCTCCGGTACATAGTACGCCTTATCGCATGTTCAACCTTTACGGGCGTGTGAAATTGCTCCGTCGCCCTAGAGTCCCTTCGCCGCCTCGAGCACCGCCTCGACGTGGCCAGGCACCTTCACCTTGCGCCAGATCTTGCGCACCGTGCCTGTCCCATCGATCAGGAAGGTCGCGCGGTCGATGCCCATGTATTTGCGGCCGTAGAGGCTTTTCTCCACCCAGGTGCCGTACTTCTCACAGATCTTGCCGTCTTCGTCGGAGACCAGCGGGAAGTTCAGGTCGTACTTGGCCTTGAACTTGTCGTGCTTGGCGACGGTATCCTTGGACACGCCGACCACGGTCGCCTTGGCTTTGGAGAAGTCCGGCAGCGAATCGCGGAACGCGCACGCTTCCTTGGTGCAGCCCGTCGTGTCGTCCTTTGGATAAAAGTAGAGGATCACCGCCTTGCCGCGCAGGTCGTAGAGCCTGATCCTGCCGCCGGTATCGGTGGCGGCGGTGAAATCCGGCGCCTTCCTGCCTTCCTCGACGCTCATGTCCTGTCCTCCTCGCGCGGCGGCAGCGCGGCCGCCGGCTTCTCGATGATCTCGGCATAGACTTTATAGGCGGCGTCGGCCGTCGCCTGCACCTTCTCGCGCAGCAGCTCGAACTTCCCGACGCCGCCGGCCTTGGCCAGCAGGCGGCGCAGGCCCTCGGGCGCCTTGGCCTCATCAAAGGCCTCGTCCGGCTCCTCCAGCGCCAGCCGCATCAGCCCCTGTAGCGAGGACCACAGGCGATAAGCCTCGATCAACGCCGCAGCGGCGTCGGGCGCGAGGATGCGGGCATCGCGCAGCAGGATCAGCGTATCGACGATATGGCGCGCCAGCAGGAATGGCTTGGCGTGTGCATGCAGCAGCATCAGGTAGCGCGCCGCGAACTCGATGTCGAAAAAGCCGCCGCGCAGCAGCTTGAAGTCCCACAGGCTCTTCGACGGGCGATGCTCGATCAGGCGCGCGCGCATCTCGGCGACGTCGCGCAGCAGCGACTCGCGATTGCGTGGCCTCGACAGCGCCGTAGCGATCGCCGCATCGATACGCGCGGCTAGCAGCGGTGGGCCTGACACAACACGAGCCCTCGCCAGCGCCAGATGCTCCCAGGTCCACGCCGATTCGCGCTGGTAGGTCTCGAAGGCGCCGAGCGACGTCGCCAGCGGCCCCTTGTTGCCGGAAGGCCGCAGGCGCATGTCGACTTCGTACAGCGTACCCTCGTTGGTCGGCGAGGTGAGCGCGCCAACGATGCGCTGCATCAGCCGCGCATAGTAATGGGCCGGCGTCAGCGCCCGCTCGCCGTCGGATTGTTCGGTACCGTCGGGCGCTTCGTAGATGAAGATCAGATCGAGATCGGACGAGGCCGTCATCTCGCGGCTGCCCAGGCGGCCCAGCGCCACGATGGCGAACTCGGCGCCGGCGATCTGGCCGTGCTGGTCGGCGAAGATGCGCTGGATACGTGCTGGCAACTCCCACAGCACCGCCTCGGCGATGTCGCTGTAGGCGGCACCCGCAAGCTCGGTCGAGAGCGTGGCGGCGAGTTGCTGCACGCCGACGCGGAAGCGCTGGTCGTTGGTCCAGCGCCTGCTGATGTCGAGGATGTCCTGCTCGTCCTCGCCCATGTCGAGCGCGCGCGAGAGATCGGCCGAGAGGCCGGCGCGATCGGGCAGGGTGTCGAAGTAGTCGCGCGTCAGCACGCCGTCGAGCAGGATCGGCCGGCGGCCGAGATGCGTGGCGATGCGTGGCGCGCTGCCCATGATGGTGGCGACCAGCTCGAGCAGCGGCAGGTTGACCTTGAACAGTGAGAAGATCTGCACGCCCGCCGGCAGGCTCGCCAACACCGCGTCGAAGCGCAGCAGCGCCTGGTCGGGATCGGCGGAATCGCCCAACGCCTTGAGGATCGCCGGCATCAGCTCGGTGAGCAGCTCGCGCGCGCGCACGGTGTGGGTCGAGCGGTAGCGGCCGTGATGCCAGCGGGACGCGATGTCCCATGCGCGCTCGGTCTGGCGGTAGCCCAGGCCTTCCAGCGTCTTCAATGTATCGGGATCGCGTTCGGCGCCGGTGAACACGAGGTTGCCGCCGGGACCGGCGAGGCTGGGCGCTTCCTCGAACAGCCTGGCGTAGTGGCTCTCGACCAGGCGCAGCGTGTCGAGGAAGTCGGTGCGGAATGCTGCCGGATCCTCATATCCCATGAAGGTGGCGACGGCGTCGATGCCGGCATCGGTGTCGGGCAGGGTGTGCGTCTGGGCGTCATCGATCATCTGCAGCCGGTGCTCGAGCCGACGCAGGAAGTCGTAGGCGCGGGTGAGGTCGGCGACGACGCGCAGCGAGATCATGCCCGCCTCGGCCAGCGCATCGAGCGCCTCGATGGTGCCGCGCAGGCGCAACGAGGGATGACGCCCGCCGAAGATCAGCTGCTGTGTCTGGGCGAAGAACTCGATCTCGCGGATGCCGCCGCGGCCGAGCTTGACGTTGTGGCCCAGCACCTTGATCTCGCCGGTGCCGCGGAAGGCGTCGATCTGGCGCTTGATCGAATGGATGTCGTTGATCGCGGCGAAGTCGAGATGCTTGCGCCAGATGTAAGGCCGCAGCGATTCGAGGAAGGCGGCGCCGACGGCAGGATCGCCGGCCATCGGCCGCGCCTTGATCATCGCCGCGCGCTCCCAGTTCTGGCCGACGCTTTCGTAATAGGTCTCCGCGGCCTGGACGGAGATCGCCAGCGGCGTCGAGCCGGGGTCGGGACGCAGGCGCAGGTCGGTACGGAAGATGTAGCCGTCGGCGGTGCGGTCGCTCAGCAGCTGCACCAGCCGGCGGGTGGCGCGTACCAGCTTGGCGCCGATGCCGTCGTCGGCGGCGATCGCCGGCGCCTCGCGGTCGTAGAGTACGATCAGGTCGATATCGCTGGAGTAGTTCAGCTCGTGGGCGCCCAGCTTGCCCATGCCCAGCACGGTGAGCCCGGCGGCCCTGGGGTCACCGCCCAGCTTCAGCTGCCCACCCCGCTCCATATCCAACAGGATGGCGTCGAGCAATCGGCCGATCGCCAGCTCGGCGAAGTCGCTCAGCGCCCGGGTTACCCGGGCCAGGGGCCACAGGCCTGCGATGTCGGCCACCGCGACGCTGAGCGCCATGCGCCGCTTGGCGCGCCTGAATGCGACCGCCAGGGACTCGGGCTCGGCCGGCAGGGCGGCCAGCCGGTCGGTTTCGCGGCCGACGGTCGCATCCGGGCCCTCGCGCCACAGATCGGCCAAGAAGGCGGGCTCTGATAGGGCGATTTCCGAGAGATAGGGACTGTTGCCGAAGAGCGCCGCCAAGAGCGCCGCAGGAGGCTTCTCCCCCTCGCCATGACCGAGGTCGCGTAACCGTTCAAGCCAGCGTTCGTTACGGACTTTTAACTGCTCGGCGTAGTGCGGGCGGGGCAGCGTCAGCGCGCGGGTGAATGTCATTGCACGGTCGGGCCGATGCTGCGAAACAGGACGAGAACCTGACCGCCGCCCGGGCTGAGCGTCAAGCCGAAGGAGTCGCAGAGTCTTGACCAGGAGGCTGAGGCGAGTCGCCCTGACCATCGCGGAGATCGTTGCCGCGGTCGTGGTCGGCTTCAGCGTGCTCGGCCTGCTGCTGGTCTGGCGCCTGGCCCAGGGGCCGGTCGAGCTCGATTTCCTGCGCTCCTATGTCAGCCGCTCCTTCGACACCCCGGAGGGGCCGGTGCGGCTGGGCGCCCAGCATGTGCGCATTGAATGGGCCGGCTGGGAGCAGCCGCTGCGCCTGATCCTGCTGGGCATCGAGGCCAAGGACACCAAGGGCACCGTAATCGGCTCGGTGCCGGCCGTGGCCATCAACGTCAGCATCGGCGCCCTGGTCGACGGCGCGCTGGCGCCGACCGAGATCGTCATCGACCGCGTGGCGCTCAACGCGGTGATCCGCAAGGACGGCCTGATCGACCTGATGTTGCCGCCGGCCGAGGCGGCGCCCTCGTCGCGCATGCTGCCGATCATCGTCGAGCAGCTGCTGCGCGAGCCCAACACCGACCACCCGTTGGGCCGCCTTACAGAGGTCCGAATCGAGTCCGCGCGGCTGCGCATCGACGACCAGACCACCGGCTTCGTCTGGGACGCGCCGGCCGGCCGCGCCGTGCTGCAACGCGACTACGACGGCCTGCGCGTGAAGGGCGCGCTGACCGTCGAGTCCATGGGCCACACCGCCAATATGGAGCTGATCGCCTTCTATGGCCGCAAGCGCGAGGTCATGGAGGTGATGCTGCGCGCGCGCGACCTGAGGCTCTCGGCCTTCGCCACCGCCGCGCCGCAGCTGGCGCCGCTGGCGCAGATCGATCTGCCGATGACCGGCTACATCCGGCTCACCGCGTCGGGCGCCGGCAAGGTGCAGCGTGTCGCGCTCGATTTCGAGGGTGGCAGCGGCATGATCGGCGTGCCCGGTGTGCTGCCCGAGCCGCGCAAGGTCGACTGGGCGACCTTGCGCATGGCCTTCGACACCAACCAGAGCGCGGTGCGCCTGGAAGATTTCCGCTTCGGCATGGGCGGCGCCGAGCTCGGCATGCAGGGCGTGATGCGCGTCGAGGACCATAGCTTCCAGTTCGACGGCGAGGCCAAGCTCGAGAACGTGCCGATCGACCGGCTGGGCGAGTTCTGGCTGCCTACCATGGCCCCTGGCGGAAGGCGTTGGGCGCTGGCCAATATCAGCGGTGGCCGACTGGATAGTGCCAAGCTCACGGTCTCGGCCGCGGGTGATTTCCAGAATCCCGACGAGCTGAAGGTGTCCCGGACCGTCGGTGAGCTGCGCTACAGCGACCTCACGGTGAACTACCTCGCGCCGCTGCCGCCGGTGAAAGGTGTGTCAGGCACGGCGAAGTTCGACGGCTCGACCCTGCGCTTCCTGATCGATGGTGGGCAGGCCGGCGCCATCAAGGTCAACAAGTCGCGCGTCGATCTCGTTGGGCTGGATGGCGATGACCACCGCACCGACATGCAGATCGAGCTGCAGGCGTCGGTGCAGGAGACCATGAACTTCCTGACCCAGCCCCGGCTCGGGCTGCCCAAGGACCTGCTCTACAATCCCAAGCGGCTGGGCGGCGACGCCGCGATCAGCCTGTCGCTGAAGTTCCCGTTGCTCGATGCGCTGTCGGTCAGCGACATCGCCTATGCCGCCAACGCCAAGCTTGATCGCTTCTCGCTGACCAATGCGGTCGGCACGCTGAACCTCACCGATTTCGCCGGCGCGCTGCAGCTCGACATGACCCAGCTCAAGGTCGCCGGCCGCGGCAAGGCCCAGGGCCAATCGGTTGATCTCAGCTGGACAGAGCTGTTCGGTCCCAAGCCCGCCTTCCGCCGCCGCTACGAAGCCAAGGGCGCGTTGCCGCTGGCGACGCTCTACAAGGCAGGAGTGCCCGATCTGACGGCATTCGCGAGCGGCGCGACCGCGTTCGAGCTGTCCTATCAGACACCCGTCACAGGCCCCTCCGAACTGCGCGCACGCCTCGACCTGCGCGATACGGCGCTGAGTGTAAAGGAAGCCTCCTGGTCCAAGGCGGCCGGCGTCGACGGCCGTGCGACGCTCGTCGCGCGCTTCGCGGGCGGCCCAATCCCACCGATTCTGGAGTTCGAGGTCGCGGCCACCGACCTGCAGACCACCGGCAAGCTCGAGTCGCGTCCGACAGATGGGCGTATCGAGCGTATCACATTGAGCAAGCTGGCGCTGGGTGCGACCAATGTCGCCGGCACCGTGAGCCGGGTCGAAGGCGGCTATGCCGTCGACCTCAGCGGTGCGGCGATCGAGCTCAAGCGCGTGCTGCCCGATGCCGATCCCAACGCGCGCGGCGTGCCCAAGCCCGCCTCGCCGCAGGGACCGCTGGTGTCGATCAACCTCGATGTCGGCGCGGTGCTGCTCAAGCGCGGATCTCTGCCGCGGGTGAAAGGCAGCCTGGCGTTGCGCGGTGACCGGCTGATCTCCGCCAATCTGCAGACCACGCCCGACGGTGCGGCGCCGGCACAGTTGCGGGTGACGCCTTCGGGCAAGGGCCGATCGTTTGACCTCGTGGCGGCGGATTTCGGCGCGGTGCTGCGCAGCGCCGGCTGGCTCGAAGGGATGGTCGGTGGCCAGCTGCATGTCAGCGCTACCACCGACGACACCAGGCCCGATCCGCCGCTACGCGGCCGCGTCGAGATGAAGAGCTATCGCCTGATGAAGGTGCCGGCCAATCCGTCGCGCGGCGTCGCCAACGTCAACGGCGTGGTCGACCAGCTCGGACGCGTCGGCGGCGACCGGCAGGTCTTCGACGCGCTGACGGTCGACATCGAGAAGGACGGCGATCGCCTGCGCCTGCGTAACGGCCGCACGGCGGGCGACAATGTCGGCGTCACCGTGCAGGGCATGGTGCAGCTCAACACCGACGAGGTCTGCCTCGCCGGCGGCATCGTGCCGGCCTATGCGCTCAACAGCATCATCTCCAACATCCCGCTGATCGGCGATCTGCTGACCGGCGGCCGCGGTGGCGGGCTGTTCGCGCTCAACTACCTGATCCGCGGGCCGATCGACGATCCCAATTCCAGCGTCAATCCGCTCTCGGTGCTGCCCATCGGCCCACTGCGCAACCTGATGCTGGCCGGTTGTGGCACGACGTCGAGCGACGTCAGCCCGAACAGCGATCTCAGCGAACGCAACGACCAGCAGCGTTCGACATCGCAGTGAGCCGCTATAGCCCCAGCGTCTCGCCGTAGGCGAACAGCGCAGGCGTGCCGCCGGTGTGGATGAAGACGATGTCGGCGTCGGCTGGCCAACGTCCACCGCGGATCAGCGCGACCAGACCCGCGAGACCCTTGCCGGAATAGACTGGATCGAGTGCCAGCGCTTCCAGCCGTCCGGCCAGCCTGATCGCCTCGATTGTCGCGTCGTGCGCGACGCCGTAGGCGGGACCGGCGTGGCCTGCGACCACCTCGATGCTGCCGCTGTCGAAAGGCAGGTCGAGCAGGACCGCAGCGCCCTGCGCATAGCGCACGACGTCCGCGTGCACGCGCTCGGGCTCCGCATCGATGTCGATGCCGACAATGCGCGTATTGGGCAATGCATGCGCTGCACCGACGGCGAGACCCGCCTGCGTCGCTGCGCTGCCGCTGCAATGCACGATCGCTGCGGGGGTGAAACCCAGTGATGCCGATTGGTGCGCGATCTCGACGATCGTTGTCGCGTAAGCCACGGCACCCAGCGGGTTGGAGACGCCGTAGGGCACCACGTATGGCTTGCGGCCGGATTCGCTGAGCTTCTGCGCCAAGTCGCGGATCGCGCCATTGCGATCGCCGGTCCACGGAACGTCGTGCAATGTCGCGCCGAATAGGCGATTGAGCAGCGCGTTGCCCGACGTCTCGTAGGCCGCATTCGGTGGCGCCACGCGGCCGTGATAGACGGCGAGATGGCACTCCAGCCCGAGCCGCGCGGCAGCGGCCGCTACCTGGCGCTGGCTGTTGGATTGCACCACGCCGCCCGACACCAGCGTGTCAGCGCCAGTGTCGAGCGCTTCTTTCAGCACGAAGTCGAGCTTGCGCAGCTTGTTGCCACCCAACCCGACACCGGTGCAGTCCTCGCGCTTCACCCATAGGCGTGGTCCGCCGAGATGGGTGCTGAGTCGCTTCATCGGCTCGAGCGGGGTGGGCAGATGGGAGAGGCCCAGGCGCTGGAAGCGCGCCAGCCGCGCTTCCAGGTCGGCGCGCATCAGACCGCGCGCACCAGTACGTGGCGCTTGCGCCCGGCGGAGAGCTTGATGCGGCCCTCGCTGTCGGCATCGGCCAGCGACACGGTCGCGGTGTCAGATGCCACCGGCTTGTCGTTGACCCGCGCCCCGCCGCCCTTGATCAGGCGGCGCGCCTCGCTGCGGCTCTCCGCCAGCTTGGCGTCGGCGAACAGCTCGAAGGCCGGCAGGCCGCCTTCCAGCCGTGCCCGCGGCAGATCGACGGTGGGCAGCGACTCGGCCAGTGCGCCCTCCTCGAATGTGCGCCGCGCTGTCTCGGCCGCCTCGTTAGCGGCTGCCGCACCGTGGCAGAGCTTGGTGATCTCGGTAGCGAGGATCTTCTTGGCCTCGTTCAGCTCGGCGCCCTGCAGCTTTTCCAGCCGCGCCACTTCGTCCATCGGCAGTTCGGTGAAGGTGCGCATGAAGCGGCCAACATCGGCGTCCTCGACGTTGCGCCAGTACTGCCAGAAATCGTAAGCCGTCACGCGCTCGGCGTTGAGCCACACGGCGCCGGCGGCCGTCTTGCCCATCTTGGCGCCCGACGATGTCGCGATCAGCGGCGTGGTCAGCGCGAATAGCTCGGCGCTCTCCAGGCGGCGGCCGAGATCGGCGCCCATGATGATGTTGCCCCACTGATCGGAGCCGCCCATCTGCACCATGCACTTGTGTCGCTTCCACAGCTCCACGTAGTCGTAGGACTGCAGGATCATGTAGTTGAACTCGAGGAAGGTCAGCGGCTGGTCGCGCTCGAGCCGCAGCTTCACCGAATCCATCGTCAGCATGCGATTGACCGAGAAGTGCCGGCCGACGTCGCGCAGCAGTGGTATGTAGCGCAGCTCGTCGAGCCAATCGGCGTTGTTGACCATCGCGGCGTCGGTCGTGCCGGTGCCGAAGGTCAGGTACTTATCGAAGACGCGGCGGATGCCGGCCATATTGGCGGCGATCAGCTCGTCGGTGAGCAGCTGACGCGTCTCGTCGCGGCCCGACGGGTCGCCGATCTTGGTCGTGCCGCCGCCCATCAGGACGATCGGCTTGTGCCCGCATTTCTGCCACCAGCGCAGCATCATGATCTGCAGCAGCGAGCCGACATGCAGCGAGTCGGCGGTGCAGTCGAAGCCGATATAGGCCGTGCGCACGCCCGACGAGAGCAGCGCGTCCAGACGCGCCGCATCGCTGCACTGATGCACCATGCCGCGCTCGTGCACGGTGCGCATGAAGTCGGACTTGAACGCGCTCATCTTCCTGTCTTCGGTTTGAAGCTGGCGGCCGGCGCTGTATCACAGGTACCCGGTTTCAACAACGCGAGGGGCAGGGTGCGCGCGCTGGGCCTGATGAGCGGCACGTCGCTCGACGGCGTCGACGTCGCCGTAATCGACACCGATGGCGAGCGCATCGAGGGCTTCGGCCCGGCGGCGACCTACCCGCATGCCGAGTCGACCCGGGAGCTTGTGCGCGCCGTTTTCGGTGCGACGACCCGCAACCCTGCCACCGACGCCGCCGAGGCGGCGATCACCACGGCCCATATCGACGCCGTCCGCCGCTTTGCGCGGGAAGAGGGCGTCGATCTGGCTTCGATCGACGTCGTTGGCTTCCACGGCCAGACCATCACCCACAGACCGCAGGACAACTTCACCTGGCAGATCGGCGATGGCCAAGCCCTGGCCCGAGCACTGGGCCGACCTGTGGTTGCCGACCTTCGCAGCGGCGACGTTGCCGCGGGCGGACAGGGCGCCCCGCTGGTGCCAGTCTTTCACCAGGCATTGGCACGTGACCTCGAATTGCCGGTCGCAGTGGTCAATATCGGTGGTGTCGCCAATGTTACCTGGGTCGGTGAGGGTGGCCGCTTGCTTGCCTTTGACACCGGACCGGGCAACGCGCCCATTGATGATTGGGTTAGAAGATTCACGAACCAAAACTTTGATGTAGACGGAATTCTTGCAGACAGAGGTGAGGTTCTTGGGAGTGTCGTGAAGGGGTTTCTTAGTTCGTCGTACTTCTTAGAATTACCACCTAAGTCACTAGATAGAAATAGTTTTGGCTTCAGTTTTCCTATTTCACCTAAAGTCGAGGATGGAGTTTCAACGTTAACCTTCTGTACATGTTTGGCTCTTTCCGTAGCCCGAGCTCACTTCCCGGCACCGGCGCAGACTTGGATTGTTTGCGGCGGTGGATCTCGCAACGAGACCCTGATGCGCTGGCTGAGCCAACTCGTCGACGGCCAGGTCACCACCGGCGCTGATTACGGCTGGAACGTCGACGCGCTGGAAGCGCAAGCCTTCGGCTTCCTGGCCGTGCGCCATCTCCGGGGATTGGCCAATTCGTTTCCATCTACCACCGGCGCCAGCCAACCGATCGTCGGCGGCGTGCTGCATCAGCCCTGATCAGGTTTTCGCCGGCGCCGGTTTCATCGACTTGGCGACGTAGCGGTCGACCTCGACCGCGAGCTTGTCGAGGCAATCGTGGAAGAAGTGGTTGGCGCCCTTCACCGTGCGCGATTCGACGGTAATGCCCTTTTGCAGCGAGAGCTTGGCGACCAGCTTCTGGATGTCGGCGGCCGGCACGACCTCGTCCTTGTCGCCGTGCACGATCAGGCCCGATGACGGGCAGGGCGCCAGGAAACCGAAATCATAACTATTGGCGGGCGGCGCCACCGAGACGAAGCCGTCGATCTCGGGCCGGCGCATCAGCAGCTGCATGCCGATCCAGGCGCCGAAGGAGAAGCCGGCCACCCAGCAGGCGCTGGCATCGGGGTTCATGCCCTGAAGCCAGTCCAGCGCCGCAGCGGCGTCGCTGAGTTCGCCCTGGCCGTTGTCGAATGTGCCCTGCGAGCGCCCGACGCCGCGGAAGTTGAATCGCATCACCGAGAAGCCGCGGGTGACGAAGACGTGGAACAGGGTGAACACCACCTTGTTGTTCATCGTCCCGCCGGCCTGCGGGTGTGGGTGAAGCATCAACGCGATAGGCGCGTTGGGCTCCTTGCTCTGGTGGTAGCGGCCTTCCAGGCGCCCCTCGGGGCCCGTGAAGATGACATCAGGCATCCGTGCGCTCGCCTCGCCTGTCCCTAGCGGCCTCTGCCGTCCAAGACCCCTGTTGTGGATCGGGATTGGTAGGCCAACCCCATTGAACCGACACGATTCTAATCTTGACCGCTGTAGTCGGTTTTCCTATATCCGACTACGACAGTCGGTTTTTCGGAGATGACCCGATCATCGAAATGCCACTATCCGTGTCGCTGGCCGCGCTTTCAAGAGCGATTTCAATGCGATCGACGCCGGTAGTGGAGATCGGGGACGCCAGCGGACGGCACCAAGGCGGGCCCGGTCGGCCGCACGAGGGTCGGACGCGAACGAGGGAGGCGGAGCGTGAAGCTCAGCACCAAGGGACGTTACGCCGTGATGGCGCTGGTCGATTTGGCCCGCCACGGCGAGACCAAGCCTGTGTCGCTGGCGGACATCGCCGAGCGCCAGGAGATCTCGCTTTCATATCTCGAGCAGCTTTTCGCACGCCTTCGCCGCGGCGGGCTGGTGAAGAGTGTGCGTGGACCGGGCGGTGGTTATCTGCTGGCACGCGGTGCGGGCGGCACGCGCGTTGCCGACATCATCCTATCGGTGGACGAGCCGATCACCGCCACACGCTGCAAGGGCAATTCGTCGATCGGCTGCCACAGCGATCACTCGCGCTGCCTGACGCATGATCTATGGGCCGAACTCGGCAACCAGATCCATCTGTTCCTGAACTCCGTGACCCTGCAAGACGTGGTCGAGCGCCGCGTGCTGGGCACAGCAAGGCCGTTCTCACCGGCGGTGTCCGACGATGTGGCGTTGTCGCCGCGCGCCAACAGCGCCGCAGCAGTGGCCGCGGAGTAGGACGTCGTCCGATGGCCGTGTACCTCGATCACAACGCCACCACGCCGATGCGCCCGAAGGCCATCGAGGCGATGGTCGAGGTCATGCGTGTTGTCGGCAACGCCTCGTCGGTTCACGGCTTCGGCCGCACCGCGCGCGGCCACGTCGATCGCGCCCGGCAGCAGGTCGCGGCGTTGGTCGGCGGCAAGGCCGCGAACGTGGTCTTCACGTCTGGTGGTACCGAGGCAAACAATCTGGCGCTACGCGGCTGCGGTCGCGCGCGCGTGCTGGTCTCGGCGATCGAGCACGATAGCGTGCTCACGCCGATAGAGCAGGCCGAGCGCATCCCGGCGCACGCCAGCGGTGTGGTCGACCTTGAGGCGCTGGAGCGCGTGCTCGTGGCGTCGGCGGAGCCGGCACTCGTCGCCGTGATGCTGGCGAACAACGAGACCGGCGTGATCCAGCCGGTGGCCGAGGTCGTGCGCAGGGCGCACAAGTACGGCGCACTGGTCGCGTGTGACGCCGTACAGGCGGCCGGCAAGATCGCCGTCGACATGGCTGCGCTCGGCGTCGACTACCTCAGCCTCTCGGCGCACAAGCTGGGCGGTCCGCAGGGTGTTGGCGCTCTTGTGTTGCGCGACGGCGCGCCGCTTGTCGCGGTGCAGACCGGCGGTGGCCAGGAGCGCGGTCGTCGTGGCGGCACGGAGAATGTCGCCGGCATCGTCGGCTTCGGCGCGGCGGCCGAGATTGCCCAGAGCGAACTTGGTACTTTCGCGCGTCTCGCCACGCTGCGTGATCGCGTGCAAGCGGCGCTGACCGGCGGGCGGATGCTGGGCGCGGATGCACCGCGTTTGCCCAACACGCTGAACGTGGCCATGCCCGGCGTGCCGGCGCAGACCCAGATCATGGCGCTGGACCTCGCGGGCATCGCGATCAGCGCCGGCTCGGCGTGCTCGTCGGGCAAGGTGGCGTTTTCGCCCGTGCTGCATGCCATGGGCGTCGACGAGAAGGATGCCGG
>JAFAZJ010000255.1 GCA_019239835.1 Alphaproteobacteria bacterium | reverse complement strand
GTTGTCGACGACCTCGGGCAGCATGGCATGCGGGATGCCGATGGCGCGCAGCAGGTCGAGGTCCCAACGCTGATGGCGAATGTTGTAGACCATGGTGCGGCTGGCGTTGGTCGCATCGCTGCGATGGACCTTGCCGCCGCTCAGCCGCCACAGCAGGAACGACTCGATCGTGCCGACCGCGAGCTTGCCCGCCTCCGCCGCATCACGGGCGCCAGCGACGTTGTCGAGGACCCAGGCGATCTTGGTGGCGGAGAAGTACGGATCGAGCAGCAGGCCAGTGCGCTCGTTGACCTCCGGCTCCAGCCCGGCCTCGCGGAAACGCGCGCAGATATCCGATGTGCGACGATCCTGCCAGACAATGGCGTTGTGAACCGGCTTACCCGACGCACGGTCCCACACCACCACGGTCTCGCGCTGGTTGGTGATGCCGATACTGGCGACATCGGCGGCGTCGAGCTTGGCCTTCCCCAGCGCGCCGCGGCAGACCGAGACAGTCGCGCGCCAGATCTCCTCGGGATCGTGCTCGACCCAGCCCGGCGCGGGATAGATCTGCTGCAGCTCTTCCTGCGCTGTGGCCAGCGGCCGTGCGTGCGCGTCGAAGACGATGGCGCGCGTGCTGGTGGTGCCCTGGTCGATGGCGAGGATGTGCCGCGCCGCCATGTCAGATCGCCGCCATGCCGCCGTCGATCACCAGCTCCGAGCCGGTGACGAAACGCGATTCGTCCGAGATCAGGTAGAGCGCGCCGTAGGCGATGTCCTCCGGCCGGCCGAGCTCGCCCAGTGGCACCCAGGCGGTGGCCCGCGCGCGGCCCTTCTCGGTGGTCATCATCTCCGCCGCCATCGGCGTGTCGATGACGCCGGGATGGATCGAGTTGCAGCGGACCTTGTAGCCCTTGCGCGCGCAGTCGATCGCCACAGTCTTGGTGAACTGCCGCACCGCGCCCTTCGACGCACCATAGGACGGCAGCTCGGGCGTGCCGACGAATGCCGCCAGCGACGACAGGTTGACGATCGAGCCGCCGCCGCTGGTGCGCATCGCCGGCACCACGTGCTTGCAGCCGAGGAAGACGCCCTCGACGTTGATCGACAGCATGCGCCGCCACTCCTCCAGCGTCTCGTTCTCGAAGCGCGCGGGATAGCGGCCCATGATGCCGGCGTTGTTGACCAGGCCGTTCAGCTTGCCGTGCTTGTCCATCACCTCGGCAACGACCCGCTGCCAGTCGTCCTCTTTCGAGGTGTCCTGCTCGACGAAGCGCGCCTGGCCACCGATGCGCTGCACCGTCTCCAACCCGCCATTGCGATTGATGTCGGTGACGACCACCGTGGCGCCCTCGCCCGCCAGCAGCGTCGCCGTGGCGCGACCGATGCCCGAGCCGCCGCCAGTCACGATCACCACCTTGCCCGCTACGCGGCCTGCCATGGTCGTTCTCCCCTACGCTTCGTCGTGCGCTGCGCTCCCGACTATGCCGCGTTCCGCCGTCGCGCGCGCATCCATTCGGCGAAGGCCTCGCGCTCGGCCAGGCTCATGTGCAGCCCCTCCTTGGTGCGCCGCCACAGCACATCCTCGGGCTCGCGCGCCCATTCATCGCGCATCAGGTGATCGACCTCGCGCTCGTAGAGGTCGCCGCCGAAATGCCGGCCGAGATCTTCGGTGGTCTTCGCCTCGCCGAGCACGTCGGCGCTGCCTGTGCCATGGCGCCGTGCCAGGCGATGCAGGAAGACCGGCGGCATCTTCGGATAGGCCTTCTCGAGCCCGGATACGAACAGCTCGAAATCGGCATACGGCATCTCGCCGTCGGGCAGCGGCTCGCGATGCGTCCAGGGCTCGCCCATGTCGGGGTAGTAGCGCCGTAGATCCTCCAGCGCATGCTCGGCCAGGCGACGATAGGTGGTGATCTTGCCGCCGAACACGCTGAGCAGCGGCGCCTTGCCAGAGTCGTCGTCGATCTCCAGCACGTAGTCGCGCGTCACTTCCGATGCATTGTCGCTGCCGTCGTCGAACAGCGGCCGCACGCCCGAATACGTCCAGACGACGTCGTCAGGGCCGATCTGTCGCGCCATGTAGTGGTTCGCCAGGTCGCAGAGATAGGTGACTTCCTCGGGCGAGATCTTGACCGGCCCTGGCTCAACGCCATCGAGCGCGATGTCGGTGGTGCCGATCAGCGAGAAATCGCGCTGGTAGGGGATGACGAAGACGATGCGCTGGTCGCTGTTCTGCAGGATGAAGGCGTGCTCGCCATCGTGCAGCTTGGGTACGACAATGTGGCTGCCCTTCACCAGCTTCACCCGCTTGCGCGTGTCCACGCCATCGACGTGGGTGAGCCAGCTTTTCACCCAAGGCCCCGAAGCGTTGACCAGGCCGCGCGCCTGCAGGGTCTTGCGCTGGCCGGTCTCGGTCTCCTCCAGTTCGACAGCCCATAGGCCATCGGTGCGGTGCGCCGAGATGCAGCGATGGCGCGCATGGATTTCGGCGCCGCGGTCCCGCGCCGAGCGCAGATTGCCGATCACCAGCCGCGCATCGTCGACCCAGCCGTCGGAGTAGACGAATCCCTTGTGGAAACCCGGCTTCAGCCCGGCACCATAGGGACTGCGTTCCAAATCGACCGTCTCGGTCTTCGGCAGCTTCATCCTGAGGTTGAGATGGTCGTAGATGAACAGGCCCAGGCGCAGCATCCAGGCCGGCCGCAGATGCGGCTCGTGCGGCAGCACGAAGCGCAGCGGCCAGGCGATATGCGCCATCTTGGCCAGCAGCACCTCGCGCTCCATCAGCGATTCGCGCACCAGACGGAACTCGTAATGCTCGAGGTAGCGCAGGCCGCCATGGATCAGCTTGGACGAGGCCGACGAGGTCGCGCTGGCGAAATCGTGCATCTCGCACAGCCCGACCTTCAGGCCGCGGCCGGTAGCGTCGCAGGCGATGCCGGCGCCGTTGATGCCGCCACCGACGACGAAGAGGTCGAGGGGCTCAGACATCGATCTCGACGAACAGCGGCCAGTGGTCGGAGGCCGGGGTGGTATCGTCGATCCAGGCGCGCTTCACCTTGCCGCGCAGATCGTGCGTGATGAAGGCGTGGTCGATGCGGCCCTCGCCTTCGAAGCTCTCGCAGTCCTCGTTGTTGCCGGCGGCCTTCCAGGCGTCGCTCAGCCCATTGGCGGTGGCGATGCGGCCGAACAGCGGATGCATCTCGCCGCAGATCGCGCCGTACTCGACATCTTCAGGCGTGAAGTTGAAATCGCCCATGACGATGGCTGAGGCCGGAACCGGCTGCGCGATCTCCGTGAACACGAAGCTGTCGGAAGCGTGGGCGTCCCAGGCGCCACCGCGACGCGGCGCGTCGAGCACGGCATCGAGCAGCGTCTCGATCTGCGGCAGGCGCTGGGCGTGCGTGATGTGCGAGAGGTGGATGCTGTAGACGCGCAGCCGGCCCTTGGGCGTTTCGACCACAGCTTCAACGAAGCCGCGTTGCAGGTCGAACTGCGCGGGCATCGCCGTCTTGGGCAGCAGGTGACCGCGCGCCTCGGCGATCGGCCAGCGCGACAGCACCGCATTGCCGAAGGTGCGGCGGCGGTTGACGACCCGGCCATCGGCACCCACCGAGCTGGCATCGGCGTCGAAGGCGCCATGGAACCAGACGTAGCGGTTCAGCCGCTCGGCGATCTCGTGCGCCTGGTCGGCGTGGCCGTTCAGCGCCCAGCCCTGCACGACTTCCTGCAGGCAGACGATGTCGGCCTCGGCCACGACGTCGGCGATGCGCGCGACGTCATAGCGGTTGTCGGTGCCCAGCCCGAAATGGATGTTGTAGGTGGCGAACAGCATGAGCCGCTGATGTAACCCGACCGTAACGTCGGACGCTATGCGACCTCGACGCGCGTACCGTCGGCGTCGTCGAATACGTGGAAATTGGCCGGATCGATGCTGAAATGGCGCTGGATGCCGCTGGGCGCCGTGACGTTGCCCGGCAGCCGCGCGGTGAGCAAGCTGCGGTCCTGGCCGTAGCGGCCATGCATCAGCGTGTCGGCACCTAGCGGCTCGACCATATCGACGACGACCGGCAGGCTTCCCTTCTCGTCGCTCGTCGGCAGCATGTGCTCCGGCCGCAGTCCCAGCATGACCGCGGCACCCGGCACCGCGGCGGCTTGTCCGGCCAGCTTCATGGTCAGGCCGCCGCCGACGTCGACCGAGCGGCGGTCGGGACCGACCTTGCCCTTGAGGAAGTTCATCGCCGGCGAGCCGATGAAGCTCGCGACATAGGCGGTGGCCGGCTTCTCGTAGACCTGCATCGGCGTGCCGATCTGCTCGGCGCGGCCGGCGTTCATCACGATCAGCCGATCGGCCAGGGTCATCGCCTCGACCTGGTCGTGCGTGACGTAGACGCTGGTGGTGCCGAGGTCGCGCTGCAGGTGCTTGATCTCCAGCCGCATCTGGACGCGCAGCTTGGCGTCGAGGTTGGAAAGCGGCTCGTCGAACAGGAACACCGCCGGCTCGCGCACGATGGCGCGGCCCATGGCGACGCGCTGGCGCTGGCCACCGGAGAGCTGGCGCGGCCGGCGCTGCAGCAGCTGGCCGAGCTCGAGGATCTTGGCCGCCTTCTGCACGCGCTGCTCGATCTCGCCCTTGCTCTTGCCGGCGATACGTAGGCCGTAGGCCATGTTGTCGTACACGCTCATATGCGGATAGAGCGCGTAGTTCTGGAACACCATCGCGATGTCTCGGTCCTTGGGTTCCAGGTTGTTGACCACGCGCTCGCCGATGGCGATCTCGCCGCCGGTGATGCGCTCCAGTCCGGCGATCATGCGCAGCAAGGTGGACTTGCCGCAGCCGGAGGGGCCGACGATGACGATGAACTCGCCGTCCTTGATCTCCATGTCGATGCCATGGATGACCGCGACCTTGTTTTCGTAGGTCTTCTTGACGCCGCGCAGGCTGACGCCGGCCATCTTACTTCTCCGTCTCGACCAGGCCGCGCACGAACTGGCGTTGCATGAAGATCACCACCAGCACCGGCGGCAGCATGGCCAGCATGCCCACCGTCATGATCAGGTTCCACTGCGGCACACCGTCGACGACGTTGGCCTGGCGCGAGAGCGTCATCACCACCGTATAGAACTCCTCCTTGGTGGTGATCAGGAGCGGCCACAGATACTGGTTCCAACCATAGATGAACTGGATCACGAACAGGGCCGCGATGCTGGTGCGGCTCATCGGCAGCAGGATGTCGCGGAAGAAACGCAGCGGCCCGGCGCCATCGACACGGGCAGCCTCTGTGAGCTCGTCAGGCACGCTGAGGAAGAACTGGCGGAACAGGAAAGTCGCGGTAGCCGAGGCTATCAGCGGGATGATCAGGCCGGCGTAGGAGTTGAGCATGTTGAAGTCGGCCACGACCTTGTAGGTCGGCACGATGCGCACTTCGACCGGCAGCATGAGCGTCATGAAGATCAGCCAGAAGGCCGTCATGCGGAAGGGAAAGCGGAAATAGACGATGGCATAGGCGGCGATGATCGAGATCGCGATCTTGCCGATGCACACGCCCAGCGCCATCACCAGGCTGTTGAACAACACCTTCCACAATGGCGTGCGTGCCGCCTGGGCAAACCCCTCGGTCAGCACCAGGGAGTAGTTCTCGATCAGGTGCGAACCAGGAAGCAGCGGGATCGGCGAGCGCAGCATGGTCGGCGCGTCGTGCGTCGAGGCGACGAAGGTGACCCAGATCGGGAACGCGATCAGCACCACGCCGAAGATCAACACGACATGGGCGAAGACGGTCAGCCAGGGGCGGTTCTCGATCATCGTGCGGCCCTCAGTAGTGCACGCGCCGCTCGATGAAGCGGAACTGCACGATGGTGAGGACCATGACCACGAGCATCAGGACCACCGACTGCGCCGCCGAGCCTCCGAAATCGCTGCCACGGAAGCCGTCGTTGTAGACCTTGAAGACGAGGATGGTGGTGTCCGCGCCCGGACCGCCCTTGGTCAGCGCGTCGACTACGCCGAATGTGCCGAAGAAGGCGTAGATGATGTTGACCACCAGCAGATAGAAGCCGGTGGGCGACAGCAGCGGGAACATGATGGTCCAGAAGCGCCGCCCCGGCCCGGCGCCATCGATCGCTGCCGCCTCGATCAGCGATTTCGGGATCGACTGCAGGCCGGCAAGGAAGAAGAGGAAGTTGTAGCTGATCTGATTCCAGCAAGCGGCGAAGATCACCAGCCACAGTGCCTGACTGCCATTGAGCTGGTGATTCCATTCGATGCCGAAGCGCTCGAGCCAATAGGCGAAGATGCCGACCCGCGGGTTGAACAGGAAGCCCCAGAGCACACCGGCGACCGCCGGGGCGACGGCATAGGGCCATACCAGGAATGCCTTGTAGGCGGTGGCGCCGCGAATGGTGCGGTCGGCCATCACCGCCAGCAGAAGCGCGATCGACAGGCCGACCAAGGTCACCATCAAGCTGAAGAAGATCGTGATGCGCGCCGAGGCCCAGTAGGCGGAATCACTGAAGAGTCGCTCGAAATTGGCGAACCAGACGAAGCGTGTGTTGCCGCCGAACGCATCCTCGATGACCAGCGACTGCCAGATTGCCTGGCCCGACGGCCAGAGGAAGAAGGCAACCGTGATGAAGAGCTGCGGCGCCAGGAGCATGTATGGCAGCAGCTTGTCGTCGAACGTGACGCGCTTGTGCATGGAGGGCGATCAGAAAGGAGAAACCCCTCTCCGCCGGAAGCGAAGAGGGGTCCCGATGCCTACTTGTTTGCGGCTTCGAAGTCGCGCAGCAGCTTGTTGCCGCGGCTGACGGCCTCGTCGAGCGCCTGCTTGGCGTTCTTCTTGCCGGCCCACACGGCCTCCAGCTCCTCGTCGACGATGTCGCGGATCTGCACGAAATTGCCGAGCCGCAGGCCCTTGGAGTTGTCGGTCGGCGGGTTCAGCTGCAGCTGCTGAACGGCGATCTCGCGGCCCGGGTTCTCCTTGTAGAAGCCTGCCTTCTCGGTGATGTCGACAGCGGCGGTCGAGATCGGCACGTAACCGGTCTGCTGGTGCCACTTCGCCTGCACGTCGCCGCGCGACAGGTAGGTGAAGAACTTGGCGACGCCGGGATACTCTTCCTTCGGCTTGCCCTGCAGCACCCAGAGCGTGGCACCGCCGATGATCGAGTTCTGCGGTTGCGCCCGAACCTTCGGATCATACGGCATCATGGCGATGCCGACCTTGTCCTTGCCCAGAGCCGCGGCGATGCCAGCGGCCGAGCCGGACGAGGCAATATGCATGGCGCATTCGCCGGCGTTGAACATCGTCGTCGACTTGCCTTCGCGGCCGCCATAGACGAAGACCTTGTCCTTGCCCCAATCGGCCAGGCGCTGAATGTGCGCGATGCGCGCCGCATCGTTGAACTTCAGCTCGATGTCCAGCCCGCCGAAGCCGTTGGCCTTGGTCGCGAATGGCAGATCATGCCAGGCGCCGTAGTTCTCGATCATCGTCCATGTCTGCCATTGCGGCGTGAACCCGCACTTGGCGCCCGACGCGACCAGCTTCTTGCCCATCTCGCCGACCTCGTCCCAGGTCTTGGGCGGCTTGTTGGGATCGAGCCCGGCTTTCTGGAACAGCTCCTTGTTCCAGTAGAACACCGGCGTCGAGGAGTTGAACGGCATCGACAGCAGCTTGCCATCGGTCGTCGAGTAGTAGCCGTAGACCGGGCCAATGTACGATTTCGGATCGAACGGCTCCTTGGCGTCGGCCATCAACTGGTACACCGGATAGACGGCGCCCTTGGCGGCCATCATGGTGGCGGTGCCGACTTCGAAGACCTGCACGATGTGCGGATGGGCGTTCTGACGGGCGCGGAAGGCCGCGATCGCCGCCGTCAGAGTCTCCGTGTACGAACCCTTGAATACCGGTACGACCTTGTACTCGGTCTGCGACTTGTTGAAGCCCTCGGCCAGCTGATTGACCACATCGCCGAGATTGCCGCCCATGGCGTGCCAGAACTGGATTTCCTTCTGCGCCCAGGCGGGGGAAGCCGCCAGGATCGCCGCGACAGCCGTCGCCACCGTCAAAAACTTAGCTCGCATGGTGCCTTATCCCTCCGTCCGGGTCGGAACGGCCACCCGTAGTCCGTCCCTGTTACCGTGCCGTGTCACGCCGGCCTTGCGCCGACGTTAGTGCGGCGCGCGGATAACCGGAAGGGGATTCCGTCACGAATCTGTCACATTAAACACCCAGCGCTGCGAGAATGACGTCAGGCGAGTCGGTGATGACGCAGTCGACTCCGATCGACACCAGGTCACGCGCTTGCGCCGGGTCGTTGATGGTATAGACGCTGAGCTTGTAGCCGGCCGCCTTGATCTCGGTCGCCCGGGCGCGGCTCAGCTTCTTGCCGTTGGTGTTGACACCAACGGCGCCCACCGCCTCGGCGCGGGCACGCCAGTCGTCCTCCAGCTCGTCGATCAGGATCGCCCGCGGATATTCCGGCGCGGCCTGGAGCGCGGCAGCCAGCGCCGCATCCTTGAAGCTCGACAGCAGCGGTGTCGGCAGATGCGCCGGCCAGTGCGTGCGCAGCATCTCGACCGTGGCCCGCGCAGTCTCTGCCTCCTGGCTCGGGTTGGGCTTGATCTCGACATTGGCGCCGAGATCCTCATCGCCCAGGCAGGTGATCGTCGCGGCGAAGCTCGGCACGCGCTCGCCGGCGAAGCGGGCTGCCTTCCAGGCCCCAGCGTCGAGGGTGCTGATCTCCGTCCACGGCGTGGCCGACGCAAGCCGGTCGAGCCCGGCAGTGCGTTTCAGCGAATCGTCGTGCATCACGATCAGCACGCCATCGCCCGACAGCTTGACGTCGAACTCGACCCAGGTCGCGCCACGGGCGCGTGCCTCGCGCATCGAGGCCAGTGTGTTCTCCGGCGCGTAGGTGGCAGCGCCGCGGTGGCCGATGACGCGCGGCAGCTTGAGCGGTGGTAGCGACATGGCCGGCGACACTAGGGGCTTTGCGCTTTGCCTTCAACGCGCGGCTGCCGTTAAATGACCGCCACGACACGATGGCAATCCTCGACAGCTTCCGACTCGACGGACAGATCGCCCTGGTGACCGGCGCCGCGCGCGGCCTGGGCTGGGAAATGGCGCAGGCGCTGGCCGAGGCCGGCGCGCGCGTCCTGCTGCATGGCCGCACGAGCGAGGCCGTCCAGCCACGCGCGGCCGAACTTGTCAGCCGCGGCCTCGCCGCCGACTCGGTAGGCTTTGACATGAGCGGCACCGCAGCGGTCGAGCGCGCAATGGATATGCTGCTGGCGCGCCACGGCCGCATCGACATCCTGCTCAACAACGTCGGTGAGCGCGACCGGCGTTCGGTGCAGCGCATCGAGCCGGAGGACTTCGACCGTCTCGTCGCCGTCGACCTCGGCGCCGTCTACCGCCTGATCAAGCGCGTGATGCCCGGCATGATCGAGCGCCGCCATGGCCGTATCATCTCGGTCACCTCGATCGTCGACCAGCACGCGGCCAACGGCTCACCCTCCTATACGGCCGCCAAGGGCGGGCTCGCCGCCCTGACACGGGCGTTGGCCGCCGAGCTGGGTCGTCACGGCATCACCTGCAACGCGATCGCGCCCGGATTCTTCGCCACCGAGACCAACGCGACGATGACCCAGGGCGAGCCCGGCGCGCAGCGTGCGCGGCGCGTGCCGCTCAATCGCTGGGCCGAGCCGAAGGAGATCGCCGGTGCCGCGCTGCTGCTGGCTTCGCCGGCCGGCAGCTACATCAACGGCCATACGCTGGTCGTCGACGGCGGCATCTCCGCCACCTACGACATGCTGTGATGAGCGATCCACGCCATATCGAGACCGCGCGGCTGTCGCTGCGGCCGATCGACGAAGGCGACTTCGCCGAGCTGTGCACGCTGATGGCGGATCCCGAAGTCGGCGGCCAGTTGCAGCATGGCGCACTCGACGAAGCCGCGACACGCCGCATGCTCGACGGCTATCGCGCGCTGTGGCGCGACAAGGGCTACGGCATGTTCTCGCTGCGCCGACGGCAGGACGGCCGCTTCGTCGGCATCTCGGGTCTATGGGATCACCATGACGGCATCGGCGTCGCCAGCCGCGTCGCCATCGCGCGCTGGGCCAAGGGCGAGGGCTATGCGCCCGAGGCCGGCATGTCGGTCGTGCGCTTCGCCTTCGAGACTCTAGGCCTCGACACGGTCTGGGCGGTGACGCGCGAGACCAATCCCGACGCCCAGCGCGCGCTGGCCAAAATGGGCTGGACACTGAGACTGCGCTACGAGGCCGACGGCAAGACGCTGCTGCGGTTCAACATGACCAAAGACGAATGGCAGCGGCGATGAAGCGTCTGGCCGTGACGGCGCTGCTCGCCATTGGTGGCGCGACATCGGCGCATGCCGCGGGTGGCCGGATCGAATCGACCACCGACGTCGTCTCTCAGGCGATCGTCGCCGCCACCCTGGTGGGCGTCTTCGCCATGCTGGCGGCTGACCGCGTCCATCGCGTGCTGGTGCCGATCACCGCGGTGGCGATGCTCTGGCTGTTGACCTACTTCACGCCGTGGAAGCTGATCTCCTTCGAGACGGCCAAGGATGCCGTCGACCTCAACGTCATCCTGCTGCTGGCGGCGATGATGATGCTGGTCGGCATCCTCAAGACGACCAACGTCTTTCCCTGGGCCGTCGACCGATTGCTGGAGCGATCGAAGGGCAACCCCAGCCGAGCCGCCGTCCTGATCGTCTGGTTCACCGGCGTGCTGTCGGCGATCCTCGACAACGTCACGACGGTGATCTTCACCTATCCGATGGCCTCAGAGATGGCGCGTCGCCTTAAGATCAACGGCTCGGCCTTTCTCCTGCCGATGGTGATGGCTGCCAATATCGGCGGCACGGCGACGCTGATCGGCGATCCGCCCAACGTGCTGATCGGCGCCGACCCGCGCACCGGCCTGTCATTCATGGATTTCATCTACCACCTGACCATGCCCTGCACGCTGATGATGTTCGTGCTGGTGTGGTACGCGCGGCGCTACTATCCCCAGGATATCGGCGCCCCCGCCAATCGCGACCATGCCGAAGCGGCCAGGCCGACGGGCGCTCAGCTGCGCAATGTCAGGCTGTTGCGCTGGACCTGCATCGTCACCGCCTTCATCTTCGCCGGCTTCATGACGCACTCGCTGACCGGCATGCAGGTCGCCGTGCCGGCGGTGATCGGCGTCGTCGTGATCCTGCTGCTCGAGGACTTCTTCTATCTGCGCGAACACAAGCCCACACACGACGAGCGCCGGCACGGCGTGCTCCTGGTGCTGGAGCGCGAAGTCGAGTGGCCGACGCTGTTTTTCTTCCTGTTCCTGTTCATCGTCGTCGGCGCGGCCGTGGCCACCGGCCTGATCGGCAGCCTCGCCGCCGGCCTGGCCTTGGCGATCGACGCGATGTCGGGGGCGATGAGTCTGTCGCCCAGCGGCACCCTGTTGCTGACCGCCCTGGTGATCCTCTGGGTGTCGGGCTTCCTCTCGGCGCTGGTCGACAACATCCCCTATACGGCGGTGACGATCCCGCTGGTCGCCGATCTGATCCGCCGGCTCGATGCCGGTCCGCAATCGCAGGTGCTGTGGTGGGCGCTGGCGCTGGGTGCCTGCCTGGGCGGCAACGGCACACTGATCGGCGCCTCGGCCAACGTCACCGTCACCGGCCTCGCCGAGCGCGATGGCAAGCGCATCTCGTTCAACGAGTTCACCGCCTTCGGCGCCGGCGTGACGCTGATCACGCTCGTCATCTCGACGGCGTATCTCGCACTGTGGATCTATGTCGGCGCAACGATGGTCAATATCGTCGGCGCCGCCATCCTGCTGGCGATGGCGGCCTGGTTCACGGTGCGGCGCGGCAGCACCATCGTCTAGCGCAGATTGTCGTAGACCGCCTTGGCGATCGGCATCAGCTCAGCTCGGTCGATCTCGCCACTGATCGCGTAGCCCAATGGACCGTCGAGCCAGTAGAACGAGCGCACCGGGCCGTCGGTGCGGAACAGGAAAGCCGTCTCACGGTTGGCCGGGTTGCGCGTCATGTAGACGGTGATGCGCCGGCCGGTGCGATCCTCGTACATCAGCTGACTGGCCGGGCCCTCGATCGCCGACAGCAGGCGGCCGCCCACCAAGTTCCAACCGATCGCCGACAGGTCAGGCACCGCGACCTTCGCGTCCATGCGGCGCGACAGCCACGCCGCAAGGTGATCACGCTCGTTGGCCGCGACCTCGACCGGGTGGCGCTTCTCGACCACGAAGACACGGTGCGCCAGAGCTGCTTCGCGTGGCAGCGCCGATTCCAACCGTGTCGGCGGCGGCTCGAACCAGTGCGCGCCGAACCAGCCGCCAATCCCGCCCAGGGCCAGCAGCACCACTGCCGCCGCGGCCTGCCACCACCAGGCCGGTCGCGCCGCGCGGCCGCGTGCCTCGGCGATCGTCTCGTTGAAGCGCGCCGGCACCGGCTCGTCGAGCGTCGGATCGTAGAGTGTGCCCAGCAGCCGGTTCTGCTCGCGCCAGGCCTCGACCTTGGCGCGCGCCTCGGCATCGGCGGCGAGATGCGTCTCGACCACGCGCCGGCGCTCCACGTCGAGCTTGCCGTCGACGTAGGCGTGCAGGTCGGCCTCCTCGATCGGGCCTAGTCCTGTCCGCTCCTGCGTACTCATACGCCACTCCTCGGCGCGGCACTCCGTTCGCCGCCAGCCGCTCTCAATCTTTCGCGCGCCCGCGACAGGCGCGACATCACCGTGCCGATCGGCACGCCCAACACCTCGGCGATCTCGGCGTAGGACATGCCCTCCAGCGCCACCAGCAGCAGCACCTGACGGTGCTCCAGCGAGAGATGCCGCAGCGCCACCAGTATCTCGCGCGCCGCCAGGCTCTCGATCTGCGACGCCGGCCGGCCGGGCTCGAGCACGTCGTCGATCGACGCCGCGCGCGGCCGTGACGCCGCGCGACGCCGGTCATTGGCGTGCAGGTTGTGCATGATGGTGAACAACCACGCGCGCAGGTTCCCCGGGCGTCGCCAGAGGTGCGCCCGCGACAGCGCTCGCTCCAGGCAGTCCTGCACCAGATCGTCCGCCAGCTGCACGTCACCGACCAGCGCACGCGCATAACGGCGCAGCGCAGGCACGTGTTGCGGCAACAGATCCGGCAGGGCGTCCACGAAACCCATACAACCCGACCGGCGGCCGGTGCGTCCAGCGAATTGCCGACGCACTGGCCCAGTTACCGATTCAACACCGTTCCGTTGGGACTATTCCCATGGACGGCCGTCAGGCCGGCAAGGCGGCGGTGGTGATGATCTCGATCAGGTCGCCTTCGGGCATGACCGACTGCCCGAAAGACCGTACGGGGCCGTACCCGTCCGGCATCCAGCTGGCCCAGGCCTCGTCGAACGCAGGCTTGTTGTCGTGATCGGTCACGACGATCTCGCCTTGACCTATTCCAGCTGGATGCCGGCGTCGGTGATGACCTTCTTCCAGACCGCGGTCTCGCGCGCGACATGCGCCACGGCGTCCGCCACCGTGCCGCCCAGGGTTTCCATACCCTGCTTGCCGTAGGCCTCGCGCACCTCGGGCGCGGTCAGCGCCTTGTTCAGGATGGTATTGAGCGTGGCGATGATCTCGGGCGGCGTCTTGGACGACACCGCGGCGCAATACCAGTTTGTCGCAGCGTAGCCCGGGAATCCCTGTTCCGCGACGGTCGGAATATCCGGATCGAAGGGCGAGCGCTTGGCGCCGGTGACGGCCAGCGCGCGGATACGGCCGTCGCGCATGAAGCTGGTGGCGGTCGGCGCACTGGCGATGACCGAGGCGACGTGGCCGCCCACCAGGTCGTTCATCGCCGGCCCGCCGCCGCGGAACGGTACATGGTTCAGTCGCGCGCCGCTGCGCGCCTTGAGAAGCTCACCAGCAAGGTGTCCAGCGCTGCCGAGCCCCGCCGTGCCGTAGTCGATACCCTCCGGGCGCTTGCCCAGCGCGACATACTCGGCCAGGGACTTGGCCGGTACGCTGGGGTGCACGACCACGATGTTGGAGAAATCCACCAGCAGGCACACGGGCGCCAGCTCGTGTGGATCGTAGCCGGCGCTCTTCATCGCGTAGGGATTGATCGCCAGCACGCCGACATTGGCCATCAGGATGGTGTAGCCGTCGGCCGGCGCGCGCAGCCCCTCGCGCGTCGCCATGTTGCCCCCGGCCCCGGGCTTGTTGTCGACCAGGATCGACAAGCCCGCGCTCTTGGTCAGCTCCTGCGCCAGGATGCGCGCCACGATGTCGACGCCGCCGCCCGCCGCAGCGCCGACAATCAACCTGATCTGCTTCGACGGAAACGACTGCGCGCGTGTTGCTGCCGGCAGCAGGCCAGCCGCCGCAGTCGATCCAATCAACGAGCGCCGACGGATGGAGCGGTGCCGGATCACACCCTCACATGCCTTTCGATGAACGCCACCATCCGGCCGAACATGTCGCCGGTCTTCGACAGATCCGGCGAACCGGCTGCACGGTCCATGTCGATGTACTCGAGCGAGATCGCGCCGCCGGCCTTGCTGTAGTTGGCGCAAAAGCGCTGCGGCTCGTTGCCGTCGAACGTCGACTCCACGTCCTTGTAGTCGTGCATCGTATCGTTGCGGCCCTGGTACCAGATTGCGGGCGGCGTCAGCACCTTTTCGCCGCGTTCCAGCGCGAGCAGCGG
>JAFAZJ010000167.1 GCA_019239835.1 Alphaproteobacteria bacterium | reverse complement strand
AGCGACCTGACGGTGAACGGCCTCATCAGCGGCGTGAGCACGCTGACGCTGACCTCGGGCCACGACATCTCGCAGACCGCGACCGGCGGCGTGTCGGCGACGTCGCTGCAGGTGAATGCGACCAACGGGTCGGTCGACCTCACGGCGGGCTCGGTCAACAACAAAGTCACGGCGATCGCCGGGCAATCGAGCGGCAATTTCGCCTATACCGACGGCAATGCCGCCGCACTGGCCATCACAACGGTTTCGACCGTCGGCATCACCTCGACGGCGGGCAGTGTGACGGTCAAGGCGACGAAGCCGGCCGCCACGCTGACGACGACTTCGGTCGTGACTGCGTCGGCCGCCAACAAGGGCATCACGCTGGAGTCGGCGGGTGATCTGACCGTCAACTCGACGTTGACGGCGAACGCCGCGACCGGCCGGGTCACGCTGACATCCTCCGCCGGTTCGATCGTCGAGCAGACCAGCGGCTCGATTGCCGCGGCGGAGCTGCTGGCCCAGGCTGCCACCAACGTCGACATCGCCCAGACGACCAACACGGTCGGCGCCACGGGCTTTGCCGCCAAAGCGACGAGCGGTTTCGTGGTCTTCATCAATGGCGGCGCCGTCACCCTCGACACGGTGGGTGGCGTCAACGGCGTGACCGCCGGCGGCGCGGTGGTCTTGCGCGTCACCGACGGCGATATCTCGCAGACCGCCACCGGCATCATCACCGCCGGCGCCGGCTTCGCCGGGGTGATCATCGGTGCCACCGGCGGCTCGGTGATTCTCGATCAGGCCAATCAGATCACGGGCAACATCGTGGCTCTGGGCGCCGGCGTGCGGAATGTGACCATCCGCAACACCGGCGCCATCAACGTCGGCACCGTCGGTCCGATTACGACGGCCGGTATCTCCGTGCCCGCGCTCAATGGCATCTCGGCATCGACTGCGGCAGGCAAGTTCGTTTCGTTGCGGTCCGACACCGGCGCGATCACGCAGAGCACGGGCGCCCAGAACGCGATCGTCGGCAATGAGCTGCGCATCACGACCTTCGACAAGAACGCGACGCTTACCAACTCGAGCAACCAGATCACCGCAGTCGGCAACAGCAACCTTGGCGCCGGCAGCCTGACCGTCGTCGACGGCGTCGGCGACCTGACCCTGAGCAATCCGGTGGTCGCCGACGGCGGGGTGATTCTGACGACGCAGACGACGTTCAATCTGCCCGGCAGCATCACCGTGGCCAACGGCGGCATCTCGCTGACGTCGACGACCGGTGCCATCGCGCTTTCAAGCACGCTGTCGGCAGTCAACGGCCAGGTCGAGCTTGACGCTGGCGGCGGGACGATTACCCAGACCGTTACCGGAACGATCACGGCCACGAGCCTGATTGCGCGCGCAACCGGCAGCATCACCCTCTCGGGCGACAACGATGTCACCACCATCGCCGGCGCATCGACGGGCGGGACCTTCACCTATCGCGACCTGACCGCGGTCACCATCGGGAGCCTCACCCCTTCGACGGGCCCCGCAGTCACGGGTATCACCACGACCAACCAGGACATCACTATCGCCGCTGGCGCCGGCGGTGTGGCGGGCGGCATCTCCGTCGACCAGGCAATCAATTCGGGCTCCAGCGGCACCGTGCGGCTGCAGACCTCGAAGGGCGACATCAGCCAGGCGGTTGCCGGCCTGATCACCGGCAACAACCTGCTGGCGAATGCGGCAGCAGGTTCGGTCAACCTCGCGACGGTGGCCAACAACGTCGTCTTCGTGGCCGGCAAGGCAGGCGGCAGTTTCCGTCTGCAGACCAACAATGCGACTGGTTTGAGCGACCTTACCGCTGATGCCCTTGCGCTGACGACGGCGACGTCTGGCATCACCAGCAATGGTGACATGGCGATCCAGACCAACGGCAACATGGTCATATTCAGCCCGCTCAACGCTGGCCCGGGCACCATGCGCCTGCGCACGACCGCAGCGGGCCAGGTCTTCCAGTTGGCCGCGGGAACCATCACCGCCGACGCGTTGCTGGTCGATGCGACGGGCGCGGTGACATTGAATGCGTCGGCCAATAACGACGTCAACACGCTGGCCGGCCGAACCACCTCGGGATTCTTCAAGTACCAGGATAAGACCGGCTTCACCGTCGGCACCATCGGCGTCGACGGCCTGGGTCTCGGGCCGACGCTGCCGATCGGACCGTTGACCGGCATCACCACCGCGGGCGGCGACATCACGCTGGCTGCCGCGGCCGGTCAGCTGACGCTCACAGAGGCGGTCAACGCCGGTATCGGCGGCGGCACGATCCGGCTCTACACCGGCGCCGGCGACCTGACCCAGGGCATCAACGGCACCTTGACCGGCGGCTCGCTGCTGGCGGTCTCGGCCACCGGCATGGTCAACCTCTCTGGCGCTCCGAACAATGTCACCGGCATCGCCGGATCGGCCTTCACCAGCTTCCTGTTCCAGAACCAGATCGGTTACACGGTCAGCAACGTCGCCTTCGCCGGCGAGGGTGTCGTGCCGGCTGCGACCGGCATCAAGGCCAACTCTGGTGGCGGCGGCACCGCCTTCGTGGTGGATCTCGCCGTCGCGTCAGGCACGCTTGCCATCAGCGGCCCGGTGTCGTCGGCCAACGGCATGATCGTCTATCGCCGTACGCCGACAGGCGCGGCAGGCGCGATCAACGTCGGCGGCGGCGCTGGCAACCCCGGCAACAATATTGGTACGGCGAAGCTGGTGGTTGTCGATCTCACCGGTGCCTCGCCGCTGGCGCTGTATGGTGCCACGCCCGCCGTCGGCGCCGGCGGCCTGTTCACGGTGCCGACGCCGGCCACCGGCTTCAGCCCGTTGGCCACGTTCGGCAGTCTCACTGGCGGCACATCGAACGTCGGCGAGCTGAGCGCGATCAATTCGACCGTGTACTTCTTCGCCAACGCGGCGACCATCCAGTCGACGGGCGGCGGCGGCTCGACTTTCGGCCTGCTCGGCGTCTACGGCCAGAACAACACGGTCAACCTGACCACGTCCGTGCGCAACATCGATCCCAACCTGGTGCGCGCGATCACCGATCCGTTCTCCGAGCCGCTCGTCAGCGGCGCGTTGGCGGCGTTCAACGTGCGCCATGACGGTCTGGCGACCGCGACGGAGCAGTTCAACAGCTGCCCGATCGGCACCATCAACTGCGTCGTCTTCACGACGCCGATCGCCGCGCCCTCGGTCAGCACCGACGACGTCGTCATCGGCGTCGCGGGCGCGCCGCTCGACGATTCGAGCGTCGTGCTGGTCAACCAGGGCAATGAAGACCTGATCCTCACCGAAAGCGACGAGGAAAAGGAGAAGAAGAAGCGTCAGGGGAGTGCACCACAATGAGCCGCATGGTCCGCTCTTTCGTGGCCACGGCCCTGGGCGGCCTGGCCATGGCGTTGCTCGCCGCCAGCCCCCAGGCGCAACAGGCGCCGCAAGGCACGTCCGCCGGTCAGACCGCGGCCGGCGAGCCCTGCGTCTTCCGGCCGGCGGCGCTGGATAGCGGCATGGGCGCGCAGGCGTCGTACGAGATCCTCTGCGGCAAGACCGGCGTGCTGTCGGCCACGCTCTACCAGATGGCCGGCACGACGGGCGCCGACGGATTGCGCGCGCTCGCCACCAGCGGACGCTGGAAGGCGACGCTCGATGGCCGCGCGCGCTGCGAGGCGCCGAAGCCGACGACCGTGGGCGGCAATCCGGCGGTGGTCGTGCCCTGCACGCGGGCCGGCGGCGTTCCTTATATCGGCGTGCTGACCACCGCGGGCGGCAAGACCTTCCTGGCCGATGGCATCTCACCCGCCGCGCCGGCGATCGAGGCGACCATCGCGGCCTTGGGCGGTGGTGGCCAGCCGGCGGCAGGCGCCGCGCGCGGCGGCGGCGGTGGCGGTGGCACCATCACCGGCGGGCTCGACGCGCGCTTCAAGGGCGGTTTCGGCTCGGGCGACATCGAGAAATATCAGGGCCTGATGCGCGTCGGTGGCCGCCACAACATCGAGGAGAACTACGCCAAGGCCGAAGAGTCCTTTCGCGAAGCCCTCGTACTGCACCAGAAGCTGTTCGGCCGCGACAATCCCGACCAGGCCGACGCGCTGATCCACTTCGCGCTGCAGATCAGCAATCAGGGTCGCTTCCGCGAAGCCGATCCGCTGTTCGAGCGCGCCGAGAAGCTTCAGGGCGGCGTCAAGGATCCGCTGGTGCGCGCGCGCATCATCCACTACGCCGCCCAGCATCTCGCCAACCAGGGCAAGCACGACGAGGCGAAGCGCAAGCTCGACCTCGCCGAGGCCTCCTATATTGCCGCCGCGCCTGAGCTGGCGCCGATGATGAACCACGAGCAGGAGCGTCAGGCGCCGGCGATCGGTTTCGGCGTGCGCGGCCAGCGCTTCGTCGATCCGCGCAGCACCACCTCGGCGGTGCCGACCAACATCGGCATCAGCCCGATCACCCAGCTCGCCGCCCAGGGCGTCTCGGAGATTCTGCGCATGCGCGCGATCCTCGCGCTGTCCGAGGGCAAGAACGACGCCAGCCGGACCTACGCCAACAAGGCGATCGCGCTGCTCGAGCAGGTCGGCATCGACCCCGGCGGCGTGCGCTGGCGCGCGGTGCGCGTGGCCGGCCTGGGTGCGGCGCGGCAAGACAACCTCGGCACCGCCAGCGCCGACCTCGGCGACTCCGCACGCGGCCTGAGCCAGGCGCTGCCGTCCTCGCAGCCCGCCGGCAAGACCTTCCTCGAGAGCGGCAGGATCCAGCTCAAGCGCGGCAACGTGCCTGGCGCGCTGTCGGAGTTCCGCCGCGGTGCCGCGATCCTGCGCGAACGCCAGAACACCGTCTCGGTCGAGACGGCGATGCCTTATCTCGACGCCGCCTGGCGATCCTCGCAGATCGCGGTCACGACCACCGGCCTCTCGCCGTCGGCCGAGATGTTCGATGCCGCGCAGCTCGTCACCTCGGGCATCACCGCGAACTTCGTCGCGCAGGCCGCGCTGCGGCTGGGCGATGGCAACGAGCGCGTGAAGGCGCTGCAGGATCTCACCAACCGCCTCACCGACCTCTATCAGCGCCGCGACATCGCCGCCAACCGCAACGCCGATGCCGCGACGCTCGCGGCCATCGACGCGCAGATCGGCGAGGTCCAGCAGCAGCGGACCGCGGCCGAGGAAGAGGTGCGCAAGACGCTGCCCAACTACTTCCAGCTGGTAAGCGGTCAGGCCGGCTCCAAGGATGTGCTGGGCGTGCTGCGGCCGCACGAAGGCTTCCTGCACGTCGTGCTGGGCGCGACCCACGGCTACGCCATGCTGGCGCATGAGGGACGCGTCAACGCCTGGCCGGTCGACCTCAATCTCGAGAAGGCCGAGGAGATCGTCGCCAAGTTGCGTGGTGCCTTCATGCCCGACGCGCAGGGCCAGCTGCCCAAGTTCGACGTGGCGCTGGCGCACGATCTGTACAAGCGCCTGCTGGGTCCGGGCGCGCAGCACATGAAGACGCTGAAGTCGATGGTGATCACCACCAACGGCGCGCTGCAGTCGCTGCCCTTCACCCTTCTGGTCGCCGCGCCGCCGCCGCCGATCAACGAATACGTCGACTACAAGAAGGTCGAGTGGCTGGCGAAGTCGCTCGCCATGTCCTACGTGCCGGCACCGCAATCGCTGGTGCTGCTGCGCAAGCAGGCGGCACGGTCGAAGGCACCCAGCGCCTATATCGGCTTCGGCGGCTTCCAGCCGCTGTCGATCGGCGCGGCGAGCTCACTCGTGGCGGCCTCGCGCGCGCAGTCGCTCAGTCCCGGGCAGCGCTGCGATACCGACGCGCGCGAGCTTGCCTCGCTGCCCGTGCTGCCGCTGGCCGAGGGCGAGGTGCAGCTCACCGCCAAGCAGCTCGGCGTCGGTCCCGCGGGCACGCGCGTGGGCCGCGCCTTCAGCAAGACCTCGGTGCTCAAGGGTCAGCTCGAGCGCTACAGGATCATCCATCTCGCCGCGCACGCGTTGCTGCCATCGGAACTGCGTTGCCTGCAGCAGCCGGTGATCATGACCGGCACCGGCACCGGGCCGGAGGCGATGATCAGCGCCTCCGACCTCGCGGCGATCAAGCTCGACGCCGACATGGTGGTGCTGTCGGCCTGCAACACCGCAGGTCCCGACGGCAAGAGCGCGGGCGAGGCCTTCTCCGGCCTGGCGCGCGCCTTCTTCACCGCTGGCACGCGTGGCCTGATGGCCTCGCACTGGAGCGTCGCCGACGAATCGACGACCCTGATGATGATCAACGTCCTGGCGCAGGTCGGCAAAGGCCGCAGCGCCGCCGACGTGCTGCGGGCCGCCCAGCTCGAGATGCTGGAAGGCGCCGGCAAGAACCAGGATCCGGCCGACTGGGCGCACCCATTCTTCTGGGCGCCCTTCGTCTTCGCCGGCAACACAGGGGCGCCGCAATCCTGAATTAGGTTGCCGGCTTCCATGTGAATGACGTGAATCTGCCGTGAGTAACTACTCAGTTTTTTGTTGCGAGTCACCCGGCGGAACTGTTAATGTGTTTTCAGCGGTCCAGGACGTACGTCCCGGCAGGGGAGGCATATATGCTTCGACAGATTAAGCTCGCGGGCGTGTTTGCAGCGACGGTCATGGTGGGTGGGGCGGCGATCGCCCTGCAGGCGCAGGCTCAGGTGGTCGATGGGACCAACGGTCGGGTCGGGCGCTGCGACATGTTCAAGGCGCTGGGTCGCGCCTTGCCGCCGGAATGCGGCGGCACCGGCCCCTCGACGGGCGGCGCCACGCGCGGCCGTGTCGTGATCGGCTCGCCCGACGCGGCCAAGCCGGCCGCTGCCCCGGCGGCGGCTCCGGCTGCGGCGCCGACCGCGGCGGCTCCGGCTGCTGCGCCGGCCAACACGGGCGCCCCCGCGGCCGCCCCGGCGCCGGCTGCGGCACCGACCATGGCGGCGCCCGCGCCGCGCGGTCTGGGCCTGCAGGTACCCTTCGCGCTCGACTCCGATCAGCTGACGGCTGACGCCAAGAAGATCGTCGACCAGCTCGCCGAGGTCTTCAAATACAACCCGAACGATCGCTACGTGATCGAAGGCCACACCGACGCCGCGGGTGGTGCCGACTACAACCGTTCGTTGTCGGAGCGCCGGGCGCAGGCGGTGATCGACTATCTCGTCACCGCGCACAACCTGCCGCGCGATCGCTTCGTGGCCCGTGGCGCGGGCAGCGCGCAGCTGCTGCTGCCGGCCGACCCGATGAACGGCCGCAACCGTCGCGTCCAGGTTCTGCCGACCGGTTCGTGATACCTGTCATCGGCGCGCCGGCCATCGCCGGCGCGCGGTGAGGTTTGGGGGAGTCTGTCATGACATGGATGGATGCCAGACGGCTCGGCCTGACGGCCGTGCTCTGCGCGCTGTCGGGTCTTGCCATTGCCCTGCCGGCGCAGGCGCAGCAGCGCATCGATCGCTGCCAGATGCACATCGCGCTGGGCCGCAGCCTCCCCGCCGAATGCGGCGGCACGGGCCCAGGCGGCACCGCCACCCGCGGCCGCGTGGTGATCGGCCAGCCCGACCCCGCGGCCAAGCCGCCGGCCGGCACCCAGCCTGGCGCTGCGGCGCCCCCGCCCAGCGGCGCGGTACCGACCCCGCCGCCGGTCGCTGATCGTGCCCCGCCGACGCGTTCGGCGCCATATTCGCTGTCCTTGCCGATCCTCTTCGAGTTCGACTCCGACAAGCTGACGCCGGCGGCGAGCAAGCTGCTCGACGATCTGGCCGACGTGCTGAAGCGTAACCCAAATGACAAATTCATCATCGAAGGCCACACCGACGCGCTGGGCGCCGACGATTACAACATGGAACTCTCGCAGCGGCGCTCGCGGGCAGTTGTCGAATATCTCGTGACGCGGCATTCTGTCGACCGCGCTCGTCTCGAAAGCGTCGGTCTGGGTCGTACGAAGCTTGTAGTGCCGAACCAGCCAGCCGATCCGCGTAATCGCCGGGTGCAGATTCTCAACGTCGGAACCTGAGGCGAGGGGCATGGCGGGCGAGGCGCAGGGCGGACCGAAAGTAGAGCTAGTCATCGATGTTCCAGCGCTGTTGGCCCCCGTCCCCGGGGACAAGCCAACCGGCGCCAATCCGCGCGACGACGATTCGGCGACATCGGCGTACTACGACGTCCGCGGCGTGCGCGGCGTCGCCAACGCCGCGGAGAAGGATCAGCTGACGCAGGAGCTTGCGGGCAACGGCTCCGAGGCCGACAAGGCGCAAGAAACTGCCACGCACGCCTGGCGGCAGGTCCAGGAAAAGTGCGAAGCGATCCTGCGCGAGAAGAGCAAGGATCTCGAGATTCTCGAATGGCTGATCGAGGCGCTGATGCGGCTCGAAGAGTTCGCTGGCCTGCACGCCGGCCTGCACCTGGCAGCAGAGATGCTTGAGAAGTTCTGGGACGACGTGAATTACAGCGTCGATCCCGATGATCCGACGGCCAAGGGATTCAACTTCGACCGGCTGAACCGGACTCTGGTGGTGCCGATCAGGCGCACGCCGGTGACCCCGCCGGCGGGCGACAAGGGCCCGCTGACGCTGGATGCGCTGCAGCGGATGCAGAAGGACAAGACGGGGCTGGGCGAGGCGGAAGCCGCGGCGCGCACCGGCGGGCGGCCGTTCTATCAGCCGCTCGGCGTGCATCTGCGCGGTTCGATCGCCGGCTGGCAGCGCATCAGCAAGTTCCTGAACAGCAAGATGAACGACGATGCGCCCATGCTGGGGCCGTTGTCGGAGCTGCTGGTCGACCTCGAGAAGATGGTCAAGCTGGTGGCCGGCTCGCTGGTCGATCCGCCGGCCGGCGCCAGCGCGGCGGCGGCTGAGGGCGATGCCGCGGCGGCGGCCGACGGCGCGCCGGGCGGCGCCCAGGCCAATTTCGCGCGGCCCGGTACCTTCGCCACCCGCGAGCAGGCGCTCGACATGCTCGCGGCGGTGGCAAAATACTTCCGCGAATACGAGCCGCAATCGCCGGTTTCCTACGCGCTCGATGCGACCATCGACCGGGCGCGCATGTCCTTGCCCGACCTGCTGGCAGAGCTCTTGCCTGACGCCGACGCGCGCCGCAAGATGCTCCAGATCGCGGGCATCCGGCCGCCGGAACCACCGCCGGCCGCGGACGCGAAAGCCGCCAAGAAATGACGGGTACAGTCGCGTCGCCTCTTCTCGCGTCGCGGCTTGGATATGTGCTAGGGTTCCACGGGACACGGGAGAGGTGCGATCATGGCTGAATCAGTCCAGAAAAAGCTTGATCGGGTACGCAAGCCGCGCGTGCACATCAAGTACGAGGTCGAGACCGAAGGCGCGATGGTGGTCAAGGAACTGCCGTTCGTCGTCGGCGTAACGGGTGACTTCTCGGGCGATCCGACGGCGAAGCTGCCGGAGCTGCGCGACCGCAAGTTCGTCCAGATCGATCGCGACAACTTCAACAAGATCATGTCGACGATGTCGCCGGGCGCCAACATGCGCGTCGCCAACAAGCTGCAGGACGATGGCTCGGAGATGGCCGTCAACCTGAAGTTCAACTCGATGGACGATTTCGAGCCGAACCGGATCGTCGGTCAGGTCGAGCCGCTGAAGCGCCTCAAGGAGACGCGCGACAAGCTGCGTGACCTGCTCGCCAAGGCCGACCGTTCGGAGAACCTCGAGCAGATGCTCGAGAAGATCCTGGCCGATGAAGAGGCAGTGAAGAAGCTGCACTCCGAAATCGAAGCCCGTAACAAGAAGGAGGGCTGAGCATGGCCGCTGAAACCTCGACCCAGGCACAAGCCGGTACGACGACGGCCGAAGGCGAAGGCTTTTCGCTGCTCGACCAGGCGATCGGCGCCACCAAGCAGACCGACGCCAATGAGGCCCAGGACCTGCTGAAGGCCCTTACCGAGCAGGCGATGGCCGGCACGGTGAAGTTCAGCCGCAACCTGGCGCAGACCATCACCAAGGCCATCGAGATGATCGATGGCAAGATCTCCAAGCAGCTCGCCGAGATCATGCATCACGAGAAGTTCCTCAAGATCGAGGGCTCGTGGCGCGGTCTCAACTATCTCGTGATGAACAGCGAGACCGGCGAGAACATGAAGATCCGTGTTCTCAACATCACCAAGCGGCAGCTGCTGAACGACTTCGCCAAGGCGACCGAGTTCGACCAGAGCATGCTGTTCAAGAAGATCTACGAGAACGAGTTCGGCACGCCGGGCGGCGAGCCGTACGGCTGCATGGTCGGCGACTACGAGTTCTCCAACCATCCCGACGACATCGAGCTGCTGCGTGGCCTCTCGGGCGTCGCCGCGGCCTCGTTCGCGCCGTTCATCTCCTCGGCTGGCGCCAAGATGTTCGACGTGGGCGATTTCCGCGACCTCAAGGAAGTCCGCGACCTGAAGAAGGGCTTCGAGGGCGGCAAGTACATCGGCTGGCGCGGCCTGCGCGAGAGTGAAGACTCGCGCTTCCTGTGCCTCACCATGCCGCGCGCGCTCGCTCGCGTGCCGTACGGCAAGGACACCAAGCCGATCGAGGAGTTCGACTACGAAGAGGGCGAGCCCGGCAAGGCGCTGGCGCACGACCACTATTGCTGGATGAACTCCGCCTTCGTCTACGCCCAGCGCCTTACCAACGCCTTCTCGCAGTACGGCTGGTGCACGGCCATCCGTGGCGCCGAGGGCGGCGGCAAGGTCGAGGGTCTGCCGAGCCACGTGTTCGAGAGCGACGACGGTGACTTCGACCAGAAGTGCCCGACCGAGTTCGCGATCACCGACCGGCGCGAGAAGGAGCTGTCGGACATGGGCTTCATGCCGCTGTCGCACTACAAGAACACGGACTACGCGGTGTTCTTCGGCGCGCAGACGGTGCACAAGCCGCAGAAGTACGACCGCCCCGAGGCGACGGAGAACGCCGCGATCTCGGCGCGCCTGCCGTACATCATGGCCTCGTCGCGCTTCGCCCACTACCTGAAGATCATGGGCCGCGACAAGGTCGGCTCCTTCATGGAGCGCGGCGACGTCGAGAAGTGGCTGAACCGCTGGATCAGCAACTACGTCAACTCCAACCCGGATGCCGGCCAGGAGACCAAGGCCAAGTACCCGCTGCGCGAAGCCCGCGTGACGGTGGTCGAGGTTCCGGGTTCGCCGGGCTCCTACTCGGCCGTGGCGCATCTGCGTCCGTGGCTGCAGATGGAAGAGCTGACCGCGTCGCTGCGAATGGTGGCGCGCATCCCGGCCGCGGCCAAGTGACGGAGGGGGCGTGGCCGCGCCCGACGAGGTTCCGCCCTCAGCGGATACCGGACCCTCCGGTATTTCGCTGGCGGAACTCGGCCTCGATCTCCCGACGCCGGCTGCCAATGTAGCCGACGTCGCGGCAAGCCAGTCGCACGAGCAGGCGCCTCCGCCGCCGGCCGAAGAGCCGGTGCCGGAGGCGTCCGTCGTTCCGGGCTTCACCCAGGCCGAGCTCGACGAGCGCAACGCCTGGACGCGTCGCGCGGTCGACCGCCTGATCGCGGCCATCGACCGCATGCTGTCGGCGCAGGTCAACGAGATCCTGCATCACCCCAAGGTCCAGCGCCTCGAGGCGTCGTGGCGCGGCGTGATGTGGTTGATCCGCACCGCCGACGGCTCCAAGTGGATCCGCATCCGGCTTCTCAACATGACCTGGGCGGAGCTCACGCGCGACATCGACCGTGCGCTCGAGTTCGACCAGAGCCAGATCTTCGACAAGATCTACACCCAGGAATTCGACACGCCCGGCGGCATTCCGTACGGGATGCTGATCGCCGACTACGAGCCGTCGAAGCACCCGCGCGACATCGCCACCCTGCGCGGCTTGTGCAGCGCCGTGGGCGCCGCGCACACGACCACGGTGCTCGGCTGCTCGCCGGCGCTGTTCGGCGTCGATGGCTTTCGCGAGCTGGTGTCGACCGTCGATCTCGGCGCGCTGTTCCAGCGCACGGAATTCACGGCGTGGCGCGGCTTCTGCTCCTCGACCGAGGATGCGCGCTATCTCGGCTTCGCCCTGCCGCGCGTGCTGATGCGCAAGCCCTATCGCAACGACGGCTATCGCACCGACGGCTTCATGTTCAACGAGACCACGCATCTGCGCAGTGGTCGCGGCTGGCTGTGGGGCTCGGCGGCGTATGCGTTCGGCGCCGTGGTGGTGCGATCGTTCGCGACCTATGGCTGGTTCGCCGACATCCGCGGCGCCGGCCGCGATCTCAACGGTGGCGGCCTGGTCGATGACATGCCGACGCCATGGTTCACCACCGACCGACCGGGCGTGGGCATCCGCGTGCCGGTCGAGATCCAGCTCACCGAGCGGCAGGAGAAGGAATTCTCCGATGTCGGCTTCATCCCGCTGGTGCCGGCGCGGCTGACGCCCTTCGCCGCCTTCCATTCCAACCAGTCGGCCTGGCAGCCGCCGCGCTACGACAAGGCGGCGGCGCGCATGAACGCCAAGCTGTCCTCGATGCTGCAGCAGATCCTCTGCGTGTCGCGCTTTGCCCACTTCATCAAGGTGATGGCGCGCGACGAGGTCGGCAGCTTCCGCACCGCCGACGAGGTGCGCGACAAGCTGGTGAAGTGGCTGCAGACCTACACGCAGAGCAACGACGAGGCCTCGCTCGAGGTCAAGGCCAAGTACCCGTTGCGCGACGCCGACATCGAGGTCACGGAACTGGTAGGAAAGCCTGGTAGCTTCGCCGTGGTGGCGCGGCTGCAGCCGCAATTCCAGCTCGACGAGATCGGCGCGAATTTCAATCTCGTCAGCACGGTGCGCTCGCAGAACGCGGCGTGACCGGCTGACTGTTCGATATTGAGGGGGACCGCATGGCGACCGACGCAAGAACGCTTTTCCGCGACGGCAATCTCGACGGCGCGATCGAGGCCGCAACGAACGTCGTGCGCGACAATCCCAACGATGCCGAGGCGCGTGCGCTGCTTGCCGACTTCCAGTGCTTCGCCGGCGCCTACGACAAGGCCGATCGGCAGCTCGACATCATCGGCACGCAGAACACCAAGCTGGCTGTCGCCGTGGCGCAGACGCGCCAGGTGATCCGCGGCGCCATCGCGCGCCAGGAGGTTTTCGAGAAGGGCCGTGCGCCCGACGTCGTGACCGAACCCGACGGCTTCGTCGCCGCCAGCCTGCAGGCACTGCTGGCGCTGCGCGAGGGTGACGGCAAGAAGGCCCAGGCGATCCTCGCCGAGGCCGAGGAGCAGCGGGTCAAGGTCATCGGCAAGCGCGACGGCGACAAGCCGTTCGACGATTTCCGCGACGCCGACGATCTCAGCGCCGGCATCCTCGAGGTGATCTCGATCACCGGGAAGTACTTCTGGGTGCCGATGCACAAGGTCGTGTCGATCCGCTTCGAGGAGACGGCGCGGCCGCGCGATCTGCTGTGGCGGCCGGCCGCGGTCGAGGTGCGTGACGGCCCCGAGGGCGTCGTCTACATTCCCGCGACCTATCCGACGACCCCGACTGGTCCGGAGGCCACGGCGTTGCGGCTGGGCCGCGCCACCGACTGGCAGGGCGCCGAAGGCGAAGTGGTGCGCGGCGTCGGCCTGCGCCTGTTCGTCGTCGGTGAGGATGGCGTCGGCATCGACGAGCTGTCGGAGGTCGACTTCGAGACCGCGAGTGCCTAACGAGGACCCAGTACCGTGTCCATGAACGACAAGGACACCCCGCGTGCGCTTCTATCGTTGCTGGATCGGCTGATCGACGAGGATCCCGAGAATCAGCTCGAGTTGCCACCGACGCCGACCGAGGCGCTCGACAAGCTGCGCGAGGGCGTGCGTCGCGACGTCGAGGCGCTGCTCAACACGCGCGAGCGCTGCCGCGGCTGGCCCGACGTGTTCGGCGAGATCGACGAATCGGTGGTCGGCTACGGGATCCCCGATTTCTCGATCACCTCGATCGCCGGCGGCAACTGGCGCTCGATCGTCTGCCGGCAGATCGAGGCGGCGATCCGGCGCTTCGAGCCACGGCTGTCGATGGTGCGCGTGACCCTGCCGGAACGAGGTGATCGCCTCGATCGCTCGGCGCGTTTCCGAATCGATGCCTTGCTGTCGGCCGATCCGGCGCCCGAGCCGGTGAGCTTCGACACCTCGCTCGAGCCGACGACGCGTCGGGTCGACGTCATCACCGGACGTTGAGCGCGCCGTGGACGACGTTCTCCCCCTCTACAATCGCGAGCTCGAGTTCATCCGCCGCCAGGCCGGGAACTTCGCCGACGCGCATCCCAAGGTCGCCGGCCGGCTGCGCATCGGCCCGGAGATGGCCGACGATCCGCATGTCGAGCGGCTGATCGAGGCGGTGGCGCTGCTCAATGCGCGCGTGCGGCTGAAGCTCGAGGACGAATTTCCCGAGCTCACCGAGGCGGTCCTCAACGCGCTCTACCCGCATTACCTCGCGCCGGTGCCGCCGATGGGCATCGCGCGGCTGGAAGCGTCGACGGCGCTCTCCGAGCCCTACGAGATCGCGCGCGGCACCGAGCTGGATACCGGCGCAATCGACGGCGAGCGCTGCCGCCTGCGCACGACCCAGGCGGTGACCCTGTGGCCATTCGACGTCACCCAGGTCGGCCTGCAGGGCCGGCCGTTCCGCGCGCCGGTCAACCCGCGCGCCCAGGGCGCGCTCTCGGTGCTGCACATCCGGCTGTCGACCTCCAGCGAGGCCGCGACGTTCGGCGACCTGCAGCCGGATCCGATCCGCTTCTATCTCGGCGGTGCCGGCGCGCGCGCCTTGCCGCTCTACGAGCTCCTGCGCAACCGTCTGCTGGGCATCGCGGTCTGCGAGCAGCCGGACGAGCCGAACGCGACCTTCCTGCCGCCGTCGGCGCTCACGCCGGTCGGCTTCGGGCGCGAGGACGCGATCCTGCCGTATCCGTCGCGCTCCTTCGTCGGCTACCGGCTGCTCACCGAGTACTTCGCGCTACCGCAGAAGTTCCTGTTCTTCGAGGTCAACGGCGTGTCGGGGCGCATGCTCGCCGGCGCCGGCCGCGAGATCAGCATCTACCTCTATCTCGCCGACACCGATGCCGAGCTCGAGCGCGGCGTGACCACGGGCGACATCGTGACCGGCTGCGTGCCCGTGGTGAACCTGTTCCCGCTGCGCGCCGAGCCCATCCGGCTCGACGGTACCGCCTTCGAGCACCGCATCGTGCCCGATGCGCGTCGTCCCGACGCGCTCGAGGTCTACATGGTCGAGAAGGTGACGGCGAGCGACGTCGACGGCAACGAGTACCCCTTCGACCCGTTCTTCGGCCTGCGCCACGATGCCGAGGGCGACGTGCGCTTCTGGCACGTCTCGCGACGCCAGGCCGTCAGCGCGCGCGACAAGGGCAACGAGCTCTTCATCTCGCTGCTCGACCGCGAGGCCGACGCCGGCGCGCCGGCCAACTGGACACTGTCGGTCGACACGCTGTGCTTCAACCGCGATCTGCTGGCGCGCATCCCCTCGGTCGGCGGCCAGGTGCCGCTCGATCTGGTGTCGCCGACGCCGGCGGTGCGGCGGGCGTATATGGCCAGCGTCTTCAGCCCGACGCGGCGGCCGCCGCTGGGCAATGGCCGCATGTGGCGCCTGTTGTCACACCTGTCGCTCAACCATCTGTCGATGGCCGGCGGCGATGACGGCGGCGAGGCACTGCGCGAGATCCTGCGGCTCTACGACTGGGGGCAGGGGCTCGAGACGCGCCGGCTGATCGACGGCGTGCGCTCCGTCAGCAGCAAGCGCGGCCTCGCGCGTATCGTGCTGGGTCGATCGACGGCGATCACCCAGGGTCTCGACGTCGACGTCGTGCTCGATCCGCAGAACTATCCGCCGGGCGGTGCCTATTTGCTGGCCTGCGTGCTCGAGCACTTCTTCGGCCTCTACGTGGCCGTCAACACCTTCACCCGGCTGACCGCGCGTCTGTCGGGCCGCACCGGAGTCCTCGCTTCATGGCCTCCCCGGACGGGCGAGAAGACCCTCCTCTGATCGAACGCCTGCGGGAGGAGCCCGAGGCGTTCGACGCGCTGGCAGCGATCCTCACGCTGGAGCGTCACGCTGCGCGCCAGGGCGTGCGCGCCGGCGGCGGCGGCGAGCCTGTCGGCGGTGGCGCACTGCCCGAGGACGAAGTCCTGCATTTCGTCAGCGAGACGGCGCTGGGCTTCCCGGTCGCCGAGCTCACCCAGGTGCGCGAGACCCGCGGCGGTCCGCCCCAGGTCGAGATCACCTTCATGGGCATGCACGGCCCGTCAGGTGTGCTGCCGCCGGCCTACAGCGACAAGGTGCTCGAGCGGGCGCGCGAGAAGGATACCTCGCTCGCCGATTTCCTCGACATGTTCACCCACCGCTCGGCCAGCTTCTTCATCCGTGCCTGGAAGAAGTATCGGCTGACGGCGCAGGTCAATTCGACGGTCGACGATCTGGGTTCGACGGCGCTGCCGTCGGAACTCGGCATCGCCGGCTTCGTCGATGCGATCCTCGGCTTCAGCACCAACGGCCTGAAAGGCAGGCTGGCACCGCGTCACACGGCGCTGCGCTTCTACGCCGGCGCCTATGCCGGCAATCCGCGCTCGGCCGTGGTGCTGGAGGCGATCCTCAGCGACTATTTCGGCGAGAAGATCACCGTCGATACCTTCGTGCCGCACTGGGAGCGCCTGCCGCCCAGCGAGCAGACGCAAATGGTGCCCACCAGCTTCTGCCGGCTGGGCGACGAGGCGGTGATCGGCGCGCGGGTGATGCGGCCGGAAGCCAAGTTCCGCATCAAGCTCGGGCCGCTCGACTACAAGACGTTGCGCTCGTTCCTGCCCGACCGCACGCGGCTGCGCGAGCTGGTGCATCTGGCCCGCCTGTTCGTCGGCGAGGCGATGTTCTTCGACATCCAGCTGGTCCTGCGCCGTGACGACGTGCCGCCGATGCAGCTGGGCGATTGGGGCGGCGGCGATGGGGCGCGGCTGGGCTGGAACACGTGGCTGACGACGACGGCGCCGGCGACCAATCCCGAAGACACGATCCTGTCCTGCGATTCGATTACGTGAAGCGGCAGGGCCTCTAGCCGATCAGCACGGTGGGGAAGCCGGTGACGATGGTGCCGCCATGGGCCGTCAGGTCACCGAGCCGCGCTGCTGGCAGGCCGACGACGATAACCGTGAACGAACCCAAGGCGATAATGTCAGGCGGCCCGACGCAGATGCACATATCGGTGACGCGTGCCTGGATCATGCCGCCGGTGATCACCGTGATCGCGCATGGCGGGATGATCGGCCCGCCGACATGCGGGACGAGGACGGTGACCATCGGACAGACATGCATGTCCGTGACGCGAGCGGCTGGCATACCCATGTGAGTATTTAATCACTTTTTGGGTTGGCGGTAAAGATTGATCGACGCGGTCAGCGCGATCCACCCTTCTTGCTGTTCTCGCGCTCATAGGCCTCGGCGAAGATCTGGCCGATGCGGCCGGCCAGCGTGTTGCCGATGTCCTGCTTCACCTCGCCATAGGCCTTGGCGAAGAGCTCCCAGTAGACGGTTTCCTTGCGGCGGCCGAAGACGCCGCCGCCCTCGTTGCCGGCGGCAGCGGCGATCGCCTCTGGCGACAGCCGCGCCAGCACGGCGTCGAGCACGGCGCGGAAGGCGGCAAGCAGCGCGAGTTGATGCGCCTCGAGATCCTTGCCGGCATCCCATACCGCGGCTTGGCCGGACTGGAACCCGGGCCGCACCGAGCCCAGCATCACCAGAAGCATCTCTGATTCGTCGGCGGAGAACTTCAGCGGATTGTTCTCGCGCGCGGCGACGACGGTCTGGCTGATGCGGAACTCGCCTTTCAGCAGGCGGCGCGCTTCGAGCAGCCGCGCCAGGGTCGAGACAATGGCGCGCGTCGACGCGCCCAATGTCCTGAGCGCCGTGGCTGCGTCGGTGCTGGGCGGCAGGTTCTCGATGCCCGCGCCGTCGAGGAAGGCGCGCAGCAGATCATCGCCGCCCAGCGCAGGCGCTGCGGCTGCCGGTTGCTGCGCCGGAGGTGCCGCGCGGCGCTGCTGAGGCGGCGGTGAGGCAGAAGGCGGCGGTGCAGCGGGAGCCGGTTTGGGCGGTGGCGACGCAGCCGGAGCAGCCGGCCCCGACGCAGGCTGGAAGTTTACCTTCGATACCGAAATGCGCCCCGATGGCTGCCGGTTCGACGGTCCGTCGAATGGATCGTCGGCCGGGATCGGCGGCGGCGGCAAGGCGTGGCCCGCATCGGGCGCGGGCTGCTCGGCGTTCGTGTCGCCGAACAGGCTGTCGCCCAGGGGTGGCGGGGCAGGCGCGTCGACCCAGTCGTCGCTCGCCGGCGCAGCCGGCGCCGGCGGTGCTGCCCGTGCTGCGGGCGCACGCTGTTGCGGCGGCGGCGCGGGCGGCGGTGGGGCAGGACGCGGCGTCGATGCCTGCGGGCGCGGCCGATTGGCCGGCTGTTGCGGCGCCGGTTGCGGCTGCACGCCGAAGGCGCGGTCGATTCCCGGATCGGGTGCGACGGGTTGCGACGAGCCCGTCTTGGGCGCGAGGCCAGCCAGCGCGGCTTCGATCGGATCGAGGTCGGCCGGCGGTCCGCTCAGGCCGCGCGGCGTCGAGGTATCCCAATCGGTGGGCAAAGCTTGCTGCGGGCCGGGACCGGTCGGGTTCGGCATCGCCACCGGCGTCAGCGCGAAGGGCGATTGCGGCATCGGTGCGTGCCGGTCGTCCGGTGCCAGCGGCTGCTGATCGAACGGGTCGGGCAGCGCCGCCAGCGGATCCGGCTCGTTGGTGAAGGCGGAGCGTTGCGGCGGCGGCTGGGGCGGCGCCAGCGGATCGGCATTGCCTGATGGTCCGCCCCAATTGTCCTGGCTCGGACCGCCGAAGGGCGTGCCACCCTGTTGCGGCGCGTCGAACGGCGAGCCTTGCGGCGCCGGGCCGCCGAGCCCGGATTGCTCGGGCGCGTTGAACGGATTGCCCATCTGGCCGCCGGGGGACAGCGGCTGGCGATTGTCGCCGAGCTCGCCGAACAGATCGTTGCTCGCGGGCAATTCCGGCGGGCGTTCCTCGGCGAGCGGATCAAGCGGCGAGGGGCCGCGTGGCGCGGCGCGTGGTGCGTTGAAATCCTGGCGCGCAAGGTCGCCGAGATCGAACGAGTCGTTGCCGATCGTCGGCGGTCCGCTCGACGCGGCGAAATCGCCCTGGCCGCCATCCATCTCGACGGCGATCTCGTAGCCGCCAATACGAATCGAGTCGCCGGCGCTGAGCGGCCAGGCGTTGCCGTTGCCGACGTTCTGCCCGTTGACGAAGGTACCGTTAGCCGACTTGTCGACGATCTGCCAACCGCCCTGCGCGCCTTCGATCACCGCGTGCTCGCGTGACACGCCCGCCGAGGCGTCGGGCAGGATCCAGGAATTCCCGTCGCGCCGACCGATCGTCGCGCGGCCGCCAGCCAGCGTAAGCGCCGATGGCGCACGCTCCGTCGGCGGCGACGATACGACGCGAAGTGTCAGGGACGAGGCCATTCGTCGGCTCTCCGGCAGAGGCAGGTGTTGGCTGCCATATATAGCAGCGCGCCTCAGCCTCCGTCACATCAAGCTGACGCGCCGCGCAATCGCGCCGATGCAGGACGCCTTATTTGGGCCGTCCGTTGCCGCCCTGGGCGATGTCGATGCCTTGGCTGAGAAATGCCTTGTGTCGGTTTTCCATGTCCTCGGGCGATTTCGGATTGGTCACCGAGGCGATGATCACCGCGCCCCAGATCGCGCGCCCCAAGGCGTTGGGTGGCGGCGGCACCACCGGCAGATTGGCCGGCGCGATCGAGCCGCCGCTCCAGAACGAGGCCATCGCCGCCCAGGAGGCGGGCGTCTGGAAGCCGGTGGCCATCGCCCGGTCATACGCGGCGCGGCGGTTGTCCTCGTCGGGCTTGAAGACCCAGGCTTCGGCCGCCGTCAGCGCATCCGAATCCACCGGCTGGACGGGATACCCGGCCTCGACATAGGCGCGTGCCGCCAGGCAGGCCCACCACACGCCCTCGCGCGGCCGCAGCGAGTAGGCGAGGAAGCGCACGGCGTCCTGCAACAGGCCGGCGTCTACCAACGACGCGACAAATCCCTCCGGGCCCGTCGCCGCAGGCACCAGCGCCTGCGCCTCCGCGCCAAGCTCCCCCAGCTGGGCGACCGCGGGAACTTCCGCGCTGCCCAGTTTCGTGAACGGCTGCTGTGATCCGGACATCCCGCCTCCTACTCCCCTGTGCCCGCCGCCCGGCTCAGTTGATCAAAGTAATACCACCCTTGAGTATCAGGATCCCATCGCCATTGACCTGTGTCATGGGCGATTTGACCGTGACCATGGCCTGCCCCTCGACCTTGATCATGATGCCCTTGATGGTGACGCCTGTCTGATCGAGCTTGACCGAAGACATGCCGACCTTGAGCTCGATGCTCTGCATCGCCTCGACGTCCTGCTTGCCCAGGCTGATGCCGAGCTTGTCGTTGCCCATGGCAATCGTCGTCGTGCGATTGCCCATGCTGATGTCTTCCTTGAGATTACCCATGCTCAGCTTGTAGGTGTCGTTACCCTTGCTGATCGTCGTCTTGCGATTGCCCTCCTCGATCGTCTCCGTCTGGTCGTTTTTGACCTTCAGGGTCTGGTCGTGCTTGACGTAACGCGTCTGGTCGTTGTCGATCGTGATGTTCTCGTCATGCTCGACCTCGACCACGTGGTCCTTCTGGGCGTGCATGTAGATGATTTCCCCCGCCTTCTTGTCCTCGAAGCGGAAGATGTTGGTGTCGGCCTTGGCGCCGCCCTTGGAACTGCGGGTCTCGATGCCGCTCTGCGTCTTGTTGTCCGGCAGCGTCCACGGCGGCATGTTGTCGCCGTTGTAGACGCAGCCGGTGATCAACGGCCGATCGGGATCGCCATCGAGGAACTCGACCACGACCTCCATGCCGATGCGCGGCGTGAACACCGTACCCCATTGCGGACCGGCCCAGGACTGCGCGCAGCGGATCCAGCACGAGCTCTTCTCGTTCTTCTCGCCAAGTCGGTCCCAGTGGAACTGCACGTGGATGCGGCCGTACTTGTCGACGTCGATCTCCTCACCCGACGGGCCGACAACGAGCGCGGTCTGCGGGCCGGCGATGATCGGCCGGGGTGTGGTGCGCGCCGGACGCAACACGGTGTCCTTCGGCGCGACGACGAAGCTGTTGCCGTAAGTGTAGGAGCCGCCGGCACCGGCGGCATGGCCGGCGCCGGACGCGGCATGGCGCACGCGGGCGACGACCCACTGCTTGCCGTCCTCCGACTTGAAGCGATGGCCATTCAGCGTGAAGTAACCGCCGGCCTCGAAGAAGCGCACGGCGCCGTGTCCCTCGGCCAGCTTGAAGTTTGCCTCGAGCGCCTCGATACGACGCTTGGCGATGCGATCGCCCTTGCCGTCGGAATCACCCTTGTCGATGTAGTTGCCGGGGTAGTCGTAGACTTCGTACGCGCCCGACTTGCCGGTCTTCTTGACGCTGTTGGTCGAGGTCAGCAGGTCTTTCTTCGGCGCCTTGAAGTCGTAGTCCTCGTTCGCCCACTTGGTCGGCAGAAAGCGGTATTCCTGGTCGAAGGCGTTGATCACGTTGTCGGCGGTGCCCTCGGCATCCATCTCGACCTTCGCCATGTCGATGCCGAAGTAGAGACTGTTATTCTCGCCGACATGCAGCTCGTTGGAGCCGTCCTTGTGGCGAATGAACCACGGCCAGCCTTCCTCCTGGCACAACCGCTCGATGAAGGCCCAGTCGCTCTCGAGGTACTGCACGCAGTATTCCCAGGTTCGGCCGGTCGGAAGCTTCGTCGCCGCCTTGGCGCCGGACTTCGACAGCACCTCCTCGATGATCGCCTTTGTCGTCTTCTCCTGGAATATGCGACAATCGACGCGATGGGTGAGGAACCAATACTCGGGCACCAGCTCGAGGTGATAGACGAAGTAGATCGTGCCGTCGCCCCAGTGATCGATGGCCCCGCCCGAGCTCATGCGGCTGACGAAACCGTGGAAGTTGCGCCAGGCACTCTCGCCCGAGGCAACCTTGAAGGTGATTTCCTTGCCGAGCAGATCGGTCGGCTGGATATCCTCCTTGGGCGAGATCACGTCGAGCCGAAAAGAGAAGAAGCCGTTGATCGCTTCCTCGCCGGAGAAACCGGTCAGGATCAGCTGATCCTTGCCCAGCGGCGACGTGAGCCGCAGCCAGCGATTTGCGTCAGTGATGGTGGCCATGGCCGCGCTCCCGATGGCCGCAAAGATATCTCGCGGCCAGTGTATGCCAAAGTGTCTGACAGGCTCGTGTCTGGGTCAAGAAAAAAGCGATCATTCGCTCACTTTAGTGGCTAGTAATCTGCTTCCTGGTGGAAAGGTCCAAGCATCATGCGTGTGATCATGAGCGCCTGCCTGCTGGTCGTCCTGTGTGCGATCGGAATGGATCATGCCACAGCCCAGCAGCCCGCGCCGCCATCTCCAGCACCGGCGCCGACGCCCGCACCGGCACCAGCAGCCAAGCCGCCCGCTGCGCCGGCCGTCGCCCCGGCGGCCAAGCCGGCCGCCACGCCGCCCACGGCCACGGCGCCCGCAGTCCCGGAGCCCACCGGCATCGAGGGCTTCCGTTCGGCCAGGTTCGGCCAGACCGAAACCCAGGTGCGCGCCGCGATCAAAGAAGACTTCAAGCTCAACGACGCCGCCATCACCGCCGCGACCCATCCGCTCGAGCAGACGCGCAGCCTCTCGATCAAGGTGCGCGACCTGGTCGCCCACAGCGGCGAGGCGCAGGTCGCGTATGTCTTCGGCTTCCGTTCCAAGACGCTCATCCAGGTCAACATCCTGTGGAACGCTCCTGATCCGGCCGGCGCCGAAATCGTCATCGGCATCGGCAACGCCTTGCGCGATTACTTCGTTGGCCAGACCACCCGCTTCGTGAAGGAGCAGGTGAAGACCAACGTCCAGCTCGCCGACGGCCGTATCCTGCTGTTCCAAGGCACCGACGACAAAGCCCACGCCGTCGAGCTGGTGATGGTGTGGGCGCCCCGCCCGCAGGTGCAGGGACAGCCCGCCGATCCGCGCCCGGGCTCGGCCCAGCTGCGCCTGCTCTACGTGCTGTCGCCGGGCAACTCCGACATCCAGCGGATCCAGCCCGGCTCGTTCTGAGGCCTCAGCCCTTCGACAGGTTGTGCGATTGCACGAACGGCATGCTGGCCTTCGTGCCCTCCTTCGCCATGGTGTAGGCAGTGAGCTCGATCTCGGTCATGTTGAACGAAATCTGCTCGAGCGGCGCTGCGTCGGCATGGGCGTTCTGCGAGAACGAGCTCACCAGTGCCTGGGTGAGCTTGAGCGACTGGTAGACCGTCTGGCCACCCTGCGAGGTGGTCACCCAGTCGATCGTCACGGTCTTGGCATCGTTCATCAGCTGCGCGCGCCATATCTTGCCACTTGCGCTGCAGCGGTCCTTGGTGACGACGACCTCGTTGACGTTCACCGCGCTTTTGGTGCGATGGTTGGCCTCGCCCGTCGTCGCGACGTTGCGCGAGGAACCCCATTGCACCGAGTGCAGTTCGATCCATTTCTCGTGGTTCGCGGCGGTGACGTCGCCGTCGATGCCCTCGAATTTCATGTAAATCGGCATATGAACCCCTCCTGGGCGCGAACGGGCGCGCTGTCAGCAAAACGGCGCGGCGTTCGCACGCCGCGCCGATTGCATTTTCAGTGGTCGGCCGCGGCGATCAGGTCGCCTTGGACAGCGCGAGATCGTAGGTGATCACGCTGCCGCCGCTGGCATTCGTGCCCTCGTCGGCCTGCTCCATGTACTTGGTCTCGATCTTGGTGAAGTTCAGCGAGACCGACTCCGCGGGGCGGTCGCCGCCCGACGAGAAGGACATGCCGCTCACCAGCGTGTTCGTCAGCTTGACGTACATGAAGGTGTTGTCGGCGCCGGCGCTGGTCGACGTGAAGTCGATCGTGACGTCCTTGCCGTCGGTGTTCTTGACCAGCTCCTGCCAGAGCGGGCCCGAGGCCGAGTCGAGCATCTTGGTGACCGTGATCTCGCTCACCGAGCAGGTCGAGGCTTCGCGGTTCTCGGCGCTGCCCACCGGGGTGGAGATGCCGCGGCCGATGCCCCACTGGCACGAGCTCAGCGTGATCCAGGCAGTGTGCGATTCGGCGGTCGAGTCGCCCGGGATGCCCTGGTATTCCATATAGATAGCCATTGAAGTCCTCCGTTAAGGCCGCTGGGGCCCAAGTGTGTGGTCGGTTCCTCAGCGCGCCTTAGGTGGCGACGGCCGTGGCCAGATCGTAGGTGACGGTGAACGGATCGCTGGCCTCGGTGCCCTCGACCGCCTGGTTGTGGAACGTCGACTCGATCTTGGTGAAGTTCATCGACACCGACTCGCTGGGGCGGTCGCCGCCCGAGCTGCAGGAGAAGCCGCTGACCAGCGTGTTCGTCAGCTTCAGCTCCATGATGGTGTTGACGCCCTGGTTGCTGGTCGTCGTCAGGTGGACGGTGACGTCCTCGCCATCCGTGCCGACATAGGACCGCTTCAGCAGCTCGGGGGACGAGTTGTCCTGACCCTTGCTAACGACAACCTCGCTGATCGAGACCATCGAGGCTTCGCGGTTCTTGGCCGAACCGGTCGGCGTGCCGATCGCGCGGCCACCGCCCCACTGGATCGAGTCGCAGGTGATCCACTGCTCATGCGACTGAGCCGTGGCACTGCCGTTGATCGGACCGTACTTCAAGTAGATCGCCATTTCGCTCCTCCTTCTGGACCGGGGCTTCCGGTCCGCTTTGATCCTGTCGTTCGGGCGATCTGACCTTTCGCCCCTGAGCGGTCACTCGCCGCCGCCCCCGACCTCGTCTCACTCAGTGAGTGATTACTCAATCTTGTACTCGAACTTCTGATCCTTGTCTACCCCCACATGCACCTTGTTGATAACTTGGCCATCGGCGAGGGCGGACAGGAAGTGGCCGGAAAGTTCCGGCAGCATCGTGCGCTGTATGATCTGCTCGATATTGCGGGCACCGGACTCGACCTCGGTGCAGCGTGCGGCAATGGCATCGACCATCGCCTCGTCGTAAGCCATTGTAGCCTTGTAGTTTTCCGCCACCCGCTTGACCACGCGGCCAAGCTGCAGGCGGACGATCTTCTTGATGGTCGAATCGTCGAGGGGATAGTAGGGCACGACCGTGATGCGGCCGATGAAGGCCGGCTTGAAGACCTTCAGCAGCTCCGGATGCAGCGAGCTGGCGAGTGCCTCGGGGTTCGGCCGCGTGTCGACATCGGCGCAAAGCTTGGAGATCAGCTCGGTGCCGGCGTTCGACGTCAGGATAATGACGGTGTTCTTGAAGTCGATGTCGCGGCCTTCGCCGTCGCGCAGCATGCCCTTGTCGAACACCTGGTAGAACACGTCCTGCACGCCGGGATGGGCCTTCTCGACCTCGTCGAGCAGGACCACTGAATAGGGATGGCGGCGCACCGCTTCAGTGAGCACACCGCCTTCGCCGTAGCCGACATAGCCTGGCGGCGAGCCGACGAGCATCGAGACTTTGTGCTCTTCCTTGAACTCCGACATGTTGATGATCGTCAGCGCCTGGTCGCCGCCGTACATCTCTTCGGCCAAGGTCAGCGCGGTCTCGGTCTTGCCGGTGCCCGAGGTGCCGGCGAGCATGAACACGCCCAGCGGCTTGCGCGGATCCTGCATGCGCGCGCGTGCCGTGCGCATGCCCTTGGCGATGATCTCCAGCGCGTGATCCTGGCCGATGACGCGCTCGGCCATCTTGTCCTTCAGGTTCAGCACGGTGCGGATCTGGTCGCCCAGCATGCGGCCGACAGGAATGCCGGTCCAGTCGCCGACGATGGCGGCGGCGGCCTGCGCATCGACCAGCGGCAGCACCAGCGGCGTCTCGCCCTGCAGCTTCTTCAGCGCTTCCCACTTCTCGTCGAGCGCCGCCTTCTTGGCCGGACGATCGGCCTCGTTGGCCTCGCCCTCGAGCTCGGCGCGCAGCTTGGTGACCTCGTCGACGAGGACCTTCTCCGCCTTCCAGCGCTCCTCCATCTCGGTCAGCTCGACCTTGAGCTTGGCGAGCAGCTCCTCGCCTTCGGTGATCTCTTCCTGGTGATCGGTGCCGGCCTGCTGCTCGCGCTTCTGGATGTTGATCAGGTTGTCGAGCAAGCCGATGCGGCGGCGCAGATCCTCGACTGCCGGCGGCGTCGAGGCGAGACCCATGGCAACGCGCGCGCAGGCCGTATCGAGCACGCTGATCGCCTTGTCGGGCAACTGCCGGCCGGCGATGTAGCGGTTGGACAGGCGGACGGCTTCCTGCACCGCCTCGTCGAGCACGCGCACCTGGTGATGCTTCTCCATCACGTTGGCGATGCCGCGCAGCATGTCGATGCCGTTCTTCTCGTCCGGCTCCTCGACCTTGACCACCTGGAAGCGGCGGGTCAGGGCGGGGTCGCGCTCGAAGTACTTCTT
>JAFAZJ010000121.1 GCA_019239835.1 Alphaproteobacteria bacterium | reverse complement strand
CGACGAGGCGTAGATGAAGCGCTTCACGCCGGCCTTCTTGGACGCCACCACCAGCGGCTCGAAGCATTCGTAGTTGATGCTGGTCGACAGCTTCTCGTCGAGCTCGAAGCTCGGGTCGTTGGAGATGCAGGCCATGTGAATGACCGTGTCGCAGCCGGCGACGGCCTTCTCGAAGGTCGCGGTGTCGCGGATGTCGGCGTCGAAGGTCAGCAGGTGCGGCTGCGTGCCGATCCGGTTGCCGAACAGCATGGAGTCGTAGAGCACGACATCGTAGCCCTCGGCGATCAGCCGCGGCACCAGCACATGGCCGACATAGCCGGCACCGCCGGTGATGAGGACGCGTTCGCGCTTGGAGTCGGTCATGTGTTCTTCTTTCCAGGAGGGGCAGAGAGGGAGCCTAGCAGCTTGTCGACGGCATCAGCGAGATCGGTCGCCACCAGGTCGGGGGTATGGCGCAACGATTCGGCGTAGCCGCGGTCGATGAAGACCGTCTTGCATCCGGCATTGTGGCCGGCGCCGATATCGCGCCAACGGTCCCCGATCATCACGCTCGCCGACAGATCAATATCAAGGTCCCGCGCCGCGTCGAGCAGCATGCCGGGATTGGGCTTGTAGCAGGGACATTCGTCGACGCAAGTGCAGACCCGGATGTCGTCCACCGGCACGGCCTCGCACAAGACGGCATGCATGGCGTCGAGCGTTTCGCGCGTCGTCAGGCCTTCGCCGACATCCTTCTGGTTGGTGGCAACCACGATGAGAAAGCCCGCCTTCTTCAGGCGGCGCACGGCGGCCGGGGCCTCGGGCAGGATGACGAAATCTTCCAGCCGGCGCGGCGCATAGGGACGGCCATCGCGGACGATCGACTGGTTCAGCACCCCATCGCGGTCGAGAAAGGCGGCACGGGTCATGGCGAAAGCCTGTACCGCGCGCGCCTTGAGGAGTCCATGATCCGCGCCTGCACCACGGGGGAGAAGCCCATGCCGCGATTGGGATATTTGCTGCCGACCCGCGAGCGGGTGATGGAAGGCCAGGACGAGACGGGCTCGCTGCTGGCGCTGGCCGAACGCGCCGAGAAGCTGGGCTTCGATTCCCTGTGGGTGGGCGATTCGCTGCTGGCACGGCCGCGGCACGATCCGCTGACCCTGCTGGCCGCCGTCGCCGCGCGTACGCGCAAGCCGGAGCTGGGTACCGCCGTGCTGCTGCCGGCCCTGCGCAACCCGGTGGTGCTGGCCCAGCAGGTCGCAACCCTGGACCGGATCGCCGAGGGCAGGCTGATCCTGGGCATCGGCATCGCCAGCGACGTACCCAATATCCGCGCCGAGTTCGTCGCCGCCGGGGTGCCGTTCGAGAAGCGGGTGGGGCGCATGGTCGAGGGCATTGCTCTGGCCAAGGCGCTGTGGACCGGCAAGCCGGTGACCTGGGACGGCCGCTGGAAGATGACCGACGCCGTGCTGGGCCCGACGCCGCACCGGCCAGGCGGCCCGCCGATCTGGCTGCCCGGCTCGGTCACCGCCGCGCGTCAGCGCTGCGGCAAGCTATATGACGGCTGGTTCCCCAACGGGCCGGAGCCGCACGAATACGCCCAGCAATGGGCCGAGGTGAAGGAGGCCGCCAAGGCCGCCGGCCGCGATCCCGGGACCCTCGACGCGGCGATCTACGTCACCCTGGCGATCGACGAGGACGCCTCGCGTGCCGAAGCCCGCATGAACGCCTACCTCGAGCAGTACTACGGCATGGCCGCCGCGATCATGCGCAAGCGCCAAAGTTGTTTCGCAGGATCGGCCGCCAATGCCATGTCCTGGCTGAAGGGTTTTGCCGATGCCGGCGCCACCCATCTCGTGGTGCGTTTTGCCGGAGACCATGAGCGGCATCTCGACGTCGTCACGGGCCTGCGACAGTCCCTGAGGTGGTAGGGCCCTGCGACATGTTCTCTCGACACCTGCATATTTGGCATTGTGTCGGGAGGGAATGCGAGCGTATGCTCAGGTGTTAGCGGGTTAGTTGAGTACTCACCAACTATTTTGGCAGAGTCATTGAAAACTTGTGTGTCGCCGGGTTGAGACAGGTATCTGACAAAAGATATTGAGTGATCTGTACCCCCTCCAAGACTGAGCCGAGAAACCTGTCCACGCGACGCTAGGGGGCGTCTTATGGGCGATTGGTCGATCGCCGAACGTCAAGTGCCGGCCTCCATGACGGAGGAGGCCAGTGTCACATCCGTAGTCGATGCGATCGACGAAGGTGTCGTCGCCATCGATCCGGCGTGGCGCGTTCGCTACGTCAACAGCGCGGCAGCTTATCTGCTCGGCGTCGAGCCGCGGGCGCTGGTCGGCCAGCCCCTGCTGTCCGCCCTGGGATTGAGCGAGAGCGCGCTTTTGGCGCCCGATAGCCGGACCTGCGGCATCAGCCTGTGCTGCGAGCGGCCCGGCGCCTGGCTGGAATTGCGCAGCCACGTGCACGCCAAAGGCGGGCTGGTGTTCCTGCGCGACGTCTCGCTCGACCGCGACGCCCATCATGCCGGCCTGGCCGAAGCGCGCGTCCAGGAGGCCGAGCGCTCCGTCAATGAGGGTCTGTTCGCCACCTCGCTCGACCTGATCCTGGTCGCCGACAGCCAGGGCCATTTGATCCGCGTCAGCCCCAGTAGCCAGGCGATCCTCGGCTACACGCCCGAGGAGATGATCGGCCAGAGCGCGATCCATTTCATCGATCCCGACGATCTCGAGACGACCCGGGTCGAGATGCGCGCCTCGCGCCTGGGCCGCGTCATGCGCCAGTTCGACTGCCGCTACCGGCACAAGGACGGCCACGCGGTGCCGCTGCACTGGACCGGCGTCTGGTCGGTCGCCGACGATCAGCATTTCTTCATCGGCCGCGATCTCAGCGAGCGGTTCGCCACCGAGGAGCGCGTGCAGCGCTCGCAGCGGCTCGAAGCGATCGGCCAGCTCACCGGCGGCATCGCCCACGACTTCAACAATCTGCTCGGCCTGGTGATCAGCAGCCTCGAGCTGCTGCTCGATCGCAACGATCTCGCCGAGGACACCGCCGAGCACGCCGCCGCCGCGATGCACGGCGCGCAACGCGGCGCCGAGCTGGTGCGCGGCCTGCTGGCCTTCGCCCGCCAGCAGCCGCTCGAGCCGCAGACCGTCGATGCCAACGCGCTGCTCGGCAACACCGCGCGGCTCCTGGGGCGCATGCTGGGCGGCAACATCGTCGTCGAGTTCAACGGTGCGGCCGATCTGTGGCCGGTGCATATCGATGCGCCGAACCTCGAATCGGCGATCGTCAACCTCGCGGTCAACGCGCGCGACGCGATGCCCGAGGGCGGACGGCTGACGCTCACGACGCGCAACGTCACCGTGCATGCCGTCGATCACCGCGACCATCGCGGCTTCGCGCCCGGCGACTACGTCGCGGTGACGGCGAGCGACAGCGGCAGCGGCATCCCGCCCGAGGTGATGAGCCGCATCTTCGATCCGTTCTTCACCACCAAGGAGCCGGGCAAGGGCACCGGGCTTGGGCTCAGCATGGTGTTCGGCTTCGTCAAGCAATCGGGCGGGCACATCCAGGTCGACAGCGTCGTCGGCAAGGGCACCACCGTGCGGCTCTATCTACCGCGCGCAGCCAGCGAGATCCGCGCCGACGACGCGGCGGAGGGACAGCCGGAGGCCAGGACGCGCGAGCGAATCCTCGTCGTCGAGGACAACGCCGCGGTGCGCCAGATCGTGATCATGCAGCTGCGCAAGCTGGGCTACGCCACGATGGAAGCCGATCGCGCCAGCGCGGCGCTGGCGCTGCTCGACGCCGGCGAGCCGTTCGATCTGCTGTTCACCGATCTCGCGATGCCCGGCGGCATCAGCGGCCTGGTGCTTGCGCGCGAGGCGCTGTCGCGCCGCGACAAGCTCAAGGTGCTGTTCACCTCGGGCCTGCCGGCATCGCTGGCCAGCGTCGACGGCTTCGGCGGTCCCGACGCCGTGCTCGCCAAGCCCTACCGGATCGATGCCCTTGCACGGAAGGTGCGGCAGGTCCTCGACGCTTAGAGCGGCATATCCCTGTCATTCCGAGCGCAGCGAGGAATCTTTGCCCGACGAAAGATCCCTCGCTGTGAAGGCGCGCTAGCTTCGGCCGCCAGCGAAACGATGACCGCGTGGGTCGGCGCATAACGCCGCCGTCAACCACAGCGGAGCCTCGCCATGACAAATCTCGCCTATTCGATCACCTGGGAAGCCAAGCCCGGTGAAGTCGACGCCGTCGTCGATGTGCTGGAGCGCATGACCGCGGCGGTGCGCGCCAATGAGCCCGGCACGTTGCAGTTCCTGCCGCATCGCTCGCCGGACAACGACCACGTGTTCTTCCTCTACGAGCTGTTCGCCGACCAGGCGGCGTTCGACGCGCATCTGAAGACGCCGCACTTCCAGACGCTGATCCTCGACGAGGCGGTGCCGAAGCTGGCGCGGCGCGAGCGCGTGGCCTTCACGCCTCTGGCGTAGGACGGCGCGTCATGGCTTGATGTCCTCGCGTCACGAGCGAGGACATCCCATGCCGCGCGTTCTGGTCAC
>JAFAZJ010000111.1 GCA_019239835.1 Alphaproteobacteria bacterium | reverse complement strand
GCTGCTTACCGGCGCGCGCTCGGTCGAGATCGTCAGCTTCAGCGGCGGCGGACCGCAAGGCACCCGGGCCGATCCCTGCGGCCCGCAGCACTATCACGGCTTCCTCGGCATCGAGGACCAGGTGGTCGCCCGTACCGTGGCGTGGATGGGCGCGAACGCTAGGCGGCGCTGAGCGCCAGCGGCGGCGGGTTCTTCAAGGTCTGATAGATTACGCAATAGCGCTCGGTGAGCTTGTAGAGCGTCGCGAGCTGCTCGGGCGTGGCGTCGGTGTCGAGGTCGAAGCTCAGGCGGATGTCGCGGAAGCCTACCGGCGCGTCCTTGGCAACGCCCAGGGTGCCACGAAAATCGAGATCGCCCTCGGCGCGCACCGTGCCCTTGCGGATCGGGATCGCCAGTGCCGTCGATACCGCCTTCAGGGTCACGCCGGCGCAGGCGACCAGCGCCTCCAGCAGCATGTCGCCGGAGCAGGCCTGCAGGCCGGTGCCGCCAGTCGCGGGGTGCAGGCCGGCCTCGACAATGGCGCGGCCGGTATCGACCTTGCAGGCGACGCCGCTGGAATCGAGGTCGCCGGCCGCTTTGAGCGTGATCACGGCGGCCTGCGGCTCCTGCCGGTACTTGTCCTTCAGCGGGGCCTGGGTGGCGCGCAATTCGTCGGCGTTCATCGGCAACTCCTGCTCCTGATGCGGCGGCGAGCCTACCCCGGCGGCGGCGCATCGGCTATGCCAGCGCCATGGGCGATCTCGACCCCCGCGCCTCGGCGCTCCTGCTCGGCCTGGCCATCGGCGTCACCTTCGGCGCCGCCGGGCGCTGGTCGGGCTTCTGCGTGCGCGGCGCGATCGAGGACGCGTTGACCAAGGCCGACGCACCGCGCCTGCGCGGCTACCTCGTCGCCGCCATCGTCGCGTTGATCGGTGTCGAGGCACTGGCTGCCACGGGCGCGATCGACCTGACCAAGAGCATCTACCTGCCCGGCGCCTTGCCACTTGGTGGCGCCGTGCTGGGCGGCTTGATGTTCGGCGCCGGCATGGTGCTGACCGGCGGCTGCGGCGCGCGCATGCTGGTGCTGGCCGCCGGCGGCAATCTGCGCTCGGTCGTGAGCTTGCTGGTGATGGGCCTGGTGTCCTACGCCACCTTGCGCGGCGTCCTCGCGCCACCGCGCCAGAGCTTCAGCACGGCCACCGGCTTCGCACTCGGCGTAGCCGACCAGAGCCTGCCGACGATCCTCGCCCGCCTCACCGGCCTCTCCGACAACGTCGCGCGATGGCTGATCGTGGCGCTGCTGGTGGTGCCGGCACTGTTGTTTGTTGTTCGACGACGTGTGGCGGCGAAGCACCTCGTCGGCGGCGCGCTGATCGGCCTGCTGGTGCCGGCAGGCTTCGCCGCCACTGGCATCATCGGCGCCGACGAGTTCCAGCCGATGGCGCTGGAGAGCATTACGGTCACCGGCCCCTGGGCGCAGACCATCGTCTACCTGCTGACCTACACCGGCGCCGCGCTGGAGTTCGGCATCACCTGGGCGCTGGGCATTCCCATCGGTGCTGCGATCGTCACGCTGGCGCGTGGCGAGATGAAGCTCGAGGGCTTCGACGGAGCCGCCGCCACCGGCCGCTACATCACCGGTGGCGTGCTGATGGGCGTGGGTGGCGTGCTGGCGCTGGGCTGCACCATCGGCCAGGGCTTGAGCGGCGTGTCGACCCTGTCGCTGGGCTCGCTGCTGGCCTTCGTCTCGATCTTCACCGGCGCGGCCGCCATGATGAAGTGGCGCGCCCGCGGCGTTGCCGGCGCGCCCGTCTCGCCACGATAATCGTCACTTACCTCGCTGGAGACACCCGATGCCCGAACCGCTGCTCGTCTCGCCGGTGCCCGGCATCACGCTCCATCGCGCCGAAGCCAACAAGATCAGGATGCGCTACGCCGAGGCCGGCAAGGGCCCGATGGTGCTGCTATGCCATGGCTGGCCGGAGAGCTGGTACTCCTGGCGCCACCAGATCCTGGCCTTGGCCAATGCCGGCTATCGCGTGGTGGCGCCGGACATGCGCGGCTACGGCGTCACCGACGCGCCGGATGCCGTCGAGCACTACACCCTGTTCCATATCGTCGGCGACATGGTTCAGCTTCTCAAAGCGCTTGGCGAGGAGAAGGCCGTGGTCGTCGGCCACGACTGGGGCGCGCCCGTCGCCTGGCACTGCGCGTTGCTGCGGCCCGACATCTTTCGCGCCGTGGTCGGCATGAGCGTGCCGTGGACGCCGCCCGGCCATCAAAGCCTCCTGGCCTCGCTGATCAAGCGCGGCATCAAGACGTTCTACATCCAGTACTTCCAAAAACCCGGCGTGGCCGAAGCCGAGCTGCAGAAGGACGTGCGCAACAGCCTGCGCCGCATCTACTACACGGCGGGCGGCGAGATGCAGGAGAAGGGCAAGGGCTTCGCCCTCCTGCGGCCAGGCGGCGGGCTGCTCGACAACACGGTCGACCCCGAGGTCCTGCCGCCGTGGCTGAGCGAGGCCGACCTCGACTACTACACCGCCGAGTTCAAGCGCGCCGGCTTCCGCGGCGGGCTGAACTGGTACCGCAACCTTACCCGGACCTGGTTGCTGGCCGGGCCCTGGCGCGGCCAGCCGATCCTGCAGCCGTCGCTGTTCATCGCCGGCAGTCGCGACGGCGTGTTGCGCTTCCCTGCGTCCCAGGCGCAGATCGACGCCTTCCCCAAGACGCTGCCGGGCCTGCGCGGCATGCACATCCTCGAGGGTGCCGGCCACTGGATCCAGCAGGAACGCGCCGAGGCGGTCAACGCGCTCCTCGTCGATTTCCTGAAGGGCCTGTGAGCCCCGTTCAGTCCGCCGCCGGCAGGTAGATCTCGCCGCCCTTCGCGCGGAACGTCGCCGACATGTCGCCCATGCCCTTGGCGGCATAGTCGCGGACTTCCTGCGTGATCTTCATCGAGCAGAATTTCGGCCCGCACATCGAGCAGAAATGCGCCGTCTTGGCGCCCTCCGCCGGCAATGTCTGGTCGTGGAACTGCTCGGCCGTCGCCGGATCGAGCGACAGGTTGAACTGATCGCGCCAGCGGAAGTCGAAGCGCGCGCGGCTAAGCGCGTCGTCGCGGATGCGCGCTGCCGGATGACCCTTGGCGAGATCGGCGGCGTGCGCGGCGATCTTGTAGGTCACCACGCCGACCTTCACGTCGTCGCGGTCGGGCAGGCCGAGATGCTCCTTCGGCGTGACGTAGCAAAGCATCGCCGTGCCGAACCAGCCGATCATCGCCGCGCCGATGCCTGACGTGATGTGGTCGTAACCCGGCGCGATGTCGGTGACCAGCGGCCCCAAGGTATAGAACGGCGCCTCGCCGCAGGCGGTGAGCTGCTTGTCCATGTTGGCCTTGATCTTGTGCATCGGCACGTGGCCGGGCCCTTCGATCATCACCTGCACGTCCTGCGCCCAGGCGATCTTGGTCAGTTCGCCCAGGGTCTCCAGCTCGGCGAACTGCGCGGCGTCGTTGGCGTCGGCGTTGCAGCCGGGGCGCAAGCCATCGCCCAGCGAGAAGCTCACGTCGTAGGCGCGCATGATCTCGCAGATCTCTCCGAAGCGTTCGTAGAGGAAACTCTCGCGATGATGCGCCAGGCACCACTTGGCCATGATCGAGCCGCCGCGGCTGACGATGCCGGTGACGCGATGGGCGGTCAGCGGGATGTACGGCAGCCGCACGCTGGCATGGATGGTGAAGTAGTCGACGCCCTGCTCGGCCTGCTCGATCAGCGTGTCGAGGAAGATCTCCCAGGTCAGCTCCTCGGCCTTGCCACCGACCTTCTCCAGCGCCTGGTAGATCGGCACCGTGCCGATCGGGACCGGGGCGTTTCTGATGATCCATTCCCGTGTGGTGTGGATGTCTCGCCCGGTCGACAGGTCCATGACGGTGTCGGCACCCCAGCGGATCGCCCACACCATCTTCTCGACCTCCTCGACGATCGACGAGGCGACGGCGGAATTGCCGATATTGGCATTGATCTTCACCAGGAAGTTTCGGCCGATGATCATCGGCTCGGACTCGGGGTGATTGATATTGGCCGGGATGATGGCGCGGCCGCGCGCCACCTCGTCGCGCACGAACTCCGGCGTCACGAATTCAGGGACGGCCGCACCAAAGCTCTCGCCGTCGCGCAGCCGCTCGGCGGCCAATTCGGCGGCGCGCGCCCGGCCGACATTCTCGCGGATGGCGATGAACTCCATCTCCGGCGTGATGATGCCGGCGCGCGCATAGTGCAGCTGCGTCGCGGCGCGCCCGGCCTTGGCTCTCAACGGCTGGCGCATAGGCGCGGGAAAGGCGCTCCGTGCGTCGGGATCGCCGCGGCGTCGGCCATCATCTTCCGGCTTCCAGTTGCGGCCCGCGTAAGCCTCGACATCGCCGCGCGCCTCAACCCAGGCGCGACGCAGCGCCGGCAGGCCGGCGGCGATATCGATGCGCGAAGACGGATCGGTATAGGGGCCCGATGAATCGTAGACGCGCACCGGCGGCTCGCCGGCCGATGGCGCGAGGTCGATCTCGCGCAGGGGCACGCGGATATCGGGATGGCGGTTGCCGGCGACGTGGATCTTGCGCGATGACGGCAGCGGGCCTGTCGAGACTGTCAGCGTGGACGAGTCAGGCATGAAGAGCTCCTCGGCCGGCACGGACTGATCCGGGCCGGAGGAGCGGAAGACGGAGCCTGGAGGCCGCGCGATCCATCCCTTCGCCGGCATGACCCGGATCAGGTTCGAAGGGTCGCCGCTCGCCGCGTCGTGCGCGGCCATCGGCCTCTCAGCCCCTTGCAGGGGCTCCCCTTGGAATCGCCGGCAGCTTCCGCCCGGCGCGGGATCGCGTCAACCCTTCCCGCGCGGGCTGAATCGAGTCATCGTGGCGCGGGACATTGCCCGAGGAACCGCCATGCGCCACGGTCGATCGTTGCTGTTGCTGCTGTCCGTCGTCTTTGCCCTTGCCGCCGCCGGGTCCGCGCTGGCGCAGGAGTGCGAGATGCCGCCGCCTCCGCCGCCACCCCAGGCGCCGAACGCCTAAGCGTCCTTCTTCACGAACTTCAGCGCCAGGCCGTTCATGCAGTAGCGGTCGCCGGTCGGGCGTGGACCGTCGGGAAAGACGTGGCCGAGATGGCCGCCGCACTTCGCACAGTGCACTTCCGTACGGATCATGCCGTGGCTGTGGTCGACCGTGGTGGCAATGCCGCCGTCCCGGGCCTGGAAGAAGCTGGGCCAGCCGCAGCCGCTGTCGAACTTGGTGTCCGACGTGAACAGCTCGTTGCCGCAGCCCGCGCAATAGTACGTGCCGCCGCCGAATTCGTGATCGAGCGGGCTGCTCCAGGGCCGCTCGGTGGCGTGCTTGCGCAGGACGGCGAACTGATCGCCGCTGAGCAGCTGGCGCCACTCCGCCTCGGTTTTCTCCACCGGATACGTGCCCGCCGGGTCAGTCTTGTCGGCCATCGTGGAACTCCTTGGTCTTGGGCCAAAAGATGGCGTGCCGGGCGCCCGAAGGAAAGGGGGCGGACCGGGTTGACCGCGTTCACGATTCAGCGTTTATCCGCGCCCGCATGCCCGCCCCGGCCAAGACCGCCCGCTCCCTCGACGACCTCCTCGCCGTCGGCGCCTTGCCGCGTGCGCAGGCCGAGGACCCGGCGTTGCGGGCGGTGGCCGAGCGTTACGCCATCGCAGTCACCCCTGATGTCCTGGCCAGCATGCGCAGCCGCGATCCGGCAACGGACCCGGTGGCGCGGCAATATATCCCGACCGCTGACGAAGCCGTCGTTGCGCCCGAGGAGCTGAGTGATCCGATCGGCGATCACACCTTTTCGCCGGTGAAGGGCGTCGTGCATCGCTATCCCGACCGGGTGCTGCTGAAGACGCTGCACGCCTGCCCGGTCTATTGCCGCTTCTGCTTCCGCCGCGAGCAGGTCGGTCCGGGCGGGGAGGCTCTCGACGGCGTCGAGCTGACCGCAGCGCTCGACTACGTCCGCGCACATCCCGAGATCTGGGAGGTCATCCTCACTGGCGGCGATCCGCTGATGCTGGCGCCGCGCCGCCTGGCCGAGATTGTCGCCGCGCTGGACGCCATCGAGCATGTCGGCGTCATCCGCCTGCATACCCGGGTGCCTGTCGCTGATCCATCGCGGGTCACGCCCGAGCTCGTGTCGGCGCTGCGCGCCGAGCGCGCCGCTGTGTACGTCGCGCTTCACTGCAACCATGCCAACGAGCTCACGTCGGACGCACGCATCGCGTTGCGCCGTCTGTCGGATGTCGGCATCCCGCTGCTGTCACAAACGGTGCTGCTGCGCGGCGTCAATGACGATGCGGCGACGCTCGAGGCGCTATTCCGTGCGCTGGTGCAGGCCAGGGTCAAGCCCTACTACCTGCACCATCCCGACTTGGCGCGCGGCACTGGTCATTTCCGGCTGACGATCGCCGAGGGCCAGGCGCTGATGCGCGCGCTGCGCGGCCGGGTGTCCGGCCTGTGTCAGCCGACCTATGTGCTCGATATTCCCGGCGGCCACGGCAAGGTGCCGGTGGGACCGTGCTATGTCGACCTGTCGCAAGAGGGCGTCGCCGCGGTGACCGATCGCACCGGTGGCGTGCATCTCTATCCGCCGCCGGCCAAGGAGTCCGCATGATCAACCCGTCACGCGCCGATATCGAAGCGGCGCTGGCCCGCGAGCCCGACAACATCGCGATCGTCGCGCGGCTGGCGCTGGTCTGCCTACGCAGCGGCGACGCCGCGGCCGCTGCACCGTTGTTCGAGCGCATCATCGGCGAGCGCGCCAACGACGTCGGCGCCCGCATCAACTACGCGGGCTGCATGATGCGCCTGGGCCGAGCGGCGGAGGCGTTGCCGCATATCGCGCTCGCCGCCAACCTGGTGCCAACCGACGCCACCATCCGCTTCAACCACGCCCATGTGCTGCGCGCGGCCGGTCAATCGGCTGCAGCCCGTGATGAAGTCGAAGAGGCGCTACGCATCGACCCGCGCCTGCCAGCGGGTCTGTCACTGCGTGCCGAGCTCGCGGCAGCCGAAGGCGACGACATCACGGCATTAGGCGATCTCGACACGGCGCTCACGCTCAAGCCCAACGATGCGGCACTGCGCACGCGGCGCGCCGCGATCCGCCTGCGTCGCGGCGACTGGCTCAACGGCCTCGCGGACTACGAGGCGCGACTGGAAGTCGCCAGCAGCAAGCCCTATGCGCCCTCGCTGCCGCGCTGGCAGGGCGAGCAACCGGCCAAGGGTCAGCTCGTGCTGGTCTATGCCGAGCAGGGCGACGGGGCATCGAGCGCGGCTGTCGACGATCTGAAGATCGTTGCCCGCCATGTTCGGACGCTGGCTGATCTCGGCGTGGCGGTGGCGCTGCAGGCGCCCGCATCGGCTCACCCAGAGTTGCTGGCGCTGTCGCCGGCGACGGCGCTGATCGAGCGCGGCCCGTTGACCAACGATCTCGCCGCCGCGGTGCCGGTGCGCAGCCTGCCTTTCGCGCTGTCGCTGCGCGACGATGCCTACACGCCATCGGTGGAATCACTGATCGCGGCTATCGCCCGCGACCTGTTTACCGGCCGCGCCTAATAGAGCTTGGCCGGCGGCAGGCCGGCGCGCTGACGGGCGGCCTGCAGGGTGTTGTGCAGCAGGCAGGCCACGGTCATCGGGCCGACGCCGCCCGGCACCGGCGTGATGGCCCGTGCCACCTCGCGTGCGGCGGCGAAATCGACATCGCCGATCAGCTTCGACTTGCCGTCGGGCTGTGCCACGCGATTGATGCCGACATCGATCACCGTCGCGCCTGGCTTGATCCAGTCACCCTGGATCATGCGCGCGCGGCCAACGGCGGCAACGAGGATATCGGCACGCCGGCAGATCGCGGCGAGGTCGCGGCTGCGCGAATGCGCCATGGTCACGGTGCAGTCCTCACGCAGCAGCAGCTGCGCCACCGGCTTGCCCACCAGCACCGAGCGGCCGATCACCAGCGCATCGGCGCCGCTCAGCGAGCCCAGTGAATCCTTGAGCAGCATCAGGCAGCCCAGCGGCGTGCAGGAAACTGGAAAGTCGAGCGGCTCGCCGGCGGCGATCTGCGACAGGCGGCCGGCGTTCATCGGGTGCAGGCCATCGACGTCCTTCTCGGGGTCGATCGAGCGGATCACGACAGAGCTGGCGATGTGCTTGGGCAGCGGCAGCTGCACCAGGATGCCGTGCACTTGGGGATCGGCATTCAGCGTTGCGACCAGTTTCAGGAGGTCAGTTTGGGACGTGCTCTCGGGCAGGCGATGCTCGAAGCTCGCCATGCCGATCTCAATGCTCTGGCGGCCCTTGCTGCGGACATAGACCTGGCTGGCGGGGTCCTCGCCTACCAGCACCACGGCGAGGCCGGGCGTGATGCCCTTGGCCGTCTTCAGCTCGGCAACCGCGCCGGCGACTCGCTGGCGCAGGCCTTCGGCATATGCCTTGCCGTCGATCAGGCTGGCTGTCATGGCGGAGCCTCCCTCCAGGATTCGAGTGCCACGGCAAGCGTGGCGTCGTCGCCGGCAACGTGAATCGTCTTGCGGCGCGCGGCGGCGCCGTGCGTGACGCTGATCGTGGATTTGGCGACGTCGAGCGCCTTGGCGAGCAGCGCGATCACGGCGGTGTTGGCCTTGCCGTCTTCGGGCGCGGCGGTGACCGAGATCGCGAGCGCCTCGCCGTCGCGATCCGCCACCACACCCTCGATGCCCGCGCGCCGCGCTTGCGGGCGCACCTTCAGGCGCAGGCGCACGCCGTCTTGCGTCGCGGTCCAGAAGCTCACAGCAGCGAAGGCGTTTGTCCGTACGACAGAGGAATGAGGATGGCGCGGCGGATGAAGTAGATGACCAGGATCAGCACCATGGGTGCGAGATCGAGGCCGCCGAAATTGGGCAGGATGCGGCGGATCGGCCGCAAGAGCGGCTCGGTGACGCGCAGCATGAAGTGCCAGATCTGACCGACGACCTGATTGCGCGGGTTGAGCACGTTGAAGGCGAGCAGCCAGCTCATGATGGCCTGGATGATCAGCAGCCACATGAACAGCTCGAAGATGATGTCGATGACGGCCGCCAGCGACGAGATCACGGCATCCTCCTTGTCGGGGCCGCACGCATAGCGGAGGGACGGCGCGACGGCAAGACGACGTGGCCGCGCGGTCTCAGGCGCGCGCCAGGCTCAGGGCGACGGATCCGAAGCGCAATTCTCGGGAGTTCGTGATTTCTCGGGTGCCATCCGACGGCCGCAATTGGGCGCCGTCGATCCAGGTCCCACCCGGCGTGCCGAGATCCTCCAGCCCCAGCCGGCCGGGCAGCACGTGCAGGCGCGCATGCGGCGCACCGACCGAGGCATCGATGATGGTGAGGTCGGCCGGTGCCGCTGGCGCGCCCACGGTCAGCGTCGGCCGGCTTTCGTCGAAGGCGAAGTGCAGCGGCGCGCCGCCGGGCAGCACACCCGACAGGATCCAGCCGGACGCGGCTGGAGCGGGCAGTTGCTGCGGCGGTGACGGCAGGGCCTGCGGCGCGACCGGTCCCGGCGGCAGCGGTGGCAGACCATGCGGTGGCAAGGATCCGGGTGGCTGGTAGGCGACCCTGGGCGCATTCGCGGCGTCGCGCGGCCATTGGATGAAGGCAAAGACCCAGAGCAGGATGATCCAGACGATCCAGCCAATGCCCGGGATGATCCCGGTGATGTTGAAGAGGCCGAAATAGCCGGGGAAGCCGGCCTTCACCATGATCTTCCAGGCCATCCAGGTGGTCAGGCAGAGGAAAATCAGCGGCACGATCACCGAGAAGAGCTTGCCGGCGATCAGCGCGCCCACGCCCGCGGCCTCCATCAGCGCGCTCCCGTCTGCGTGCCAGGCGGCGTCGCCTCGCCCGCAGGCCAGGTGCCGAAGGCGAGGATGGCGAAAACGATCAGCGTGCCGACGCCCGGGATCAGGTGCAGCAGCGAGATCGCGCCCGAATAGCCGGCGCGATTGCAGATGCGCCAGGTCGGCACGATCAGCACCAGCGCCATCACCGCGAGGTAGATGATCACGCCGAAGATCACGACGAGCAGGCCGGCTCCCAGGATCCAGGCTGCGGTCTTGTCATCCATCGCGACGGCCCTCTCTCGCTAGGCCAGGCAGACGACCTCGATCTCGACCCGCGCATCGCGCGGCAGGCGCGCCACCTGCACCGTGCTGCGTGCCGGCGCCGGGTCGGCGAAATAGGTCTGGTACACCCCGTTCATCGCCGTGAAGTCGTTCATGTCGGCGAGGAACACGGTGGTCTTCACCGCCTTGCTGAGGTCGCTGCCGGCGGCACCCAGGACCGCCTGCAGGTTCTTCAGCACCTGGTGCGTCTGTTCCTCGATCGAGGTACCGGCGAACTGTCCGGTCTTGGGGTCGAGTGGGATCTGGCCGGAGCAATAGATGAAGCCGCCGGCGGCGATCGCCTGCGAATAGGGACCCAGCGCGGCGGGTGCAGCGTCAGCCTGGATCTTCTTCTTGCTCATGGCGCTCTCCTGAAACTCGTGGCGGGCAGCCTCGCATGCCCCCGCGCGGGCGGGCAAGTTGCTGTCATCTAGGCATTTTTCTGCCCCAAAGGTCGCCTTGACTTCGCGGGGTGCCGTCACCATTATCCGCGCCGTTTTCGGGCCGGGGCTGTAGCTCAGTTGGGAGAGCGCCTCGTTCGCAATGAGGAGGTCAGGGGTTCGATTCCCCTCAGCTCCACCAACCCGCCCGAAAGCCTCACGCGCCGGCGCGACGCTCAGCGATACCGCACAGCAGAAGCGAATAACGTTCAGCGACGCGCGCACCGATTCGTTGTTTGACCCCCTGTGGCAAAGCTGCAAGCCTCGCGGCGCTGCGAGGGTTTCAGGGACGCGCATGACGTCCGGCCTCGCGCTCAAGCAAGGTCGCGATGCCTGGGCCGGGCGCGCGATTGTCAGGGGTGGCGAACGCTAGCGCTCGAGGGCGTGAGTGCGTGCGTGCGCGTCCCCGACCGAACGGTCCGGGAGCGACGCATGGGACGGCAGATTGCTCACCGGTTGCTGATCTCGATTCCGGCGCTGGTCGGAGTCCTCTTCCTGTGCTTCTGCCTGATGCAGGTGGTGCCGTCCGATCCGGCGATGATTATCGCCGGGCCCGACGCCAAGAAAGAGACCGTCGACGCGATCCGCAAGGATCTCGGTCTCGACCGGCCGATCCCGATCCAGTTCTTCGACTACATCGTGCGCGTGGCGCAGGGCGATCTCGGCCGCTCGATCATCTCAAACAAGAAGGTGATCGAGGAGCTGTCGCAAACCGTCGGGCCGACGGTCGAGCTGATGCTGGGCGCGATGCTGCTCGCTGTGCCGATCGGCATGGCGCTGGGTACCCTGGCGGCGGTCAATCGCGGCAGCATCGTCGATCGTATCATCATGGCTTTCTCGGTCGCCGGCGTGTCGATGCCGGTGTTCTTCATCGGCCTGATCCTGATCCAGTATGTCGGCTTCAAATGGGCGCTGCTGCCCTTCACCGGTCGCGAAGGACCGGTATGGGCCGGCGGCCTGCCCAGTCTGATCCTGCCGGCGGTGACGCTGGGCGCGGTGCTGATCGGCCCGATCTCGCGGCTCACCCGCACGGCTGTGCTCGAGGTGCTGGGCGCCGACTTCGTGCGCACCGCGCGCGCCAAGGGCCTGCGCGAGACTGCCGTGATCGTGCACCACGCGCTGCGCAACGCGCTGATCCCCGTCGTCACCCTGATCGGCCTGCAAGCCGCCTTCCTGCTGGGCGGCGCGGTCGTCACCGAGACCATGTTTGCCTGGCCGGGTGTCGGCCGACTGGCGGTCGGCGCGATCGTGTCGAGCGATTTCCCGACCGCGCAGGGCGCCATCATGATCCTCGCGATGGCCTTCCTGCTGATCAACCTGATCGTCGACGTGCTCTACGTCTTTCTCGATCCGAGGGTGCAACGCGGATGACCGTCACCGCCGCCAGCGACCTCCCGGCCGAACCCGCCCAGCGCGAGACCAGCCACCGCGCGCATGTGCTGCGTCGGCTTTTTCGCGACAAGATCGCGTTTGGTGCCGCCATCGTGCTGGCCTCGGTGGCGCTGGCAGCAATCTTCGCGCCTTGGATCGCACCGCACGATCCCTATCTGACCGACCTGTCGAAGGTGATGCAGCCGCCCAGTGAGCAGCACTGGTTCGGCACCGACAATACCGGTCGCGATATCCTCAGCCGCATCATCTTCGGCGCGCGCAACACCTTGATGATGGGCCTGTGCGGCGTGCTGATTGGCGGGCTGCTGGGCGGCACGCTCGGCATCCTCGCCGCCTTCTACCGCCGGGCCGACGGCTACATCATGCGCGTGGTGGACATCATGCTCGCCTTCCCGGCGATCCTGATCGGGCTGGCGGTCGCGGCGATCTTTGGCGCCGGTCTGACCGCCGTGCTGATCGCGCTGGTGGTCTCCGACATCCCCGGCGTAGCGCGCGTCGCGCGCGGCTCGGCGATGGGCGTGATGGGGCAGGAGTTCATGGAGGCCGGCCGTGCCGTGGGCGTGTCGGACTTCACGCTGATCTGGCGCTACCTGACGCTCAACTGCATCTCGACCATCTTCGTCTATCTCACCCTGCGCTTCGGCCAGACCATCCTGATCGGCTCGGCACTGGGCTTTCTCGGCATGGGCGCACAGCCGCCTACGGCCGAGCTCGGCATGATGGCAGCGCAGGGCCGCGATTTCCTCTTTATGGCACCGCATATCGCCACCATTCCCAGCCTGGCGATCTTCGTCATCGTGCTGGCCGCCAACCTGCTGGGCGACGCGCTGCGCGACGTGCTGGATCCGAGGCTGCAAACATAAGGGTTGGGGGGAGGCTGCGATGCTGAGGTGTCTGCGAGGCGTGGTGGTGGCGTTGGGCCTATTGGGTGCGTCGCTTCCATCGGGCGCGCAGACGCTGAACATGATGAAGGGCATCGACGCACCGCATTACGACGCGCAGCGCACGAGCTGGGGGCCGACCTCCGACATCGTCAACATGATCCAGGACACGCTGGTGGCGCTGGACTGGGACGGCAAGACGCCGATCCCCTATCTCGCCAAGTCGTGGACCGTCAGCCCTGACGGCAAGCTCTATACGTTCAAGCTGCGCGACGACGTCACCTTCTGCAGCGGCAAGAAGTTCACCGCGGCCGACGTGGTCTACACCTTCAAGCGGCTGAAGGACCCGGCGATCAAGGGGCCGTTCGCCTGGCGCGCCGGCAACATCAAGGAGCTGCGTGCGCCCGATCCCTATACCGTCGAGTACGAGCTCAACGAACCGTTCTCCGAGCTGCTGCTGCAGCTCACCATGTTCACCAACGTCATCCTCAACCAGGAAAACGTCGAGGCGCTGGGCAAGGATTACGGCATCAAGGGCGCCGACGGCACCGGCCCGTGGTGCTTCGATCAGTGGCAGCCGCGCACGCAGATCGTGCTCAAGCGCCATGACGCCTACAAATGGGGCCCCTCGATGTACCAGAACAAGGGGCCGGTGAAGTTCGACAAGCTGGTGATCAAGATCATCCCCGAGGATTCCAGCCGCGTCGCCGCGATGCTGGGCGGCACCTTCGACGTCACGCACCAGTTCCCCACCCAGTTCATCCCGCAGGCCAAGGCGATGCCGTCGCTGCTGGTGCAGGAGGCACGGCCCAACTTCCAGCTGCTGTATTTTGGCTTCAAGATCACGCGGCCGATGGTCGCCGACCGGCGCGTGCGCGAGGCGATGAGCATCGCCATCAACCGCGCCGAGATCGCCAAAGCGATCCTGCAGGGCAACGCCGATCCGGCCTACACGATCGTCGACCCCGATGCACTCGACCACGACCCGAATACCAAGGGGCTGGTGAAGGAAGACATGGAGCGCGCCAAGGCGCTGCTCGAGGAGGCCGGCTGGAAGGTCGGCTCCGACGGCATCCGCGAGAAGGACGGCGTCAAGCTGCAGCCCAGGATCTATTACACCGCCAACGCCAACTCCGCACGCGTCGCCGAGGCGATCCAGGGCTATCTGCGCAAGATCGGCGTCGACTGGCGCCTGCAGCCCTGGGACTCGACCATCTCTTCGGTGAAGATGATGGAGCAGGACTACGAGGTCTGGTCGGTGACCGTGCCGTACCTGTCGGCCGGCGACCTGATGAACATCTACTTCGACTCGGCCAACATCCCGACGCCCAACCGCATGAACTGGAAGGACGCGGAGACCGACGAGTGGCTGCGCCAGGGACGCATGGCGCTGAACGAGGCCGATCGCGCCAAGTACTACGCGCTGGTGCAGCAGAAGGTGATGCGCGAGCACCTGTGGATGCCGATCCTCAACATCAACATGCACATGGTGACCAACAAGAAGATCAAGGGCGCGCGCCCGCACATGATCTACCAGAACACGTTCTACAAAGGGCTCGACTACTCGCTTTGAAAACAAGCGTCGGGAGGGAAACATGCTCAGGATGGCAGGCAGTCTGGCGATCGCCGCCGGCATCGCGCTGGCGATGCCCGCGGCCAACGCACAGACGACATTGCGCATGATGAAGTCGCTCGATGCGCCGCACTACGATGGCCAGCGCACCACGTGGTCGCCGACCTCAGACATCGTCAACATGATCCAGGACACGCTGGTGGCGCTGGACTGGGACGGCAAGACGCTGATTCCGTACCTCGCCAAGTCGTGGACGGTGAGCCCCGACGGCAAGCTCTACACCTTCAAGCTGCGCGACGACGTGCAGTTCTGCAGCGGCAAGAAATTCACCGCCGCCGACGTGATCTACAGCTTCAACCGGCTGCACGATCCCGAGACGCGCGCGCCGCTGAAATGGCGCACCGGCGACATCAAGGAGCTGCGCGCGCCCGATCCCTACACCGTCGAGTATGAGCTCAAGGAGCCCTACGCCGACCTGCTGATGAACCTCGTGTCCTTCACCATGACGATCCACAACAAGGAGAGCGTGGAGAAGAACGGCAAGGATTACGGCACCAAGGCGATCGATGGCACCGGCCCCTGGTGCTTCGATTCGTGGACGCCGCGCACGGAGATCGTGCTGAAGCGTCACGATGCCTACAAATGGGGCCCTTCGATGTACCAGAACAAGGGGCCGGTGAAGTTCGAGCGGCTCTCGATCAAGATCATCCCCGAGGATTCGGCGCGCATGGCGGCGATGATGGGCGGCCAGTTCGACGTCACGCACCAGATGCCGCTGCAGTTCATCGACCAGCTGAAGCGCGCACCGATGCTGAACGTGGTCGAGGCCAAGCCCAACTTCCAGCTGATGTACTACGGCTACAAGACGACCCGGCCGCTGGTGTCTGATCCGCGCGTGCGCGAGGCGATGAACATCGGCATCAACCGCGCCGAGATCGTCAAGGGCATCATGATGGGCAACGCCGAGCCGGCCTACACCTTCATCGATCCCGACACGCTCGACTTCAACAAGGAGACCCAGGGCATCATCAAGGAGGATGTCGCGCGGGCGAAAAAGCTGCTCGACGAGGCGGGCTGGAAAGTCGGCGCCGACGGCATCCGCGAGAAGGACGGCGTGAAGCTGGCGCCCAAGGTGTACTTCACCCAGGTCGGCAATTTCGGCCGCATCTCCGAGGCCATCCAGGGCTACATGCGCAAGATCGGCGTCGACTGGCAGATCCAGGGATTCGACTCGACCATCGCCTTCCAGAAGATGAGCGAGCAGGACTACGATCTGTGGACGGTGACCTTCCCGTACATGTCCTCGGGCGACCTGCTGAACTTCTACTTCGATTCGAAGAACGTGCCGGCGCCCAACCGCATGAACTGGAAGGATGCGCAGACCGACGAGTGGCTGAAGCTCGGCCGTTCCTCGCTCAACGACGCCGACCGTGCCAAGTACTACGGCATGGTGCAGAAGCGCATCCACGAGCAGTTCCTGTGGATCCCCGTCATGAACGTGGCGATGTACACCGTTACCAGCAAGAAGCTGAAGGGTGCGCGTCCCCACATGCTGTACCAGAACACCTTTTACAAGGGTCTGGATTACTCGTTCTGACCTGATGCCTTCTCCCCGCGCAGGCGGGGAGAAGGTGCCGAGCGCCAGCGAGGCGGATGAGGGGCTTTGGCTCAACAACGTCGCGCATCGCTGTTGGCGCACCGCAAAGTCCCTCATCCGCCCTTCGGGCACCTTCTCCCCGCCTTCGCGGGGAGAAGGGGGAAAGATCACCCGAGGTACTCTCTCTGATGTCAGACGCGTTGCTCGAGGTCCGCGACCTTCGGACGTATTTCGATACCGACCGCGGCTTGTTCCGCGCCGTCGACGGCATCGACTTCTCGGTCGGCCGCGGCAAGACCGTGGGGCTGGTGGGCGAGTCCGGCTGCGGCAAGAGCGTCACATCGCTGTCGGTGATGGGACTGGTGCCCAGCCCGCCCGGTCGCGTCTCGGCACAATCGGTGGTGTTCGACGAGCGCAACGTGCTGACGCTCACGGCCGACGAGCGCCGCCATCTGCGCGGCGGCAAGATGTCGATGATTTTCCAGGAGCCGATGACCTCGCTGAACCCCGTGCACACGGTGGGAAGGCAGATCGTCGAGGCGATCCTCGCGCACACTCAGCTCTCGCCCCGACAGGCAAAGGACCGCGCCATCGAGATGCTCGAATTGGTGCGCATCCCCTCGGCGGCGGCACGCTTCGACGACTTTCCGCATCGCCTTTCCGGCGGCATGCGCCAGCGCGTGATGATCGCCATGGCGCTGGCCTGCGAGCCGGCGCTGCTGATCGCCGACGAGCCGACCACCGCGCTCGACGTCACGATCCAGGCGCAGATCATCGACCTGCTGCAGGACCTGCAGAAGCGCCTCGGCATGGCGGTGCTGATCATCACTCACGATCTGGGCGTGATCGCCGAGATCGCCGACGAGGTGATCGTGATGTATGCGGGCAAGATCGTGGAGAGCGCGCCGGTCGAGGCGCTGTTCGGCGATCCGCAGCATCCCTACACGATCGGCCTCCTGGGCTCGATCCCCAGGCTCGACGTCGAGCGCGAGCGCCTGGCGACCATCGAGGGCACGGTGCCTAGCCCCAACAACCAGCCCAAGGGCTGCCGCTTCTCGCCGCGCTGCCCCTTTGCCGACCGCCGCTGCCGCGAGGAGCCGCCGCCCCTGCGTGAGATCGAATCCGGCCATCAGGTGGCATGCTGGTATGCGCCGGTCGAGACCATCGGGAGCGCGCGGGCATGAGCGACACGACGCCCGTCCTGAAGGTCGAGAACCTCACCAAGCATTTCCCGGTACGCCGCGGCGTGGTGATCCAGCGCACCATCGGCAAGGTGCAGGCGGTCGACGACGTGAGCTTCGAGATCAAGCGCGGCGAGAC
>JAFAZJ010000049.1 GCA_019239835.1 Alphaproteobacteria bacterium | reverse complement strand
GTGCTCTTGCCGCTCATCGAATCGCCGGGCAGCACGATCAGCCCGTCGCCGACCCGCGCCGCGCCGGCATGCAGCGACACCAGGCCGGCCGCGCGCTGGATGACCTCGGCCACCAGCAGCGGCACGATCTGGTTGGCGGCCTCCTCGGCGCTGGCGACGCGCATCGCGCCGTCGGGCAAAGCGGGGTGGCGCAGCTCGAAGGCATCGATGTCGGCGCCGATCGCGGCGATGACGATGTCGGGCGGCTCACGACCGTCCTCGACCATCGGCCACAGGGTGAGGAAACGGCGATGGAAGGCTTCCAGTGCCGCATCGCTGGCGACCCCGATCCAGGCATCGCGCAATGCGGCCAATCGGTATCGACGCGGCAACGCGGTGTCGCCGGACAGGCTCACCGCGTTTCTCCGCTGCCGATACGCCTTTCGAACATGTGGCCGATATCCTAGACTCTGCGCACTGGGGAGTGCCATCGCCACGACATGACCGCAGGGGTTTCCGACCCACCTGCCGCCAGCGCGCCGCCGGTCCGCGTCTTCATTTCCTCGCCGGCGGATGTACGGCCCGAACGCTTGATCGCCGAGCGCGTGGTGCGCCGCTTGGCGCGCGAGTTCGCCTATCATTTCCGCGTCGAGCCGCTGCTGTGGGAACGCGAGCCGCTGCTCGCCTCGCATCACTTCCAGGACCTGTTGGTGCCGCCGCGCGACACCGACATCGTGGTCGTGATCCTGTGGTCGCGCCTGGGCATGGCCTTGCCCGAGCGCTATGTCGGCGCGCTGTCGGGCGGCCGCGTCACCGGCACGGAATGGGAGTTCGAGGACGCGCTCGATGGGGCGCGTAGCAGCGGCCGCCTGCCCGAGCTGTTGCTGTTCAACAAGCGGACCAGGGCCGTGGTCGAGCTGGGCGATCGCGCCCAGGTCGAGGAGCAGCAGCGCCAGGCCGAGCTGGTCGAGGCCTTCATGACGCGCTGGACGCGCGAGGCCGACGGCAAGGCCTTCGCGGTCGCCTTCTGGCCGTTCGACGACAGCACGCAGTTCGAGCGCGAGCTCGAGGAGAAGCTGCGCGCGTTGCTGCGCAAGCGGCTGACCGCTGCTGCTGTCGTCACCGTGCGCTGGCACGAGGGCTCGCCGTTCCGCGGCCTGGAGGCGTTCGGGCCGGAGCACGAGCAGATCTTCTTCGGCCGCACCCGCGCGCGTCATCAGCTGCGCGAGTTGCTGGCGCGGCGCGTCGCCCAGGGCACTGCCTTCGTGCTGGTCACCGGCGCCAGCGGCTCGGGCAAGTCGAGCCTGGTGAAAGCCGGCCTGCTGCCGGAGCTGCGCGAGGCCGGCATGCTGGGCAACACCGCCCTGGTGCGCCACGCGATCACCCGGCCGGCGGCCGCCGACGGCGAGGCCGCCGATCCGATGCTGGCCCTGGCCGCGGCGCTGCTGGCGCCCGAGGCCCTGCCCGAGCTGCGCGCGGCGCCGCTGCTCTACGACGAGGCGCGGCTCAGCGATGCGCTGAAGGCTTCGGTGTCCGGCGCGGTGCAGGCGATCCGTCAGGGCCTGTCGGCGGCCGGCGCCAGTGCCGGCGTCGTGGGCGGCGGCGAAGCGCGGCTGCTGCTGATCATCGACCAGCTCGAGGAAGCCTTCACGGCCAGGGGAATCGTCGCCGAGACACGCCGGCAATACTTTACCGCGCTGAGCGCACTGGCGAAGAGCGGCCTGGTGTGGATCGTCGCCACGCTGCGCTCGGATTTCCTCGCCCGCATCGAGCGCGCGCCGACCCTGCTGGAGCTGGCGCCGCCTGACTCGATCTTCCGGCTGGTGCCGCCCGACGGCACGGAGATCGCCGAGATCATCCGCCGGCCGGCGCGCGAGGCCGGCCTGCGCTTCGAGGTCGATGCCAAGACGCATCGCGGCCTCGACGACGTCATCCGCGAGGACGCCGGGCGCGATGCCGCATCGCTGCCGCTGCTGGAGTACCTGCTGGAGCAGCTCTGGAATCGCCGAACCGAGCGCGGTGAACTGACGTTCGAGGCGTACGCCGAGCTGGGCGGTCTGGAGGGCGCCATCGGTCGGCGCGCCGACGAAGTGCTGGCGGCGCAGCCCGAGGCCACGCGCGCGGCGTTTCCCGCCGTGCTGCGCGCCCTCGTCACGGTCGGCGAGAATGCCGAATCGGTGGCGACGGCGCGTGCCGCGCGCAAGGCGCGCTTCAGCGGCGGTGAGCGCGATCTGGTCGAGGCGTTGCTGAAGCCGGATGCGCGGCTGCTCGTCGCTGATGGTCCGCTGGTACGCGTGGCGCACGAGGCGCTGCTCATACGCTGGCCGTTGGCGGCGGCGCAGATCGCTGCCGACCGCACCGATCTGCGCATCCGCGCGCGTCTCGAGGCGGCTGCTGCTCGCTGGCGCGAAGCGGATGAGAAGGATCGCGACACGCTGCTGCTGCCGCGCGGCCTGCCGCTGTCGGAAGCCGACGATCTCGGGGCGCGGCGTGGCAGGGAGCTCGATGACGGAATCGTCGCATTCATTCGCGCGTCCAGCCTTCGCGCCGGCCGCGCCACGCGGTTGCGGCGCTATGCGCTGATATCGCTCGTCGTGGCGTCGGTCGCGACCGCCGTCATTTTCGCTGGTCTTGGTGAGTATGCACGCCGCCAATCGGCCCAGGCCGAGCATAATTTCGCGGCGGCCAAGGCTGCGATGTCGGCGCTCTCGGGTCTCGTCGAGTCGATGCCGGCGCAGGTCGGGCCGGTCGCGCCGACGCAAACCTTGGTTGTGCTGCTCAACGAGACCGAGCAAGCGATCGACAGGTTGCCGCTTGACGCGGAACTCGACAACCCGGCCCTGCGACTCGTGCGTGCCTCCATCTTCCTGAACTTCGGCGAGATAAACTTCGACCTCGGCAAGTTCCCGGAAGCGCGCCGGCGTGCGCAGGAGGCGATGAAGGAATTCGACCGAGCGCTGGCGCTCGAGCCCGGCGACTTCAATGCGCGACGGAGCCGGGCGCGGGGCTTCTACCTGATTGGTGCCCTGCACTTTGCGATGCCGGCAGACGATCCGGCGGGGGCCGCGGCGGCCGAGGCCCTGAGACATTCGGTGATGGAATTCGACTCGCTGCTGCGTGAACAGCCCGAGGGACCATCGGCACTGCGGCTTCGTCTGCTGCGCGCGACCGCGATGCAGGAGCTTGGCGACGTGTTGTTGGTGCGTTTCAAGAACGTCGACGCGGCCCGGGCACAGTTCGGGATGTGCCTGCGCGAACGCGAGGCCATTGCCCACGCGATCGCCGACGATAGCGGCCGCAATGGCATTGATCCGGCGACAACCGAGTTTTCGATAGCCTGGACGATCAACAAGCTGGGCGACGTGCTGCTGTCGACAGGCCGGACCGATGAAGCCCTGGATGCGTTCAAGACCGCGCGGGATCGAATTGCCGCGAGGCCATTGACGCTGGCGGTCAACAAGCCATGGCGGATCCGGCTAGCCACGATCCATAACAATATCAGCCTGCTTCTGAGAAAGCGGGGCGCCTACGCCGAAGCGGTCAAGCAACTGGAAGCAGCGATCCCGCTGACGTCCGAGGTTCACCTGCGTGACCCCGATAACGCACTGGCGAGTGCGATCATGGTGTGGTCCTTCGATATTCTCGGCGAGACGCATTTTGAATGGGCGAGGTCCGACCGTAATCCCGAGCATCTGCACAGGGCCCGCGTCGCCTATGCGCAAGGCCAGGGACTGCGCCAGGTGCTGGCGAGCCAGAGTGCAATCGGGGAAGAAGACCTGATGTACAGCGATGCAACCAGCACGGCGATCGAAGGTCTGGCGGCCGACATCGACGGAGAGTTCGTGGCCGCCGCAAAGCACTATGTGGCTGCCGCCGGCACCATGCATGCCCTGTCACAGAAAAGCCGGAGGGACGATCATGTGCTGCGCGCCGTGGAGATGCGGGAATGGGCGAGCGAGATGTTCGTGCGCGCCCAGCTGCCCGATCAGGCGCGCGCGCAGCTTGATGAGGCGATCGCCAGCCTCGCCGCCCATCAGGCGCCAATCGACTTGCGGTCCTTGGCCGTCGCCCGCGAACGGGTCGAGGCGCGCCTGCGCGCGCTGCGTTGAAACGGTAGCCCTCGTGCCGGCTTTGATTCACAATCGCGCCCGTGCCTGACGACGCCCACGCAACCCTGCGCCAGCGCCTGCGATCCCTCGACGCCTATTGGGCCGGCGAGCTCGACGAGCATCTTGCCGTCGCCGCCGAGACAAGGCGCGCGCTGCGCGAGGATTTCGCGCGGCTGGTCGAAATCTGCGCCCGCACCTTCGCCGATGGCCACAAGCTGATGATCTTCGGCAATGGCGGCAGCGCCGCCGATGCGCAGCACATCGCCACCGAGTTCTCGGTGCGCTATCGCAGCGAGCGTCGCGCGCTGCCGGCGATGGCGCTGACCACGGAAGGCGCCACGCTCACCGCCGTCGGCAACGATCTCGGCTTCGACCGCGTTTTCGCGCGCCAGATCGAAGCCTTCGGCAAAGCCGGCGATGTCGCCCTGGGCATCTCGACCTCCGGCCGCAGCCGCAACGTGCTGCAGGGCCTCTCGCAAGCCCGCAGCCAGAACCTGATCCCGGTGGCGCTGGGCGGCGGCGATGGCGGTGAGTTGCGCGGGCTGGCCGATCCCTGCCTGATCGTGCCGTCGCGCACCGTGGCGCGCATCCAGGAGATGCACATCGCCCTGGGCCAGATGCTGTGCGGCGCGGTGGAGATCGCGCTCGGCCTGGCGGGCGACCGGCCATGACCGAAATCGACGCCCTCTTCGCGCGCCTGCCGGCGCTCGGTTCGGTACGCGTGCTGGTGGTCGGCGACGTGATGCTCGATCGCTACGTCTACGGCACGGTCGAGCGCATCTCGCCCGAGGCACCGATTCCCGTGCTGCGCATCGAGCGCGAGAACGCGATGCTGGGCGGCGCCGGCAACGTCGCGCGCAATCTCGCCGCGCTCGGCGCACAGGCGATCTTCGCCACCGCCGCCGGCGGCGACGCCGCCGGGCACGAGATCGCCGGTCTGCTGGGCGAGGAACGCGCCATCGAGGCGCAGCTGGTGATCGAGCAGGGCCGCGTCAGCACGGTGAAGAACCGCTTCATCGGCAGCACGCAGCAATTACTGCGCGCCGATCGCGAGGTCGCCGCGCCGCTGTCGGCGACCGCGCGGCAGAATCTGCTGGCCCGCGTGGCGCCGTCGCTGGCGGAATGCGACGTCGTGATCCTCTCGGATTACGGCAAGGGTGTGCTGGCCGATGGCGTGGCGCACGACATCATCGGCGCGGCGCGCGATGCCGGCCGCCCGGTGATCGTCGATCCCAAGGGTCGTGACTACGGCCTCTACGCCGGCGCCACGTCGCTGACACCCAATCGCCACGAGCTGGCCGATGCCACCGGCATGCCCACCGGCAGCGACGGCGAGATCGAGGCCGCATCGCGCGCGCTGATCGCGCGGTTGGGGCTGGAGCACGTGCTGGCGACACGCGGTGCGCAGGGCCTGTCGCTGGTGCGCGCCGATGGCACGGCGGTGCATGTGCCGGCGCGGCCGGTCGAGGTGTTCGACGTCTCCGGTGCCGGCGACACGGTGATCGCCACTTTCGCCGCATCGCTGGGTGGCGGGCTGTCGAGCGAGGACGCGGCGGCGCTGGCCAATGTCGCGGCCGCCGTGGTGGTCGCCAAGCTCGGCACCGCGACCTGTTCGTTGGCCGAGCTGGCGCGCGGGCTGCTGGGCAGCGGTGGCGCGGATCCGCATGCGTCGAAGATCGCCGACCTGACACGGCTGCGCGACGAGGTGGCGCGCTGGCGCCAGGCGGGACTGAAGGTCGGCTTCACCAACGGCTGCTTCGATCTGCTGCATCCCGGCCACGTCTCGTTGATGCGCCAGGCGCGCGCCGCCTGCGATCGGCTGGTGGTCGGATTGAACAGCGACGATTCGGTGCGCCGCCTCAAAGGCGATGGGCGGCCGGTCAACGGCCAGATCGCGCGCGCCACGGTGCTCGCCTCATTGGCCGATGTCGACCTGGTGACCGTGTTCGCCGAAGACACGCCGTTGAAGCTGATCGAAGCCGTGCGGCCCGACGTGCTGGTGAAGGGCGCCGACTACACGCGCGAGACCGTGGTCGGCGCCGACCTGGTCGAGAGCTGGGGCGGCAGGATCGTGCTGGCGCACCTGGCGGAAGGCCACAGCACCACCGCAACCATCCGGCGCATGAGCGGCGGCTGACGTTCAGGCACCGTCGAGCGCGGTAAAGGCTGGATCGGCCAGCCGCTGCAGGCGCTCGCCCGCCAACCGGCTCAGGCGCACCAGCAGCGCCTTGCGGCGCGCGGCCGACAGCTTGGTCGCTTCAGGCGGCCGCGCATCCTCGCGCAGCAATTCCGCGCCGAAGGCGTCGGCGAGGATCACGCCTGTGTCCGCCGGCAGCAGCTCCAGCGGGAAAGTCGCAGGCGTCGCGAAATAAAACCGGTCGCACCAGGCGAGGTAGTCGCCCCATTTGGTGTCGACGCGGAAATCCTCGAGGCTGGATTTCACCTCGACGATGGTGATCTCGCCATTGTCGCCCACCGCGACAATGTCGGCCCGACGCCCGTCGGCCAGCGGTACCTCGAGGATCGGCGACAGGCGGCGCTGGCGCAGCCAGCGCGCCGCGCCACGCGTTACCGCCTGGGTGACTTCCGGCCGGCCGAGAGGATCGTCGCTCAATGCCACCGGCTCAGGCTCCCATCTCGTCAGGGACATGACGTCGCGCCGCTAGCCAAGATGCACTTGGCCTGATATAGTCTGGTCTATAAATCCAAGTCATAAGGCCTGGGGATTGGTGTCTATGCATAACCTTCCGGAAACCACTGAAACCGCCGCGCCGTCAACGCGCGACACCATCGCTGTGTCGCGCCGCCGCGCGCTGGCAAAGCTCGGCCTTGCCGCCGGTGTCGTTTATGCGACGCCGACCTTGCTGCAGCTCGATCGCAAGGCCCTGGCCGCGGCCACGCCGTGCCCGCCGGCCGGCCAGACCAACGTCTGGCGTCCGCCAAGCTGCCCGCACAAATAGTCTCTAGCGCCGTTTTACCCAGCGCACCGGGCTCGCCCATTCGAGCCGGACGTTGACGATCGGCTCGGCGACGAACGACATCAGCAGATAGGTATTGCGCCCGCCGCCCAGTGCGACGCGCTTTACCAGGCTTGGCCCGTTCACCAGCTTCACGACGCAGTCGCGGCCGACGCAGGTCGCCGGATCGACGCCGCCCAGTCCCGGATCGCGGCCGTAGAACAGAACGTCGCCGTCGGCATAGATCGGCAGCATGGCGTCGCCGCGTACTTTCACCGCGACCATGTAGAGCCCGGAATCCGGTGGCGCCTCGACTTCCTCGGCGCCGGTGCCGGCGGACTGGTCGTTGATCGCCAGCACCTCGCCGCCGGCCCCCACATAGCCGGCCACCGGGATCATGCGCCGGCCGATGCGGACCTCGCCGTAGCGGAACACCGCTGTCGGCACGCCGGCCAGATCCGACAGGACCTCGAGCATCTTGTCGTCGGGGGTGAAGGCGCCCTTTTCCCAGCGATGCACGGTGGGCTGGGTGACGCCCAGCTTGGCGGCGAATTCCTGCTGGGTCAGGCCCTTCTGCTTGCGCAGGCCCTTGATGCGATGACCCAATTCCCAGAACGGCTCGCGCATCCCCAATCCGTGATTGTCATAGTGATTTGCACATTACGGATGGGAAATAATACAAGTCAAGCATACAGGGCTCAGGGCACCTTACCGGTCGGCGGCTTCAGCGTCGGCGCCTCTTCGTCGGCGCTCGGCAGGCGTTCGGGCTTGGGCACGAACGACAGCGCCGCCTGGTCGCCGCGCTGGATCTGATCCGGACTCAGCTTCTCGACCGCCCGCGCGCGCACCTTGGCGGCGTTGCTGTGGCCCTGGCGTTCGGCCAGCACCAGCAGGCGATAGCCCTCGACCGGATCGGTGGTGCCGGCGACGCCGCCGCTCAGCCAGACGCCCAGCACGTACTGCGCATCGGCGTTGCCCTGATTGGCGGCGCGGCGATACCAGCGCTGCGCCGTCGGAAAATCACGCGGCACGCCCGCACCGGCGAAATAGCAATTGCCCAGCTTGGCCTGGGCGATCGCCACGCCGGCCTCGGCGGCGCGCAGATACCAGCTCGCCGCGGATTTGGCGGCCTCTTCCTGCTGCCTGCCGGTGCGGCTCAGGGCCATCTGGCCGAACAGATCGCCCATCAGCAGCGCCGCTTCGGGATAGCCGTGGTCGGCGGCGTGGCGCAGCCAGAACTCGGCACGCGCACGATCGCGGCTCACGCCGCGGCCTTCGAGCAGCATCGCGCCGTAGCGCACCGCTGCCGGCACGTGGCCGGCCTTGGCGGCGGCGAGATAGAGCGGCGCGATCTCGGCCCAGCGCTGCGGCGCCTGCGGCGAGGTTTCCATCGCGCGCGCCCAGGCATAGGAGCCGTAGGGATCGCCGGCCCTGGCTGCCTGCTCGTACCACTTCAGGGCCTGCGCCGGATCGCGCGGCACGCCGCGGCCATTGGCGTACATCAGGCCGAGATTGTAGGCCGCGCGCGCGATGCCGCCGTCGGCGGCCTCGTGAAACAGCCGCGCGGCCTCGATGTCGTTGCGGTCGGTGCCCGAACCGTTGAGGTACTGGAAGGCCAGCCCGTATTTGGCGCGCGCGTTGCCGGCGAAAGCCGCGCGCCGCAGCAGGATCATGCCCTCCCGGACGTTGTCCTCATCGCCATGCTGCACCAGCAGGTAGCCCAGCCAGGCCGCTGCCTCGTTGTTGTCGAGCGCCAGTGGCCGCAGCAATGGCTCGGCCGTCACGGCGTCGCCCTTCTCGGCGGCGGCGACGGCCTTGGCGAGATCGGCCGCCTTGTCCTCCGCCAGAACCGGCGCCGCCAGCGCCAGCAACGATGCCAGCGCCAGCGCGTGGGGGAGGCGGCGAGGGACCATCAGCGACGGGGCGCGTACTTGTCAGCGGCGGCCTTGGCGCGATCGATCTGGTCGGGCGTCATGTCCTTGGCCATGGAAGCGAGAAACTGACCAGCCTCGGGCACACCGCGCCGTGAGGCCAGCGCCGTCCACTTGTAGGCCTCGACCATATCCTTGGGCAGACCAGCCCAAGCCCCGTCGGCGTAGGCGATGCCATAGAACAGCATCGAGCGGGCGAAGCCGCGCTCGGCCGAATCCTTGATCAGCGGGATCGACTTCTTCGGATCGTAGAGCTTCGATTCCTTGTTGCCGTAGACCTCGGCGCCGAGCAGGAACTGCGCGCGCGGATCGTTGCTTCTGGCCTTGGTCAGCAGGAATTTCTCGGCACCTGTCCAGTCCTTGGCCTTGATGGCGTCGAAAGCCGGCTGCAAGTCCATGACCAGCTGCGGCTTGCCTTTGTCAGCGTCCGGCTTGCCCTTGTCAGCGTCCGGCTTGGCGGCGTCCTGCGGCGGCTTCGCCGCGGGTGGTGTCTGCGGTTTGGTATTCGGCGTGGGCGATGTCGGCGAGGTGCCGAATCCCTGGGCCATCGTCGTCACGGGCGCGAGTGCCAGCGCGATCACCATCGCAAGCCGGGCGCCGATCATCCGTTGAGCTGCCATGTCTCCCCTGCGGATCGTTCGAGGTTGCGAACGTCCAAGTGCTAGGCGGCCAACATGGCGGAAAGGCGGCGTGGTATCAATCGCTTGACCCGGTGCGACGCGCGGGCACAGTGGCGCGGCAGAGAGGAATCGAGGGGGCGATGGCCGGCGAATCGCGATCGAAGCTGCGCGTGTGGGATCTGCCGACGCGGTTGTTCCACTGGACCCTGGTCGTGCTGGTCGTGATCCAGGTCGTCAGCGTGAAATGGGGACCGGGCTGGAACAAGGAGTTCAACTGGCTGACGCTGCATTTCTGGTGCGGCTACGCCATCCTCGCCCTGCTGCTGTTTCGCATCGCCTGGGGTTTCGTTGGCAGCACCACGGCGCGCTTCGGCCATTTCGTGAAGGGTCCGGCCGCCGGCATCGCCTACGCGCGCAGCCTGTTCGGTCCCAAGGCCGAGCCTGATATCGGCCATAACCCGGTCGGCGGCTGGATGGTGGTGGCGTTGATCCTCAGCCTGCTGTTCCAGATCATCACCGGGCTGTTCGCCACCGACACCGATATGGGCTACCACGCCGGCCCGCTGGCCAAGTTCGCCAGCGAGGGCTTCAGCGGCGGCGCGACCAAGATCCACACCTACTGGATCAACGTGCTGTACCTGCTGGTGGCGCTGCATGTCAGCGCCTCGCTGTTCTACCTCGTGGTCAAGCGGCAGAACCTGGTCGGCCCGATGTTCAGCGGCGACAAGCTG
>JAFAZJ010000226.1 GCA_019239835.1 Alphaproteobacteria bacterium | reverse complement strand
GGGGGATGTCGAAGACGGACTCCTGCGTTCGTCTTCGACATCCCCCATCCGCCCTTCGGGCACCTTCCCCCTCCGGGGGAAGGTAAGGCTTGAGTTAGACGTACTGGATCGCCACCGAGCCGCAGCGCTCGACATGGCCGATCAGGGTGTCGCCCTTGACCACCGGGCCGACGCCTTCGGGCGTGCCGGTGTAGATCAGGTCGCCGACGCCCAGCGTCACCAGGCCGGAGAGGTACGAGATCGTCTCGGCAACGTCCCAGATCAGCGCGTCGAGATTGGCGTGCTGCTTGGTCTTGCCCGAGACATCGAGCTTGATCTCGCCCTTGTCGGGGTGACCGATCTCCGAGGCGCGAAAGAGCACGCCGATCGGGGCGGAATTGTCGAAGCCCTTGCCCATGTCCCAGGGGCGGCCCTTGTCGCGGGCGGCGTTCTGGATGTCGCGACGAGTCATGTCGAGGCCGGCGGCATAGCCCCAGGCGTAGTCCAGCGCCTTGTCGACCGGCACGTCGGCTCCGGCTTTGCCGATCGCCACGACCAATTCCATTTCGTGGTGAAGATTCTTGGTGACCGGCGGGAAGGGGATCTTTGCCGGGCTGTTCACGTTAGGTGCAACGACGATGGCGTCTGTCGGCTTGGCGAAGAAGAACGGTGGCTCGCGGTCCGGGTCGCCGCCCATCTCCCGGGCATGCGCCGCGTAGTTGCGTCCGACGCAGTAGATGCGCCGCACCGCGAACAAGTCGGACGTGCCGTGAATCGGAACGCCGACCGTCGGTGCCGGCGGAAAAACGAAGGCCATGGAATTCCCCGTTAGACGACGTACCTGCCCGCCTTAGCACGCAATGGACGATGTGATCGAGGTCCTCGCCGAGCCGCGCCGCCCCAACCGGGGCATCCTGCGGTACGGCTCGTTGCTGGTGCCTTGCGCGCTGGGTCGTGGCGGGGTGCGCGCCGAAAAGCGCGAGGGCGACGGCGCCACCCCGCTGGGCACGTTTCCCCTGCGCCGCCTGTGGTTCCGCGCCGACCGCTTTGCCGAGCCCGTGAAATGTCGCCTGCCGATGCGGCCGATCGGCCGCGAGGATGGCTGGTGCGATGATCCTGCGGCGGCCGCGTACAACCGTCCGGTCAGCCTGCCGCACCCGGCGGGGCATGAGCGGATGTGGCGTGACGACGATCTCTACGATCTCGTGGTCGAGCTCGGCTTCAACGACGATCCCATCGTTCCAGGCGCCGGTAGCGCGATCTTTCTCCATGTGGCGCGAGAGGGTTACCGGCCGACCGAGGGCTGCGTCGCCATCACCCGCCTCGATCTGCTTCGGCTGCTGTCGGAGATCGGTTCCGAAATGCGATTGCGCATCGCGGCTATGGCCTGACCTCGGCCGCCAGAACGGCCGCATGACCGCCATGCCGTCGCTGTGACCGGGAATCGCTTGCCTGACGCGGACCGATGACAGAGTTTCCGGTCAGGGAAACGCTTGTTCACGGGACGGACATGACCAGCCAGCGCAAGGCTTTCGAGGGCATCGTGGTGCTCGACCTCACGCAGGGCGTGGCGGGGCCGCACAGCACCATGCTGTTGGCCCAGCACGGCGCCGACGTGGTGAAGATCGAGCCGCCGGAAGGCGATTGGGGCCGCGGCCTGGGCGAGATCAGCGGCGATCACTGCGCCCATTCGATCGCCTTCAACCGCGGCAAGCGCTCGATCGCCGTCGACCTGAAATCGCCCAAGGGGCTGGAGGTGGTGAAGAAGATCGCCGCCAAGGCCAACATCGTCATCGAGAGCTTCCGCCCCGGCGTGGTGAAGCGGCTAGGCCTGGGCTACGACGACATCAAGGCGATCAACCCCAGCGTGATCTACACTTCGGTCTCGGGCTTCGGCCAGACCGGCCCCAACAACAAGCGGCCCACGGTCGACGGCCTGATCCAGGCCTTCAGCGGCATGATGGTGATGAACCGCACCGCCGAGGGCTGGCCGCACCGCCAGGGCATGATCGCCGTCGATGTCACGACAGGCCTCTACGTCTTCAATGCGCTGTCGCCGGCGCTGATGCGCCAGCTGCGCTTCGGCGAGGGCACCTATCTCGACCTGTCGCTGATGCAGGCCGCGGCCGCCTGGCAGGGTGCCAAGCTGATGGAATACATCTGGAGCAACGGCACGCCGCCGCCGCTCTACATGCCGGCCGGCACCTTCAAGACCGCCGACGGCCACATCGTGCTGAGCGCCATGCGCCCGCACCATTTCCGCAAGCTCTTCGAGCTGGTCGGCCGCGACGACGTCGCCAACGACCCGACCCTGCAGACGCACGAGGATCGCATCCGCGGCACGCCCAAGATCATGAAGGCGCTCAACGAGGCGATGCCGGCGAAGAAGACCGCGGAGTGGATCGAGCTGTTGCAGGCGCAGGAAGTCTTCTGCGAGCGGGTCAACAACTACGCCGACTACCTCGAGCATCCGCACGTGAAGGCGGTGGGCGCCGTCGACTGGGTCGAGCAGCCTGGCAGCAAGCGACTGCCCTTCGCGCAGATCCCCGGCCTGCCGCCGGCACGCGACACTGATCCGCGCCTGAACTACGCGCCGCATATCAGCGAGAACTGCGTCGAGATCCTGAAGGACTTCGGCTACGCCCAGGGCGACATCGACGCGCTGTTCCAGTCCAAGGCGGTCGTCCCGCCGGCACCGGTGGCCAAGGCGGCCGAGTAACGAGCGATTCCGTCATCCCGAGCGGAGCGAGGGATCTAGCCTGGATCCCTCGCTCCGCTCGGGATGACAATCGAAGGTGATGACGGCGTCGGCGACATGCGGGCGCCGTTTTTCATTTGACCGCGACTGCGCGAATCCCTTGGCTGTCGCCCACGTCAAAGGGAGATCGTCCATGCCCACCATCCTGCTCACCGGCGCCAGTCGCGGCCTGGGGATCGAGTTCGTGAAGCACTATGCCGCCGCCGGCTGGCGTGTGCATGCCTGCGCGCGCGACGCCGATGCGCCGGCGTTGAAGGCGGTGAAGGGCGACGTGCAGCGGCACAAGCTCGACGTCACCGATTTCGCCGCGACGGCGAAGCTGGCGTCTGCCTTGAAGGGCGAGGCGATCGACGTTCTGCTGGCCAATGCCGGGATCTCCGGCAGCGAGGCGGGCGAGTTGGGCAAGGTCGACGCCGATGTCTGGCTCGAGACGTTCCGGGTGAATGCCCTGGCGCCGGTGAAGCTGGCGGAGGTCTTCGTCGATCACGTCGCGGCCTCGCAGCGCAAGGCGATGCTGGCGATCTCCAGCCGGCTGGGCAGCATCGGCCTCAACCACGAAGGCGGCCGTTACGCCTATCGCGCCAGCAAGGCGGCGCTGAACATGGCGTGGAAGAGCCTCGCCACCGACACCAAGGGGCGCGGCCTGACTTGCGTCGTGCTGCATCCCGGCTGGGTGTCGACAGACATGGGCGGTGCCGCAGCGCCGGTGACGCCGCCGAACAGCGTCGCCGGCATGACCAAGGTGATCGAAGGGCTGAAGCCCAGCGACACCGGCGGCTTCATCAACTACGACGGCGCGCGCTTCGAGTGGTGATCCGCGCGATCCTGTTCGATGTCGGCGGTCCGCTCGAGGACACGGCCGGACTAGACGATCGCGCCGACGCGCTGGTTGTCGACCTGTTTCGCCGCGAGACCGTCCATATCCAGCCCGCCGACTATCTCGCCGCCGAAAGCGCGACACTCGAATCACGCGCGCCAGATTTCTGGCGCGGTGTGATCTGGCAGCTGGCGGTCCGCTCGCCAGCGCTGGCGCACAGCGTGTGGACACGCTTCGCGCAGACACGCGGCGCCGACAGCAAGGGCGCGGCGCGAGCCGGCATGATCGAGCTGATCGCCAGCCTGCGCGTCGGCGACATCGGCCTCGTGGCGCTCGACGATGCACCACGCGATCTCGGCGCACGCATCGACGCGCTGGGCTATGGCGCGCTCTTTGACGCCGTAGTCAGCGGCGCAGCGCTGGACACCGCCAAGCCCGATCCGCGTCTTCTGCGCAGCGCCGCCGAGGCCTGTGGCGCACAGCCGGCGGAATGCCTTGTGGTCGGCGACCGCATCGATGCCGATATCGCGCCGGCGCGGCGCCTGGGCATGACGACCATCTGGCTGCGCGTCGGGCGCTGGCGCGACGTCGAGCCACGCGACTGGACGGAGCTTCCCGACGCCGAAGTGCGCGACGCTGACGAGCTCGCCGTCGCGATCGATCGCTTGGTGTCGCGATGACACCACGGTTCACTGGCCGTGGATGAATTTCGCATCGACGCTTTTCAATCCGTTCGTTGCAGCCCATATGAATTTACGCCCCGAGCGCCGAGCGGGGCATCAAGCTGTCATGGGCGAAGCCATGGACGGATACGGCCCTCTCGTCGCAATCGCCTGCGGAGCGTCGGCGCTGGTCGCGCTGAGTCTGGCGCTGCACTGCGTGATGCAGGAAACCCGCCTCGCGCAACGCTGGGACATCGACTGGGTTGAGCGCGCTCGAGTCGTGCGGCTGCTGGGCTTCCGCTTGCGCCTGGCGCTCGCGCTGCTGCTACTGTCGCTGCCGACCTTCATCTTCGCGGTCATGGGGCCGCTCTAGGATTTTCATGCTCAGAGCGACAGCGCTGTTCCTCGGCTTGCTCTGGGCAGCCGATGCCCAGGCGCAGGCCGTAGTCGATTTACGCGATGGCCGCAGCGGCGAGATCCGCTTCGCCTCATCCTCGCCATCAGGGCCGACGGTGCTGATGAGCGGTGGTGGATCCGCCGTCGAGATCATCGGCACGCTCAGCCTGCCGCCAGGTACAGCGCGGGTGCCGGCGATGGTCGTGGTGCACGGCAGCGGCGGAGTCTCGGCAGGTCGCGAGCACGCGTGGGCGAAGCGGCTGGTCGACATGGGTGTCGCCGCCTTCGTCACCGATTCCTTTCGGCCGCGCGGCGTGACGTCGACTGCCGAGGACCAGACCCAGGTCTCGACCACGTCGATGGTGGCCGATGCCTTCAACGCCCTGAAGCTGCTCGCCACGCATCCCCGCATCGATCCCAATCGCATCGGCATCATGGGCTTCTCGAAGGGCGGGCAGGTGTCGCTCTACACCGCGCTCGAGCCGTTCCGCCGCGCCGCCGCTGGCAGTTTACGCTTCGCCACGCACGTGCCGCTCTATCCCTCCTGCGCACTGCCCTATCTGTCGCGCGAGATCACCCGTGCACCGATGCTGGTGCTGATGGGCGGCGCCGACGACTACACGCCGGCGGCGCAGTGCGAGCGCTACATCGACTGGTTCCGCGGCAAGGGCGCACCGATCCGCTCGATCGTCTATCCCGGCGCCTCGCACGGTTTCGATTCGCCCGGCGCCGTGCGCCTGCTCGACAGAGTGACGTCGGCGCGCGACTGCCGCATGGATATCGAGCTGGAGCCGGTGCAGGGCCGTCGCTGGGACGACGGCGTGCTGGTGCCGGCCGATCGCATCAACGCCTATCTCAGGGAGTGCTCGAAGCGCGGCGCGCATTTCGGCGGCAATCCGGCGGCGCTGGCCCGCGCCGTCGAGGATTTGCGCGCGCATCTGGCGGCGACAATTGGCGCGCATTGATCTCGCTGTCATCCCGAGCGCAGCGAGGGATCCAGGCCGGCCCTAGATCCCTCGCTGCGCTCGGGATGACAGGATTGCGTTAGCCGTCGAATAGCGCCGCACGGTGAGCAGCGAGATACCCGGCCTGGCGCTCGCCCTTGAGCGCAAGGCGGAACTCGGGATCGATGCCGGCCCTGCGCGCGTCCTCGGCGTCGAGATCGCGCGCCAGCATGATCAGCCCATCGTCCTCGAAGGCGATCTGGCCGCTGCTGAAGGCGACGTGCCAGGTCGGCGTCAGCGGCAGGCCGTTCTGCGGGTCCATGCGCTCTTCGTCGGTGGCCAGCACCCAGGGCTTGATCGGCACCACCTGAACGAGGCCGCGATGGGTCGTGCCGGTCGCCGCGCAGGCGCCGTCCCACAGCGCGAGGACCTCCTCGCCGAACGGACCGCCGCCCAGCCGCGCGGCGTTCAGCGCTTCGACGGTCTGGTCGTCACGCTCGCTGGCGCTCAGCGCCGCGGCCATCGCGTCGCCCATGGCGCCGCCGGCCACAGGATCACCGACCAGCACGGCCTGGATCAGGCGCTGCGCCACGTTGTCCTTGACCGGGAAGACGCGCGTCTCGACGCGCTCGCTGCCGGGCTGCAGCGGCGAATCGACGATCGGCAGCGTGCCACGCAGCAGCGTGCTCAGCGTCTCGAAGGCGAGCGGCGCCGGCAGGTCGACGAAGCGGCCGGGCACGATGCGCGCCGGGCGGCGCTGGGCGTCGGCGCCCAGCTCGATGACTTCCTCCTCGCCGGCGCCGATCACCGCGAACACCGCCTCGAGATCGCCGCCGACGAAGGCGAAGCCCAGATCGCCCGGCTGCATCCCGGCGGCGATAGGGAAACCGGGCGTGGTCTTGCCGAGCTTGTCGCGGCGCGGCACGACGATCAGCTCCTCGTCCCAGAACTCGATCTCGTCCTCGTTCTGGTTCAGCCACCAATAAGCCATGCAAGGTCCTTCCGCGTCGGCGGCGGACCTATACTCCCTCTCCCCGCAAGCGGGGAGAGGGAGCTACTCCGCTGCCTTGGGCTTCTTCTGCGTGCCCCAGTAGCCGAACATCGAGCCCGCAATACGGCGGATCTGGATCTCTTCCGAGCCCTCGGTGATGCGATAGCGCCGGTGGTGCCGGTAGATGTGCTCGAACGGGAAGTGCCTGGAGTAGCCCACGCCGCCATGCACCTGCATCGCCCGGTCGGCGGCGTCGCAGCACAGGCGGTTGCCACGGTAGTTGGCCATCGCCACCCACGGGCTGACATCCATGTGATGCTCGCGGTCGAGATACCACGCGGTCTTGCGCACCAGCCCGCGCACCATCTCCGCCTCGGTGTGCAATTCAGCCAGCGGGAACTGGATCGCCTGATTGCTCGACAGCTTCTTGCCGAAGACCACGCGCTGATTGGCATAAGCCACGCTCATGTCGATGCAGTACTGCGCCGCGCCCAGCGAGGAGGCACCCTGGCGGATGCGGTTCTCGTGCACGAAGGTCTGCGCCACGTCGAGCCCGTGGCCTTCTTCGCCCAGCATGGTCGAGGCGGGCACCTTGACGTTGGTCAGCGACACCTCGGCGTGATCGCTGGGCATGTTGAAGGTCCACCACATGTACTCGACCTTGAAGCCGGGTGTGCTCACCGGCGTCAGGAAGCACGAGATGCCGCGCGCCTCGCCTGGCTTGCCCGAGGTGCGCGCGAAGACCAGGTCGTGCGTCGCCGTGTGCATGCCGGTGTTGAACCGCTTCATGCCGTTGAGCACCCAGTCGCTGCCCTGCTTGACCGCGGTGGTCTCCATGAAGGTCGCGTCGGAACCGTGCTTGGGCTCGGTCAGGCCGAACGCAACGCGCCTTTTGCCGGCGAACATCGGCTCGATGAATTCCTCCTTCTGCTCCTGGGTGCCGAAGTGATGCAGCAGCAGGGCGACGGGGAAGTTGCCGACGATCGAGCTCTCGTTCTGCAGGTCGTTGTGCAGGCCCAGACCCTTGTGCGCGAGATGCTCGCGGATGATCGCCATGGCGAGGTTCGAGCCGTCCTTGCCGCCCAGCGCCTTGGGCAGGGCGAAGCGCAGATGGCCCGCCTTGTCGGCGCGCCGGCGCATCTCCAGCAGCAGGTCTTCCCACTCGTGCCGGGGCTGGCCGTCATTGTCCCAGTCGGTGCGCGCGTGCTCGCGGCGATGGTCGAAGAAGCGGATGTTGTCGTCCTGCTGCTCCAGCGGCCGGATCTCGCGCTCGATGAAGGCGTCGAGCTCGCGCAGATAGGCGGCGATCTCGGCGGGAATGTCGAAGTCCATGGCGCGTTCCTCCGGTAAACGGTCGTTTACCGATCATGGCCAGAGGCGGCAGGCGAGTCGAGCGTCGGATAGACTGCGCGCATGAGCGTCGTCGTCACACCGCGCCTGATCCTGCGTCCGCTTTCGCCCAGCGATGCGGACGCGTATGTCGCCATGCGATTCCATCCCGGCGTGGCGCAATGGCTGCCGGCGTCGGCGGGCGATCCGCTCAAGCGCGTCCAGGCGACGATCGCGGCGTTCGCGGATGACTGGCGCACGCGTGGCTACGCACCGTGGGGTGCCTTCGAGCGGGTCGCGCTGGGCGGCGATGTCGCGCGCGAAGGCCGCCTCGTGGGCCATGTCGGCTTGCGCTTTCTGCCGGAGTTCGACGGCACCGAGGTGCTGTACGCGTTCCTGCCCGACCTGCACGGCAAGGGATACGCGCGCGAGGCCGCGGCGGCGTCGCTGGATTTCGGCTTCGACGTCGTGGGCGTGCCGTCGATCCTTGCGATCACGCTCGAGACCAACGTGCGCTCGTGGGGCCTGATGCAGCGGCTAGGCATGACGCGGGGGCCTGATGGTCACTACAAGGGCCTCGACGTGGTGCGCTACGACATCGATGTGGCAAGCTGGCGTGCACGAAGATCGTGAGTATGGAGGCGTCATGCGCGGCCTCATCCATCACATCGATCTCACCGTGCGCGATGTCGCGGTCTCGGGGCCGATCTACGACGCGGTGCTGGGGTTCATGGGCTACCGGCGCACGCGCGAGCAGGTCGACGGCATCGACTGGGATCGCGACGTGCCGGGCCTGTTCTGCTCCATCGGCATCAAACCGGCGCGGCACGATGTGACGCACGACCGCTATACGCCGGGCCTGCATCACATCGCCTGGGCGGCCCAGAGCCGCGCCGACGTCGATGCGCTGCACGCCGAGCTGCAGCGCGTCGGCGCCACGATCCTCGATCCGCCGGCCGACTATCTGCAGTACGGCGCCGGCTACTACGCGGTGTTCTTTGCCGATCCGGACGGACTGAAGTTCGAGTACGTCCACGTGCCGGGCCAGACCTCGGGTTGACGCGGGACCGTCGACAGGCCGATGTTCGGCCGCGATTTCCTGCCGGAGTACCGTCATGCCTGCCGCCAACACCTA
>JAFAZJ010000001.1 GCA_019239835.1 Alphaproteobacteria bacterium | reverse complement strand
GCTATTGAGATGGACGCCACCGTCATCGTGCCGACCTACAAGCGGCCGGACGATCTGCGGCGCTGCCTCGACGCCCTGAAGGATCAGACGAAGCTGCCGACACGAATCGTCGTCGTACGCCGCGACATCGATGCCGCGACCGAGGCGATGCTCGCCGCCTACGATCCCGGCGCGTTGCCGTTGGTCATTCGTGTGGTCACCGTCCCCGGCGTGGTCGCCGCGCTGAACGAAGGCCTCGACGCGGCGATCGGCGATATCGTGGCGATGACCGACGACGACGCCGCGCCACATCACGACTGGCTCGAACGCATTGCCGGCCACTTCCTCGTCAACGCCCGCGTCGGCGGCGTCGGCGGACGCGACCACATTTACATGGGCGATCGCCGCGATGACTGGCCGCCGGAGACCCGCGTCGGCATCAGCACCTGGTACGGCCGCACCTACGGCAATCACAATGCCGGCTTCGGTCCCGCGCGCGACGTGGAGTCGCTCAAAGGCGTGTGCATGGCCTTTCGCCGCGCCGCCATCGGCGCGCTGCGCTTCGACCGCCGCCTGCGCGGTCAGGGCGCGCAGGTCGCCAACGAATATCTGTTCGGCGGCGCGATCCGCCGCGCCGGCTGGCTGCTGATCTACGATCCCGCCATCGCCGTCGACCACTACCCCGCACAACGCCACGACTCCGACGATCGCGGCCAGATCGACCGGCTGGCGCTGCGCGACATGATGCACAACGCGACCCTGGGCTATCTCGAATACCTGCCGCTGTCGCGCACGCTCGCCATCCTGCTCAACCACACCTTCTGGGGCGCGCGCACCCAGCCTGGCCTTCTCGCCGCCCTCGCTCATTCGCTGCGGGGACGACGCCAGATGTGGTTGGGTTTTCGCGAAGTGCTGAGCGGCCAATGCGCGGCGATCAGCACATGGTGGCGTACGCGCAATACCGACGTCGCCGAGCGCCGGGCCGTGCCCTATCGCTTGGGATAGCGCTCCTTCAGCATCGCGAACAGCGCGCGGGCGCCCATCGCTTCGCCGCCTTCGGGGCGGCCGGGCTGGCCCTGGTTCCAGGCCATGGTGTCGATGTGCATCCACGGCACGCTGTCGGGCACGAACTCCTGCAGGAACAGCGCCGCGGTGATGGCGCCGCCGAAGGGCGTCTGGCCGGCGTTGTTGATGTCGGCGATCTTGCTGTCGAGGAAGCGGCGATAGCCGCGCCACAGCGGCATGCGCCACAGCTGGTCCTCGCGCTCGCGGCCGCTCTTCAGCAGCGCCTCGGCGGTGGCGTCGTCGTTGCAGAACAGCGCCGGCAGGTCGGGGCCCAGCGCCACGCGCGCCGCACCGGTCAGCGTGGCGACGTCGACCACCAGCGCCGGCTCCTCGCGCACCGCCTCGGTGAGCGCATCGCACATGATCAGGCGGCCCTCGGCGTCGGTGTTGCCGATCTCCACCGTCGTGCCCTTGCGCGAGGTGATGATGTCCATCGGCCGGAAGGCGTTGCCCGAGACGCTGTTCTCGACCGCCGGGATCAGCACGCGCAGCCGCACATTGAGCTTGGCCGCCATCACCATCGAGGCCACGGCCAGCACGGTCGCAGCACCGCCCATGTCCTTCTTCATGTTGAGCATGCCCGAGGCGGGCTTCAGGTCGAGGCCGCCGGAATCGAAGCACACGCCCTTGCCGATCAGGGTTACCTTGGGCGCATTGGGTCGGCCCCAGATAATGTCGACCAGACGCGGCGCGCGGGTCGAGGCGCGACCCACGGCATGGATCACGGGATAGTTGCGCCGCTGCAGCTCATTGCCCACGGTCACGGTGAAGCGCGCGCGGTGCTTGCGGGCCAAGCCCCGCGCCGCCAGCGCGAGCTCGGCCGGGCCCATGTCGTTGGCCGGCGTCGTGATCAGGTCACGCGCCATGAACATCGATTCGGCGACGCGCTCAACCTCGGCGCGATCGCACTTCGCGGGCCACACCAGGCGTGGCGCTGCCTTGGTCGCTTTGCGGTAGCGCGAGAAACGCCATGAGCCCAGCGCAAAGGCGATCGCCGCATCGGTGACCGAGATCGGCGCGCTCTCGCCGACCAGCGCGTAGTCTCCGGGCGGCAGGCGCGTGGCGAGCGCGCCGTAATCCCACATCGTCGGCTTCACCGAACGCACGACGACAGCCATCGACGGCTTGCCGTCGCCGTCGGGCACCATCGCGAAGTCGCCCGCCTTGCCGGCGATCGACGCAGCCTGCAGCCACGTGCGCGCCTTGGCCGGCTGACGCTTGAACCACGCCGCCCAGTCGGGCGGTGACACGACGGCCACCGGAACCGCCGCCGGTGCGCGATCGATGAACGGAAGCGTCACAACCCGATCCCCCCGCTTCTGCTATAGTCTCGACGCGAAGCGCGCAGCATGGTCGCGAATCGGTGTGGCTTGCAACGCCGATGTGCGTGTATGACGACGATGGATGAGGACAACATGGCCGAGTTCAATCTCGTCTTTGGCAACCGAAACTACTCGTCGTGGTCACTGCGCGGCTGGCTGATCTGCAAGATCGCCGGCATCGAGTTCGACGAGACGCAGATCAGGCTCTACGCGCCGGAAACCAAGGCGGAGATCGCGCGCTATTCGTCGTCGGGCCTGCTGCCGGCGCTGGTCCACAAGGGACTGACGATCTGGGATTCGCTGTCGATCGCAGAGTATCTGCACGAGCTCGATCCCGCGTCCGGCCTGTGGCCCGAGGCGCAGGCGGCGCGCGCGGTTGCGCGCTCGGTGTCTGCGGAAATGCATTCGGGATTTCCCGACCTGCGCCGCGAGATGCCGATGAATATCCGCGGCTCGTTCCCCGGACACGGCCGCACGCCCGAGGTGATGACGCAGGTGCAGCGCATCGTCGCGATCTGGCTCGATTGCCGCAAACGCTTCGCCGGCTCGGCGACGCGCGACGACGGCTTCCTCTTCGGACCGTTCACCGTGGCCGACGCGATGTTCGCGCCCGTCGTGACGCGCTTCCGTACCTACGCGGTGTCGCTCGACGACGAAGCGAAGACCTATTGTGACAATGTAATGAAGCACCCGGCGATGGCCGAGTGGGTCGACGCGGCCAAGCATGAGCCCTGGCTGGTCGAGCAATACGAGTTCCGCTGAGCGGAGCCCCTGTCATTCCGAGCGCAGCGAGGAATCCAGGCAGCATCCCTGGATTCCTCGCTGCGCTCGGAATGATAGACAGAGTCGAACCGTCAGTCCTTCAACAGACCGCGTTCCTTGTAATAGCGCTTGGCGCCGGCGTGCAGCGGCACGGCCAGCCCATGCAGCGCCGTCTCGAGCGTGATCAACGCCGCGGCGGGATGGCCGCGGTCGAGCCTGCTGCGCACCGAGGGATGGAACAGCGCGCGCAGGCTGCCGTAGACAATCTCCTCGTCGACGCTGTTGGAGACCATCAGCTGCGAGCCCACGGCGATGCCATCACAGGCCTCGACGCCCTGATACATCCCGGCCGGCGTGGTCAGCGTGGTGATTCCCGGCCGGTCGCCACGCAGCCGCTCGGCGACGGCGGCGGTGACCGGCAGCAACTCGATCTCGACCTGCCGCGCCAGGCCGACCAGCAGCGGCGCGGGCTGGCCGGCGACCATGATGAAGGCATCGAGCGTGCCCTCGCGCAGCTTGTGGCTTGCGGCTTGCGGCGAGATGTAGTCGGCGACGATGTCGCGCCGGCCCAGTCCATAAGCGCTCAGCAACGCGCGCGCCAACGGCAGGGTGCCCGAGCCCTGCTCGCCCAGCGACACCGTGCGGCCGCGCAAATCGGCGATGCTGTCGAGGTTGCGGTCGCGGCGGGCCACGATATGCACGGTCTCGGGGAACAGGTTGGCGGCTGCGCGCAGGATCGTGACCGGCTTGCCGTCGAACATCTCGTCGCCGGCCAGCGCCGCGGCGGCGATGTCGGCCTGCACCATGGCGGCATCGAGCGTGCCCTCGGCCATGCGCTTGATGTTCTCGACCGATCCCTGGGTGGCCACAGCCTCGGCGATCAGGCCAGGCACGCCGCAACTGCCGCCGGCGTCACAGGGACGGCCGCCGGGCGGATTGCTGATCGCGGTGGCGATCAGCCCGGCGACGGGAAAGTAGGTGCCGCCGATCGGACCGGAGCCGATGGTGAAGTTGCGGGTCGTGGGTGCCTGCCCCCGCACACCACCAGCCGCAGCCAGGAACGTGGCGGCAGCAGCGAGAGTGAACGGACGGCGTCGCAGCACGCGACTCTCCGACTGGCAAAGGGTTGATGAGAGGACTGTACGCTGCTGGCACTACACGTGCCATCGAATCACGACCAAAGTTGGATCACCACACGCCGAATAGTATCCCGTGTGCTTTATGTGCCGCAGTCCGCGCCTCGACAAAGCCATCATCGACCGTGACCCGGCTCTTGCGCGCGCGCATCCAGTCGAACAGGCGACCCTGCATCTCATCGCGCACCGAGGCGTGGCCGGGGTCGCGGCCGAGATCGACAAGCTCGCGCGGATCGGTCTCGAGGTCGAAGAGCTGCGGCGGGAAATCCAGCCACCACACGTATTTCCAGCGATCCGTGCGCACCATGAAGGCGCGGCAATCACGGACGTGACGGCCCAAGGTGCGGCGCGCCTCGCGGAAGGAATAGTCGAGCTCGGAGAACACCGCGTCGCGCCAGCCGGTGCGATCATCGCGCGACTGCGCCTTGCTCGATACGTGATCATTGGGCACGGCGGCGCTTCGGGTCAGCGGCAATAGCGAGCGGCCCTCGATCAGGTGCCGCTGTGGCGGCAGGCCCAGCGCATCGAGGCAGGTCGGCACCACGTCGACGGCCTCGACGAAGCGCTGATCGACAGTCCCGCGCGTGGCATCGGCTCCGGCGTCGGGATCGACGACGATGAAGGGTACGCGCACCACCTCCTCGTAGAAGATCTCCTTCTCGCCCAGCCAGTGATCACCGAGGAAATCGCCATGGTCGGCGGTGAACACGATCAGCGTGTCGTCGAGCCGACCGGCCTTCTGCATTACCGCGAACAGCCGGCCGAGATGATCGTCGATCTGCTTGATCAAGCCCATATAGGCCGGCCGCACCGTGGCTGGCGCTTCGGGCCGCTGGAATGAGACCGATTCCTCGTGCTGGCGATAGGCCGCGAGCACGGGATGCTGGTCGACCAGCTCCGACTCGCTGCGGTTGGGCGCCAGGCAATGCTGCGGGCCGTAGAGCGCGTGATAGGGCGCCGGCGCCATGTAGGGCCAATGCGGCTTGACGTAACTGAGATGGAGGAACCACGGCTGATCGCCCTGGCGCTCGACGAAGCGGATTGCCTGGTCGGTCATGTAGGCGGTCTCGGAGTGCTCCTCCTTCACGCGCGCCGGCAGGCGCACGTTGCGCATGTTCCAGCCCGAGAGCTTCTCGCCGTTGGGCCCATCGGCGGCGATGACGAACTCGTTCCAGGGATCGTCGGCGATGTAGCCATGGGCGCGCAGATAGGCCGGATAGCCGCTCTCGGTCCCCGGCGGCGAGTGACCATCGTAGCGATCGAGCTCCTCGAAGCCGCCGCTGCGCATCAGCGCTGCCAGCGCCGAGCCACCCTCGATGCCGTAGCGCTCGAGGCCTTCAGTATCGGGCAGCACATGCGTCTTGCCGGCCAGGGCCACCCGCATGCCCGAGGGGCGGAGATAGTCGCCGATGGTGCGCTCACGGATCGACAGCGGCACGCGGTTCCAGGTCGCGCCGTGGCTCTGCACGTAGCGGCCGGTATAGAACGACATGCGCGAGGGGCCGCACACGGCCGACTGCACATAGGCGCGCGGGAACAGCACCCCGCGCTTGGCCAGCGAATCGATATGCGGGGTCGCGAGGTGCGGGTGGCCGGCGCACGACAAATGGTCGGCGCGCAACTGATCGCACATGATAAATAGAATGTTCCGGACCTTGCCCATCGGGCTCCCCCAACACTGCTCGCCTCTATCCTAAGACAACATGCTCGACCCGCGTATCACTGCCATCCTCGATTTCTGGTGCATGCCCAGGGCTCATCCAAAATACGGCGAAAGCCGTGAGATCTGGTTCAAATGCGGCCCCGCGTTCGACGCCGAGATCCGCCAGCGCTTCGGTGAGGAGATCAGGCAGGCCCAGACGCGACGCCTCGACCACTGGATCGACACGCCCAAGGGCGCGCTGGCCCTGGTTTTGCTGCTCGACCAGTTCACCCGCAATACCGGTCGCGGCACCGCGGCTGCCTTCGCCGGCGACAGGCATGCCCGGCAGGTTGCGCGCATGGCACTGGCACGCGGCTACGACCGGCGCTTTCCCTGCCAGCTCGCGAAGTTCTTCTACTTGCCCTTCGAGCACAGCGAATCGCTGGGCGACCAGCACCGGTCGATCGGCCTGTTCGCGCGTCACAGCCCAGAGATCGTGTTGACCTGGGCGGTGGACCACCGCGATACCGTGGCGCGCTTCGGCCGCTTCCCGCATCGCAACGCCGCCCTGGGCCGCACCGACACGCCGGCGGAAGCTGCCTACCTGGCGGGCGATCACCAGCGCTACGGCCAGTGATCAATCGATCCCGGCCAGCGTCCTGACGTAGAGCGCGTGCATCGGCGGGCCGAAGCAGCAGAAGATCACGCGCTCGATCGGCGGCCCGTCGCGCACCGTCTCGATGGCGATGCGCGTCGCTTCCTCGGCGGGATAGCGATAGATGCCCGTGCTGATCGCCGGGAAGGCGATCGACTGCAGGCCATGCTTTTCAGCGAGCCCCAGCACGTTGCGATAGCACGACGCCAGCAGCCCGGCCTCGCCGTGATCCCCACCGTTCCACACCGGCCCAACGGTGTGGATCACATGTCGTGCCTTCAGGCGATAACCCTTGGTGATCTTGGCCTCGCCAGTGCGGCAACCATTGAGCATTCGGCACTCGGCGACCAGCTCCGGTCCTGCGGCGCGATGGATCGCGCCATCGACACCGCCGCCGCCCAGCAGCGAGGAGTTGGCGGCGTTGACGATGGCGTCCACGTCGAGGGTGACGATGTTGGCTTCCTGGATTGAAACGCGGGCTTTCCAATCGGGCATGGCCGCCTCCTGGCTGAACAGCAGGCCTCTCCAAAAGCAAACGGGCCGCTGATGCGGCCCGTTTCGATTCGCAGGCGATGCGCCTTACCAGTAGCGCACGGGGCCGGTGTCGACGTGCACGAAGCCGGTACGCGGATAGTAGCCGACGCCGCCGAGCTGCAGCTCACGCGCCGCCTGGCGCACCTGGAAGGGCGTGAAGCCCGGCACCTTGATGTCGATCGCCTGGCCCTGCATGTGCAGGCTGTTACGCGCCACGCCACGGCTCATGCGCGCCAGCACGGCATTGGTCTGCGGCGAGCGATAGGCCGACAGCACCTCGAAGCTCGAGGCGCCCAGCTTGCGCTGCAGGTGATAGAGGATGTCGAACAGCTCCGGATCGATCGCGATCACGTCGCCGCTCTTGTGATCGACCAGGAAGGTGCTGAGCTTCTGCAGCTCGGTCGGCACGTACTGACCGCCGCGACGGTAGGTCGAGGTGATCGTCTCCTGGGTGTTCACATTGAAGAAGGTCAGGGTGCGCGGGCTGCCGTCATCCGGCGGCGGCGCCAGCTTCTCGGCCGGCGGCGCATAGGGCGACATCGCCGCAGCGGTCGGCACCGCGGCACCGTAGCGGCCGGTACGCTGCGTGTTGGCATGCGCCACCGGCGCCGCGCGGCCGGTCGCCACCTTGGTCGTTCCGGGCGTAGTCGCAGGCTTCGCGGCAGCGGTGGCCGGCTTGGCGGCAGCAGTGGCCGTCTGCGGTGGGCGCACGACGTTGACCTTGGCGGTCTGTGCCGCCGGCTTCACGGCAGGCTTGGTCGCGGCGGCCGGGGGCTTGGCAGCCGCCGCCTTGCCCGGCGGCTTCACTGCGGGCTTGGTCGCCGGCTTGTCGGTGCTCGTCGACGGCGGATCGGCGGTCTGGGCCAGAAGGGTCACGGGCGCCGCGAGCGCCACAATTGCCACAAGTATGCCCAACCCTGCCGCTCGCATGAGGACGTCCGCCACCGTTGAAGTTGATGTTGCACGAATGCAACACCAACCTAACTATCATCTGAAACAATCAGAAACAACCCTTGAGAACAATCCTCTCACTTTTTCCCATATCCGGTTTGTTAATAGAATCAATGCCTTGATGTCGTCACGAACGTGCCGCGTTCGACGTGCGACGACGTTCGGCGACCCCCTCGATCTCGCGGCGGATATCCGGATTGGCGTTCAGAAGTCGCCGGAAATCGGCGGCGGACAGCTCCATGAGGTGGCAGGAGCCATCGGCGACGACGTCGGCGTTGCGTGGCCGGTTCTCGAGAAGCGCCATCTCGCCGAAGAAATCGCCGTCGCGTAGCACCACGTCGCCGACCGGCAGCTTCACCACCGCCTGGCCGGCGGTGATGAAGTACATGGCGTCGCCTTCCTCGCCCTTCTCGACCACCTTCTCGCCCGGCATGGCAACGCGCGGGCGCAGGCGGCTGCCGACCTCGCGCACGGCCGCGTCGCTGAGCCGGGCGAAGATCGGCACACGGGAGATCATCGCCGCCAGTTCCTGGCTGATGCGCAGCGGCGTGCGCCGCATGGCGCCGGCGCGCCGCTCCTCCAGCTCGCGCTGCAGGTCGTCGTAGACCTCGCGGCCGATCGTCATGTTGGCCCAGTGCCGGTCGTATTCGAGGCCCTCGAGGCGGATGGCGATACGCTCGATGTGCTGCGCGCGTACCGCGTCGGCGTAGCCGCCGTACTGCAGCGACAGCGCCCGCAGCGCACGGTCCACCGACTGGGCCCGCCGCTCGGCGCGCGCGACCAGGGTGGCGGCGACGTCCTCGCCGAGCAGGACGGAGAAATCGCCGCGGTCGTCCGCGCAGATCTCGTCGAGCACGACGCGCATGGCCATCAGCGTCTCGAAACGGTCGGCGAGCTGCTCGGCGAAGGGCCGCTCCCAGCCGACGCGCTGGTAGATCCACAGCGCGAGATGGAAGCGCCAGCCAACCTCGTTGAGCTGCTGCTGCCCCTGCTCGTAACCCGCGACGCCATCGGCGCGCACCCGGTCGATCAGGCGGTCGACGCCGGTGATCAGCCGCGTGGCGATGGTGCGCGAGATCGTGCGGTGCTCGAAATGCTCGAGATAATGCTCACGCTCGCGTGCGCACAGCACGCGCAAGCCATAGGCCTCGCGAACATCGGCTGGCAGCAAGGGGCCGTAGACCACCACGTTGGTCGGCGCCGGTTCCGGCTGCGGTGCGACCGGCGCGCCATAGGCCTCGGCGATCTCGCCGACCTCGCGATCGACCTTCTCGCGCGAGACCTTCAGCACGCGATCGCGCAGTGCCTTGTCGGTCTCGTCGAGCTCGTTGAGGCGGAAATAACGCATCATCGGCCGCAGGCTGGGCGCGTTGATGAACAGCGTCATCAGCACGAAGAGCGTGGCGACCACGGCGACGAACTCGCGTACCTCGGATGGCAGGCGGCCGTTGCCGTAGGCCACCAGCGCCAGCGCCAGGGTCACCGCGCCGCGCAGGCCGCCCCAGAACAGGATCGTGCGATAGCCTTTGTTCACCGGCTGCGAGCGACCCGCAGCCTCGAGCATCGGCAGCAGGCCGAACAGGGTGAAGGCGCGCGCGCCGAAGGCGGCGACATAGACCACCACCACCGCCAGCACATGGCGCCACTGCAGATCGTCGAGCACCTGCGCCGCCACGGTGGCGGCGAGCAGGAAGATCAGCGAGTTGGCCCAGAACTCGAGCTGGTGCCAGGTCTCGCGCAACGCCTCCCAGGTGCGCGGCTGCAGGCGTGTCGGACCCAGTGCCGCCATGGTCAGCGCCGCCGCCACCACGGCGACGACGCCGGAGACATGGATGTAGCGATCGCCCAGCACGTAGGCGAGATAGGCCAGCCCGACGGTGATCGAGGTGACGCCCAGGCTGGAATGGCCCAGGCGCATCAGCAGCAGGATCGCCGCCCGCGCCAGCGCATAGCCCAGCACGATGCCGCCGACGAACTCGCGCAGGAAACCCAGCGCGGATGACACGGTGCCGGGCAGCGCACCGTACATCAGGATGGCGACCAGGATGCCGAACACGGTGATGGCGGCGGCGTCGTTGAACAGCGCTTCGCCCTCGGCAAGGATCGACAGCCGCTTGGGCGCGCCGACATCACGCAAGACGCCGATCACCGCGGCCGGGCCGGTTGTCGAAACCGTGGCGCCCAGCAGCAGGCAGAGGAAGATGTCGAGCCCGGTGGCAAGATGCAGGAGCCCGCCGACGGCGACGATGCACAGGAACACCGCGACGATCGCCAGCAGCATCACGGCCCAGATGTCGTCGATCAGGCGACGCACCTCGATCGTCAGGCCGGCGGTGAACAGCAGCGGCGGCAGAAAGATGTAGAGGAAGGCTTCGGCCTTGCCACTGACGCTGCTCAGACCACTCACCAGCTCACCGACGATGCCGTAGCCCGCGGCCTCGCCGCCGTAGCGATCGACCAGGATGCCCAGCGCAATGCCGAGCAGGGCCAGCAGCACGGTGTGTGGCACACGGAAGCGCTCGGCGACCGGCAGCAACAGGCTCGCCAGCGCCAGCGCCGCCGCGATGGCCAGGATTGCACCGATCAGTTCCGCCATACGCTCCGCTTCCATCCGCCTCCCTTCCCCCGGAGGGGGAAGGTGCCCGAAGGGCGGATGGGGGATGTCGAAGACGGACTCCTGCGTTCGTCTTCGACATCCCCCATCCGTCGCTCCGCGCCACCTTCCCCCTCCGGGGGAAGGTAGAGATCGCTAGGATCAGTCTTCCTTCCGCTCGAGCACGCCCTTGCGCCACAGGCCCGCGGTGACGGTGCCATTGGGCGCGATCTCGACACCGTAGCCGTCGCGCTCGCCGTCGACAAACCGGCCGTGGAAGCGCGTGCCGTTGGGCAGGGTCAGCACGCCCATGCCCTGGCGACGGCCGGCCGAAAACTCGCCTTCGTAGCGCTCCGAGCCCACGGTCTCGACGCCCAGCCCGACCAGCGCATCGCCGCGCCAATCGCCAGCCTGCGTCACCGACACGCCGTCGCGCGTGAAGGTGCGCACGCCGAAGCCCTCCGGCTTGCCGCCCACCACGTCGCCGGCATGGCGTACGCCAGGCCGTAGCGTGAAGACGCCGAAGCCCGTCGGCGCGCCGCCCGACCATTCGCCCTCGTAGCCGCGGCCGTCGGTGGTGCGCACGGTGCCCAGCCCGTCGAGGCGATCGACTTTCCACTCGCCGGCCTGGCGCTCGCCGTTCGCCATCTCGACGACGCCCAGCCCCTCGCGGCGATTGTCGCGCACCGTACCGACGTATTTCGACTTGTCGGGGAAGTCGACGCGCTCGGCGCCCGGCAGGTCGGACTTGCCCGCCTCGGCGGCCCGGATGCGTGCCTCGCCAGCGCGTTCGCGGGCGCGTTGGCCGGCGATATTGGCGCGCTCGGCGGCGGCATTGGCGCGCGTGGCCGTTGAGCTGGCGAGATCGATGGTGCTCTGGCGCGTCACGCCCTTGGGTGCGACCGGCGCGGGCCCCGCTGGCGCTTGCGTGACCGGCGGCAGCACCTTGTCGATCGGCTCGCGCTTGGGTTCCGCCTGCGGCGGCGGGGTCGGCTTCGGCTGCGCCTGTGGCGGCGCAGGTGGTGGCGTCGGCTTCGTCGCGGTCGCGGGCGGTTGCGGATTGGCCGGCGCGGCCGGCTTCGGCATCGGCGCTGACGTCGTCGGCGCCGGCGCTGGTGCCGTGGCGACCTGCGTCGGCGGCTGATCGCGCAGCGCCGGCCAGACGAACACGCCGCCGACCACGACAGCGGCGATGAGGCCCAGTGCGCCGGTCAGGCCGCGCCAGGAGAAGATCTGTCGCCGCGTGACCGCGGGCTCGGGCGGCCGGATGCGATCGTCGTCCTGGATCGCGGACAGGCGCACCTGGACGCGACGGGAAGACGTGTCCAATACCCGCGTGGGCGCGGCTTCCGGATCGTTCGCATCGGCCTTCGGCGCCGTGCGCGCTGCGTCCTCGAGCTGCAACAGTTCTCGCCACGCCTTGATCGAGCGCGGCCTGCTCTCGGGAAAGACCGACAGCGCTGTGTTGATCGCCGAAATGAACCGCGGCGAATAGCGCCCATCGGGCGCCAGCGGCTTGTACGGGTCGTCGCGCACGCGCGCCGTGGCCTCCGGCGGCGCCGCGCCGGTGATGGCGTGATGCATCACCGCGGCCAGCGCGTAGATGTCGGTGGCCGGCCCCTGCTTGCCGTCGCTGGCGTACTGCTCGATCGGCGCATAGCGCGGCGTGACGATGCTGGTCAGCGTGCGATCGCTGCTGCGCATCGCCTGGCGCGCGGCGCCGAAATCGATCAGCACCGGCGAGCCGTCGGTGCGCACGATGATGTTGGCGGGCTTGATGTCGCGATGCAGGAAGCCCGCGGCGTGCACCAGCTCCAGCCCCTCGAGCAGGCCCGACAGCACCGTCACGACGCGCGCCGGCTCGAGCCGTCCGGGCCCGGCGATCAGCTCGGCGAAGGGCCGGCCGGCCTCGTGCTCCATCACCATGTAGCCGGTGCCGTTGGCCTCGAAGAAGCGCAGCACGGGCACGATGCTGCGATGGCGGAAACGCGCCAGGGTGCGCGCCTCGTCGAGGAAGCGGTCCAGGCCCCAGCGATAGGAATCGGCCTGGTTGCGCGAACGCGGCGAGACGGTGGCGCCCTGCGCGCGCACCGCGAACTCGCTCGGCAGGTACTCCTTCATCGCCACGACGCGATGCAGGACGGTGTCGGTGGCGAGATAGGTGATGCCGAAGCCGCCCTGGCCCAGCACGCGGTCGATCCGGTACTCGTTCAGGCGGTAGCCGGCACGCAGCGCGGAAGGATAATCGGCGTCGGTCATCGGAGATCAGGACGACCGGGACCGGCCGCCGCACGGAGATGGGGCGTGTTTGGTCGATGAATCAGGCGGGATTGCGTGCGGCGCATTGCACATATTGTGAACGACTGTGACGCCCCGGCGCCAGCGCCGAGGTGCCATGGGGCGAGCGCATAGCACGATGACGCATCGTGGTGTATGACGCGCGCCCACAACGCTCCCCCCAATCGAGGGTCTTCATGTCGTTCCATCGCCGCACGGCGCTGGCCGGTCTCGCCGGTATCAGCTTCGCCTCGCTCGCCAGCCCTGTCATCGCGCAGGCCTGGCCGGCCAAGCCGATCCGCCTGATCGTGCCCTATCCCGCTGGTGGACCGACCGACGTGCTGGGCCGCGTGCTGGCCGAGAAGCTGGCGCTGGCGCTGGGCCAGCAGATGATCGTCGACAACAAGCCGGGCGCCAGCGGCAATCTCGGCTCCGACATCGCCGCCAAGGCGCCGGCCGACGGCTACACCTTGGCACTGGGCAACAACGCCACGCACGCCACCAACCAGAGCCTGTTCCCCAACATGCCCTACGACGCGGCCAAGGATTTCGCGCCCATCGCGCTGGTCGCCGGCGTGACGCATGTGCTGGTCGTGCATCCCTCGGTGCCCGCGAAGACCATCCAGGAGTTCGTTGCCTGGGCCAAGGCGCAGGGCGGCAAGCTGAACTATGCCTCGACCGGCAACGGCTCGGCCTCGCACCTGACCATGGAGCTGTTCAAGGGCATGGCCCGGTTCGAGGCGACGCACGTGCCCTACAAGGGCACGGCGCCGGCGGTGCAGGATCTGCTGGGAGGCCAGGTGCTGGCCAGCTTCCAGACCATGCCCTCGGTGATCGGCCAGATCCGCGCCGGCACCCTGCGCGCACTGGCGACCACCGGCCGGGCGCGCGCCGCGGCGCTGCCTGACGTGCCCACCGTCGCCGAGACGCTGTTCCCGGGCTTCGAGTCGGATGCCTGGTTCGCGCTCTTCGCACCGGCAGGCACGCCCGGCGACATCATCAAGCGCGTCAATATCGAGGCCCTGAAGGCGCTGGCGATGGCCGACGTCAAGGACGCGGCCGCCAAGCAGGGTTTCGAGATCATGACATCGTCGCCCGCCGAACTCGGCGCCTTCGTGAAGGCCGAGATCGTGAAGTGGGCGAAGGTGGTGAAGGACTCTGGCGCCAAGGTCGACTGACGCTAGGGCAGCCACCCCGCGGTCTTGACCGCCTCTCGCCAGGTCTTGCTGACGGGCACCTCCAGCCCGTTGCGCAGGACCAGTGTCAGCTTCGCACCATCGCGGTTCGCACCCTGCACGGCGCCCTGTGCCACCCACCAGGAGCGATGCACCTGCAGGCCGGCGCCCTCGCCCAGCTCGGCGATGGCGTCACGCAGGCGTAACAGGATCAGGTCGCTGCCGATCGCGGTGTGGATGCGCAGGTAGTGGTCCTCCATCTCCAGCGCCAGCAGGTCGCGACCCAGCGCCGGCGGAATGCGGCGGAAGAAGTTGGCGGGCTCGGCCGCCGGTTCCGTC
>JAFAZJ010000035.1 GCA_019239835.1 Alphaproteobacteria bacterium | reverse complement strand
GGCCGTGCGCCCGACCAGATGCCATCGCCGGCACTGGCGCACTTGCCCAACGTGATCGCCACACCGCATATCGGCGGCCTGACGCCACCGGCCAGCGAAAGCCAGGCGATGGACTCCGTGCGCCAGGTGCAGGCGTTGCTGAAGGGCGACGTGCCGCCGGGCGCGGTCAACGTGCCGAGCTGGACGCGCCGGCCGTAGCGCCTACTCGGCCGCCAGCGGCAATGCCTGCGCCGGCAGGGCGACACCGACCACGTCGCCGATCAGCACCAGCGCCGGGCGAGCGGCGGCTGCCACGGCCGCCGCAAGACCAGGCAAGCTTGCCAATGTCCCCGCGATCACGCGCTGCGTCGGCCGCGTGCCATCGATGATCACCGCCGCCGGCGTGCTGCCCGGCAGTCGCTGCGCGATGAGCTGGCGCGAGAGGTCGGGCAGCGACGCCACGCCCATGTAGATCGCCAGCGTCTGACGCGGCCGTGCGAGCACGTCCCAGTTCAGGTCGAGGCGGCCATCCTTGAGATGACCCGTCACGAACAGGCAGGACTGCGCATGGTCCCGATGTGTCAGCGGGATGCCGGCATAGGCGGCACAGCCTGTCGCCGCCGTGATGCCGGGTGTGACGTCGCACGCGATGCCGGCCTCGACCAGCGCTTCGATCTCCTCGCCGCCGCGTCCGAAGACGAATGGGTCGCCGCCCTTCAGGCGCACGACCCGCTTTCCCGCACGAGCATGTTCGATCAGCAGGGCGTTGATGTCCTGCTGCGGCACGCAATGGTTGGCGCGGCGCTTGCCGACATAGATGCGCAGGGCGTCGGCACGCGCGTAGGCCAGCACCTCCTCGCCCACCAGCCGATCGTGGACGATGACATCGGCCGATTGAATCAGGCGCAGCGCGCGCAAGGTCAGGAGCTCCGGATCGCCCGGCCCCGCGCCGACGAGATGCACCATCCCGCGCGGCGTCGCGGGAATACCGGCGAGCAGCGCACGTGCGCGGCGATCGGCTTCGGCGATGTCACCGCGGAACACCGCTTCCGTCACCGGTCCGTCGAAGAATCGCTCCCAGAACCGCAGACGAGCCGTCGGCGCGGTGAGGGCCGCCTTCGCACGCGTGCGCCAGCCCTCGCCCAGTCGCGCGAGCGCGGCCATCGACATTGGTACGGCCTGCTCGATTCGCGTGCGCAACAATCGCGCCAGCATGGGCGCTGCGCCTGCGGTGCCGATCGCGATAGTGATCGGGTCGCGATCGACGATCGCTGGCCAGGTTACGGTGCAGTAGCGTGGCCGATCGACGGCGTTGATCGGCACGCCCCGCGCACGACAGCGGTTGAAGGCGTCTTGCGCGACCGCGTCGGTCGTTTCGGCGACAACGACCAACGCCACATCGTCGAGCGCATCAACCGATGCGCCGCGCACGACGTGCGCACCGACCGACTCGAGCACGCCCGCTTTGCGTGTCGCCGCCTCGCCGTCGCCAACGACGAGGCAGGTACGGCCGCGCAAATCATGGAACAGCGGCAGGGCGCGCATCAGCAATCGTCGTGCAGGTAGCGGTAGATCCGGATCACGCTCTCGCCCATCACTCTTGTGTAGCAATGGGCATGCCACCCCTGCGATTCCAAAGGCTTAGCGCCACCCAGCCCGTCGTTATGGCGCGACGGGGCATGAGCATTCGCCGTCAGCGAGCTCCTGGGTAACGGCGGGGCCCGAGCCCGGACGCCGCCGAGCAAGTACTACATCCGCACCTTGCCGTGGGTGCCCGGCCGCTCCTCCGGGATGGTGCGCGTGGCCAGCGCCTTGGCCGCGTCGAAGACGAAGCGCACGCTCTCCAGGCCACCGCGATCCCAGTACTCGCCGCGCGATGGCGTGATGCGCAGCAGGCACAGGCGCCAGTCCTGCTTGCCCTCGGGGAACCACAGCCGCCAGGATTCCTGCCAGTACTTGTCGACCAGCGTCTGATCGACGATCACCTCGCCGGGTCCTTCGACGATGGCGAAGCGGTTGCCGCTCTGAAAGGTCAGCACGACGTCGTTGTCGTCCTTGACCTCCGCCACCTTGGCAGAGCCGAGATCGGTGACGAAAAAGATGTCGCCGTTATCCTCGACGGCGACCACGGCCATCGGCCGGCCGTGCTTGCCGCCCTCGGGGTCATGGGTCAGCACGATCGCGGCGTCGAAGCGCTTGATGATCTCGATCAGGTGCTGACGGTCTGACTGCGCGCTGGCCATCGGATTCACCCCTGATTGCAGGATGAATCCACAACGTGACCGGCGCCAATGAAGTTCCTGGGGACCAGGTTCCTCAGGTGGTGCCGCTGCCGTAGGGGCGCGTCAGCACCTCGAGCAGATGGCCGTCGGGGCTTTCGAAGTACATGCCGCGACCGCCGTCGTGGCGGTTGATCTCGCCTTCCTTCTTGCGCGCCGGATCGGCCCAGTATTTCAGGGACCGATCCTTGATGCGCCCGAAGACGGCGTCGAACTCGGCCTCGCTGATCAGGAAGGCGTAGTGCTGCCGGACGAGATGATCCGGGTCGGTGTGGAAGTCCAGCGACACGCCGTTGCTAAGCTCGACCACGTCGAAGTGGCTGAACTGGGTCGCCGGCTTGAGGCCGAGAATGTCCGTGAGGAAGGCCGCTTCCTTCTTCTGGTCGCGGCTCCAGACGATGTGGTGGTTGAGTTGAACGCTCATGACGTCCTCCATTGCCCGGCATATGAGGCGGGCAATGGCGCGACGCAAGGCTCCCGCCGGTGACCGCCACCCCTGATCAGAAGCGGCGGTGGGCGGGTTCAATCAGGTCAGGACGGGCGGCAGCGCGTCGGGGCGCCGGAGCGGCCGACCCCGTACATCACTTCACCCGTGGATTCGTAGCTGCGCAGGGTGCCGGTGTCCGAAGCGTATGAGAAACCGCTGGTTGCAGGCACGTGCGACAGCGTCGTCGACGGGCCGTTCGCCGCCGTCTGGATCGAGGCGGTCTGCGCCCGATTGTCATAGGTGACGATGATGTTCACGCCATTGGCGCAAGCATAGTTCTGACGGCGCAGCTCCGGGTCCGCCCCAAGCGGCGTGCCGGCCTGCTTCGTGGTGGTGGCGGTGCAGGCGCTCAGCGCCAACGCGCCCAGAGCGAGGCCCAGCAACATCCGAGTCTTCATCGCAAACCCCCTCCTTTACGGTACGGCCGTCTCCAGCGGTCGGACCGTCACCCCCGCCACCATGCCACGAGCCGCGCCCGTGCCGCTAGCCCCGTTGAGGCCTTGCCGGCGAGGTCCCGGGCGTGCCGATATGCCGGCCGCCCGAGCCCCGGAGGACAGGACATGGAACGACCAATCGACACCGGCACGCCGCAGCTGCTCGCCGCGCTCCGCGAGGGCGTGCTGGTGATCACCCTGAACCGGCCGGAAGCGCGCAACACGCTGTCGGTCGAGCTCAGCACCGCGCTGCGTGCCATGATCAAGCTGGCCGGCGAGGACGCCGCTGTGCGCGCGGTGATGCTGACCGGCGCCGGCAATGCCTTCTGCGCCGGCGGCGACGTCAAGGGCATGGGCGAGAACCGCAAGACCACGATGACGCCGGACGAGCGGCTGGCCGACCTGAAGTTCCGCCAGATGGCCTCCACCGGCGCGATCCTGGCCCTGCGCAAACCGACCATCGCGGCGCTGCCCGGACCGGCGGTGGGTGCCGGCCTGGCGCTTGCGCTGAGCTGCGACATCCGCATCGCTGCCGCCTCATCCTTCGTCAGCACCGGCTATTCACGCGTCGCACTGAGCGGCGACTACGGCATCGCCTGGCTGCTGACCCGGCTGGTCGGCACCGGGAGGGCACGCGAGCTGATGTTCACCAATGCCCGGGTCGACGCCGCCAGCGCCGAGCGTATCGGCCTGGTCAACCGCGTGGTGCCCGACGGCGAGCTGCGCGACGCCGCGTTCAGCCTGGCGCGCGAGCTGGCGGCCGGCCCGGCGATCGCGCTGGCCTCCATGAAGGACAATCTCGACCTCGCACCGCTGGTCGACTACCGCGCAGCGGCCGACCAGGAGGCCGAGCGGATGATCAAGGGCTCGCAGACCGAGGACCACAAGGAGGCGGTGCGCGCTTTCATCGCAAAGCGCGCACCGGTCTTCACCGGCACCTGACGCCAGTGTGAGCGCACGCGAGCAGACGATGCGTTAGGGTCAAGCCCGTGTCGCCCGCCCGTCGCCTGTCGCTGATCAAGCTCGCCGTCCTCATCCTGTCGCTGCTGCCGGCGGCGGAGCTGGCGCTGCGCTGGCAAATGGGCCGCATGGGCGCTCGTCCCGTCACCGAGGCGCTGCTATGGACCGGCGACTGGGCGGTAACCTTCCTGCTGATCTCGCTGGCGATCACGCCGGCGCGCGCGCTGTTCGACTGGCCGCCGCTGGTCACCTTGCGCCGCCGGCTGGGCCTCGCCGCCGCCGGTTACGCCCTGCTGCACTTCACGCTCTACGTCCTCGACCAGAAATGGAACCTGGTCGTTGTGGCGCTGGAGATCGTCAAGCGCTTCTATCTCACTATCGGCTTCGTCGCGTTGCTGATCTTCATCACGCTGTCGATCACCTCGACCGATGGCTGGCAGCGCAAGCTCAGGCGCAACTGGAAACGCCTGCATTACCTGGTCTATCCGCTGGGGATTCTCGCCCTGACCCACTTCTTCATTCAGTCCAAGGCCAACGTGTCCGATGCCGTCATGGCCTCGGGCCTGTTCCTGTGGCTGATGCTGTGGCGGCTCCTGCCGCGCGACATCCGCAACAGGCCGCTGACACTGCTCGGCCTGGCAATTGTCGCGCCGGTCCTGACCGTGATCGTCGAAGCGCTGTGGTACTGGGGCAGCAAGAACGTGCCACCGATGCGCATTGTCCAGGCCAGCCTCGATCCGCTGCTCATCCCCCGGCCAGCCCATATCGTGCTCGCCGCCGCTCTGGGCGTGCTCGTTGTGATGCTGCTGCTGCGGATCCGCTTCTGGCGCCCCGCACCTAGTTGAAGTGCAGGCCGCCGTTGGTCTGCACTGTCTGGCCGGTCATGTAGGCATTGCCGATCACCATCAGGGTCGCCTGCGCCACCTCTTCCGACGTGCCCAGACGGCCCACCGGGATACGCGCTGCCGCCTCGGCGCGCCGCGAGCCGATCATGTCGGTGTCGATCAGCGAGGGCGCCACGTTGTTGACGGTGATGCCTTCCTTGGCCAGCCGCGCGGCGTAGCCGCGTGTCAGCCCTTCCATGCCGGCCTTCGAGGCGTTGTAGTGGGCGCCGACCATGCCGGCGCCACGCGCCGCGCCGGAGCTGATATTGACGATGCGGCCCCAGCGCCGCGCACGCATGCCCGGCAATACCGCCTGCGTGCACAGGAACGCCGATTTCAGGTTCACCGCGATGGTGCGATCGAAATCCGCTTCGGTGAGGTCGTCCAGCCCGCGCATGATGCCGATGCCGGCGTTGTTCACCAGGATGTCGATCGACCCCAGCGCCGCTTCGACCTTGCGCACCATGTCGGCGACGTCGGCCGATTGCGAGACGTCGGCCTTCACCGCGAGCGCGGCGCGTCCGGCCTGGCGGATGGCGCCGGCAACCGCTTCGGCATCGGCCGCCCGCTCGACGTAGTTCACCGCGACCGCCGCACCTGCCTCGCCCAGCGCCAGCGCGACCGCGCGGCCAATGCCGCGCGAGGCGCCGGTGACCAGGGCGACGCGGTCGGCGAGGTCGGTCACTTCTTCTCCAGATTCCAGAAGGCGAAGGACGGCGCCTTCACCAGGCCGGTGAGGTTCTTGCGGATCGCGGTGGGCGTGGTGAACTGGCCCAGCGGCACGTGCGTTGGGTACTCCAGCACGCGCAGCTGCACCTGCTCGGCGATCGCCTTCTGCTTGGCCGCGTCGGTCTCCTTGGAATAGGCGTCGCGCAACTTCTCCAGCTCGGCATCGCAGGGCCAGCCGAAGGTGGCCTTCTCGCAGCTGCCGTTGAGGAAGGCTGCGGCCACCGGATCGATCACGTCGACCGAGCCCCACGAGGTGAAGTAGGCGCCCCAGCCGCCTTTGTCGGGCGCGTCCTTCTTGGCGCGGCGCGACACCAGGGTCTGCCAGTCCATCGGCTGCAGGTCGATCTTGAAGCCGGCCTTCTCGAGCTGCGCCTTGGCGACGGTGGCCAGGTTGTTGTGCCCCGCGGTGTCGGTCTGGTGCAGGAAGACAACGGGCGTGCCGTCATACTTGGCGTCCGCCAGCATCGCCTTGGCCTTGGCGATGTCGCCGTTCAGCACACCGTCCCAGCCCTTGGTCGATTGCAGCGGCGTGCCGCAGGGGAACAGCGACTTGCACTCCTTGAACCATTTCTCGTCGCCGACATTGGCCTCGAGGAACTCGCGCTGGCTCAGCGCCACCATCGCGGCGGCACGGATCTTCGGGTTGTCGAAGGGCTTGAACAGCGTGTTGAAGCGCATGGCGTATTGCCGGCCCGAGGTGTTGGTCACCGTCAGCTCGATGTTCTTGTCCTTGGCCAGCAGCGGCAGCAAATCGGCGGGAACGATCTCGATCAGGTCGATCTCGCCGTTGAGCAGCGCGTTGACCTGGGTCTGCAGGTCGGGGATCGCCAGCCACTCGATCCGGTCGACCTTGGGCACCTTGCCGCCAGCCAGGCCCGAGGCCGGCTCGTTGCGCGGCACGTACTTGGCGTTCTTGACGTAGACCGTCTTCTCGCCCGGCTTCCACTCGTTCTTGACGAAAATGAACGGGCCGGAGCCGGTGGCGTCGGTGATCTGATCCTGCGGGTTGGTGTCGGCGACACGCTTGGGCATGATGAAGGGCGCGTTGGAGCCCGACTTGGCGAGGCTCTGCAGCACCAGGCCGTAGGGCTCCTTCATCTTCATGCGGAAGGTCTTGGGGTCGACCGCCTCCATCGACGCGACGAAGGACAGCAGCTTCTGGCCCACGGAGTCGCGCGCGCCCCAGCGCCTGAGCGAGGCGATGACGTCTTCCGACGTCACCGGCGCGCCGTCGTGGAAGGCGAGACCATCGCGCAGGGTGAAGGTCCAGGTCGCCCGGTCGTCGCTCAGCGTGTACTTGTCGACCATCTGCGGCTTGACGGCGAGTTGCTCGTCGAGCGCGAACAGCGTGTCGTAGACCAGGTAGCCGTGATGGGTGGAGATCAGCGCCGTGGTCCAGATCGGATCGATGATCTTCAGGTCCGAATGCATCGCCGCGCGCAGGGTGACCTGCGCCGAAGCGGGCGCGATCGCGGGCACCACCGCCGCCGTCGACAGCACGGCCGCCGTCAGCGCCAGGCGAGCGCTTCGCATGAGGTTCGACATTCTTGGTCTCCCGGGGAAAAGCAACTGACCCGACGCTACGACGCGCGCCCGACCTTGTCACCATTGGCCCCGACAGGCCGCGCACCTGCCCGTAACGCCGCGCCGCAGGACGGCCCGCCGCCGGACGCTGTAAAAGACCGCGCCACCCCGCGCCGACGAGGTCCCGCCGTGTCGATCATCTCCAGCGTCGAACAGCTCGAGGCCCTCTACGGCCTGCCGAACGAGGCCTCCACGGTGAAGGAGGTCGACTGGATCACACCGCAATACCGCGCCTATATCGAGGCCTCGCCCTTCCTGGCGCTGGCGACATCGGGGCCGGAAGGCCTCGACTGCTCGCCGCGCGGCGACCTCGCCGGCTTCGTGCGCATCCACGACGAACGCACGCTGATGCTGCCCGACCGCAGGGGCAACAACCGCGTCGACTCGCTGCGCAACATCGTGCGCGACCCGCGCGTGGCGCTCTTGTTCTTGATCCCCGGGATCGGCAACACCCTGCGCGTCAACGGCCACGCTCACCTGAGCATCGAGTCCGCCCTGCTCGACTCCTTCGCCGTCGAAGGCAAGCCGCCACGCTCAGTAACCGTGATGCAGGTCGACACCATCTACTTCCAATGCGCCCGTGCCCTGGTCCGCTCCGAACTCTGGAATCCCACCCGCCACCGCTCGCCCAAGGACCTGCCCAGCGCCGGCGACATCCTCGCCGCGCTGAGCAAGGGACGCGTCGGCGGTGAGGTCTACGACAAGGAATGGCCAGGCCGCGCGGCGAAGACGATGTGGTGACACCTTCGGCGTCTTTGGCATAATATGCCATCCTCTCCGGTCGAGGATGTGCTGTGCCGACGCGCAACGTGGTTCTTACCCAGCATCAGGCCGAGCTGATCGCGGAGCTCGTTTCATCTGGCCGTTACCAGAATGCCAGCGAGGTTCTGCGCGAGGGATTGCGGCTCGTCGAGAGCCGCGAGAACGATGATCGCGCACGACTGAAGGCGCTGCGTGAAGCGGCACGCCGTGGACTGGCCGACATCGAGGCCGGCCATTACGAGACATTCGATGACCAAGGCGCCCTACGGACGCGCCTGGAGCACATCACCGAGCGCGCCATCGCGCGGCGGCCACGACGCAAGTGACTGGCGAGAAGGCCACCTGGGCGATCCGGCTGGCCGCCGCCGCAATCGCGGATCTGGACGATATCGTTGACTGGACAGCGGACCGCTTTGGCGAGAGCCAGGCGCGCAGCTACGCGGCGCTGCTGAACGATGCGATTTTGGCTTTGGCCGGTGGTCCGACAGCGCCAGGCGTCCGCGCACGACCGGAGATCGGACGCGACCTCTTCACACTTCACGCCGGGCGCGGCACCAGCAGGGCGCGACACCTGATCCTGTTCCGCGTCAGGCAACGCGGCGATGGCGCCTTCATCGAGGTGCTTCGTGTCTTGCACGACGCCATGGACCTGACGCGCCACGTCCCGCCGCCTGCCGAGAACAAGAGATAAGGGCAGGTCGCTTCCGGATATGTATGCTACGCGCTGATGATCGATCCGACCACCAGCCGCCGCCGCTTCCTGCACTACTTGGCTGCCAGCCCGCTATTTGGCAGTGGTGCAGCGCTTGCACAGTCACCGCAGTCGCGTTTGCCCGATCCGATGATCTGGGCGCCGCGGGAGTTGAGCGCACTGATCGACTCACCATCGCGCGCGCTGAGCGTCTTCGATTTCGAGCCGGTGGCGCGGCAAAAGCTGTCGGCGGCGCATTTCGGATACATGGCGACCGGCAACGACGACGAGGTGACGCTGCGCTCCAATCGCGAGGGCTTTGCTGCGTTTCAGCTCAGGCCGAGGCGGCTGGTCGATGTCAGTCGCATCGATATGAAAATGGAGCTGTTCGGCACGACCTACGACAGCCCGATCGTCGTCGCGCCCACCGGCAGCAACAAGGCGTTCCACGCCGATGGTGAGATCGCGGTGGCCAAGGCCGCGCGTACCGGCCGGCATCTGCAGATGCTGTCGACTGTGGCGACGACTTCGATCGAGGCTGCCATCGAGGCGCGCGGTGCGCCGGTGTGGTTCCAGCTCTATCCGACCAACGAGTGGTCGCTCGGCCTGGCGATGGCCAAGCGGGCCGAGAAGGCCGGTGCGCCTGCGATCGTCGTTACCGTCGACGTAGTGGCGGCGCAGAACTGGGAGATGTTCCAGCGCATGTGGCGCGCCGACGGGGCTGGGGGCCAGTGCGGCTCGTGCCATGGCCTCGGGTTGCGCAGCTTCGTGCAGCGCAAGCCGAGTTTCGACGGCCTCGACCTGGGCACCGCCACCAGCACCGGCGCCAACAACCTGACCTGGGACTTCGTCAAGCGCCTGCGCGACAGCGTCGGCACCAAGATCCTGCTCAAGGGCATTCTGGCGCGCGAGGATGCCAAGCTCGCGGTCGAGCATGGTGTCGACGGCATCATCGTGTCGAACCATGGCGGCCGCGCCGAGGACAACGGCCGCTCGACCATCGAGGTGCTGCCGGAGATCCTGGTCGCGGTCGATGGCCGCATCCCGGTGCTGGTCGACAGCGGCTTCCGTCGCGGCACCGACATCGTCAAGGCGCTGGCGATGGGTGCGAAGGCCGCGTGCATCGGCCGGCCGTATCTGTGGGGCCTGGGCGCTTTCGGGCAGGAGGGCGTCGAGCGCGTGCTGCAGTTGCTGCGGCGCGAGCTGTTCGCGGCCATGCAGCAGATGGGCGCGCCGTCGCTGAAGGACCTCGTACCGGCGATGGTGACCCGCGCCTGACGCAATTGTGTGGCGACAAGAGCAGGGCTGAATCGCGGCGCACGATGGCCTAGGCTGCCCGCGTCACTGCAGGAGTTCGCCATGCTGCCCTCGCAACGCGCGCTGTTCGATCTGCCGCGCGATGTCTGCTACCTCAACGCCGCGGCCTGGAGCCCGCTACCGCTGGCTTCGCAGGAAGCCGGCCGCGTCGGCGTCGGCCGCAAGGGCCGGCCATGGGAGCTCGATCCAGCGTTCGCCAACACCATGCACGAGCGCGCACGCAAGGCCGCGGCGGCGCTGATCGGTGCCGATGCCGCCGATATCGCGCTGGTGTCGTCGGTCGGCTACGGCGTG
>JAFAZJ010000029.1 GCA_019239835.1 Alphaproteobacteria bacterium | reverse complement strand
CGATCATGGGCTCGGCGTTCGCGACATACGCCCGCGACGCCGCACTCGACTACAGCGTGGTCGAGCAATCGGCCGGCGCCTTCGCCATCGACGTCACAGCCTGCCGGTACGCCGCGTTCTACAAGGCACTGGGCGAGCCGGAGCTGGGCTTCCTGCTGGTCTGCGGCGCGGACTACCCGGTGGCCGAGGGCATCGGCGGCGATATCGCGCTCGAACGCACGCAAACCATCATGCAGGGCGCCAGCCACTGCGACTTCCGCTATCGCCGTACCAACAACGCAGGCTAGTGGCCCTCTCTGTCATTCCGAGCGAAGCGGGGAATCTAGGGAGACGCCTGGATTCCTCGCTGCGCTCGGAATGACAGGCGGGCGAAACAGAACGGGCGCCGCGACTGAGCCGCGGCGCCGTCGTCGGATCGCGTCGACTTACTTCCAGCCGACCTTGTCCATGATCGCCTGCGCCTTGGCCTGGTTGCGGCCCAGCTCGGCGACGTTCACGGAATCGCGCTTGAAGTTGCCCAGCGAGGCGAGGCCCTTGTTGTCGATCGGCACTTCGGTCACCGGCCACTCGTTGTTGCCGTTGGCGAAGTAGATCTGCGCGGAGTCGCTGGCGAGGTACTCCAGGAACTTGATCGCCGACTCCTTGTTCGGCGCGTTCTTCGCCAGGCCGCCGCCCGAGACGTTGACGTGCGTGCCGCGGTTGCCCTGGTTGGGGAACACGACCTGCGTCTTGGCGACGATCGCCTTGTCTTCAGCCTTGTCGGAATTGACGAGGCGCACGTAGTAGTAGCTGTTGCTCAGCGCCACGTCGCACTGGCCGGCGAACACCGCCTTGATCTGGTCGGTATCGCCGCCCTGCGGCGGCCGCGCCAGGTTCTCCTTCACGCCCCTCGCCCAGGCCTCGGCCTTGTCCTCGCCGATCGTGGCGATCATCGAGGACAGCAGCGAGAGATTGTAGATGTGGCTGCCGGAGCGGGCGCAGACGCGGCCCTTCCATTCCGGCTTGGCGAGATCCTCGTAATCCTTCAGCTCGCCCGGCTTGACCTTCTCCTTGTTGATCACCAGCACGCGCGCGCGGGCGGAGAAGCCGAACCACATGCCGTCCTTGTCGCGCAAATAGGCGGGCACCGCCTTGTCGAGCACCGCCGATTTCACCGGCTGCAGGATGCCGGCCTGCTCGGCCTTCCAGATGCGGCCCATGTCGACGGTGATCATCAGATCGGCCGGGCTGTTGGCGCCCTCCTGGCGGATCATCTCGATGATCTCGTTCTCGTTGGCGTCCTTGCGGTTGAGCTTGATGCCGGTCGCCTTGGTGAAGTCGGTGTAGAGCTTCTCGTCCGTCTGGTAGTGGCGCGCCGTGTAGAGATTGACCTGCTGCGCCAGGGCAGGTGCGGCGGCCATACCGGCGAGCACCGCCGTGGCCAGAATCAGCGATTTGGCTTTCATTGACACCCTCCGTCGGCCCGGGCGGGAACGTCCCCATGACCCCCGCACGAGCACAAGTGCGGCTGGTAGAATGCTGATTCCAAGGATAGGGTCAAGGCAAACGCGAACGATTCGCAACTGCGAGAACTATCCCAAAGCGGCAACAGGGGCATTGTCCCGGGCGGCAAGTGTTGTTACCGCTCACTTTTGTATGGATACCGTGAGCCAACTCGCCCCTTCTCTCGTCGACGAGCCGGACCCCGATGCCGCGCCGCGCGCGGTGCCCGAGCTCGTGCGGCAGATGTACGTGGCCGCCGACCGCTACGACTTCATGACGGCCGCCGACGGCACCAAGCTGCGCTACGCCTTCTGGCGCGCGCGCGCCGAGCGGCCGCGCGGCACCATCCTGCTGCTCAACGGCCGCGGCGAGTTCATCGAGAAATATGCCATCGAGATCGTGCCCGAGCTGCTGATCCGCGGCTTCGCGGTCTGGACGATGGACTGGCGCGGCCAGGGCCTGTCGGCGCGCGCCCTGCCCGATTCGCAGAAGGGCCATATCGACAAATTCGAGACCTACGTGGCCGACCTCGCCGCCTTCATCGACAAGGTCGCCGCCAGCGACGCGCCGAGGCCGATCGTCTCGCTCAGCCACTCGATGGGCGCACACAATCTGCTGCGCTATATCGAGGAGCACGGCAGCGGGCCGATCAAGGCCGGCTTCATGACGGCACCGATGACCGGGCTGCGCAGCGAGGCGGTCATCCGCGTGCTGCTCAGCCTGCTGCCGCCCACCGCGAAGATCGACCAGCGCTATTTCTACGGCGGCACGCCGTTCCGCCTGGTCGGCCGTGAGTTCATCGGCAACAAGGTGACGCACGATCTGCGCCGCTTCCGCTTCGCCGAGGCGTGGTACGTCACCGATCCGCGCCTGCCGATCGGTGGTCCCACCGTGGGCTGGCTGCGCCAGTCGGTGCGTTCGATCCGCCAGCTGGTCGAGCCCAGCACGCTGGCGCGCATCACGCTGCCGCTGATGATTCTCAGCGCCAAGCAGGACCTGCTTGTCGACAGCCGCACCCATGCGGCGCTGGCGACGCGCCTGCCCAACGCCAAGGTGATCAACTACGAAGGCGCGCGGCACGAGATCATGATGGAGATCGACAAGGTCCGCGCCCGCTTCTGGACGGATTTCGACCGCTTCACCGGCGAACACGCACCGCTGCAGCACTAGCGCCTCGATGCCGCCCTCGATCATCGAGTCGACGGTCCGGATCGCGAGCTGGAACGTCTGGGCCAATCTCGGCGATTGGCGTGAGCGCTATCCGCGGATCGTCGACATCCTGCGCGGTGCGAATGCCGACGTGATCTGCCTGCAGGAAGTCTGGCGCGACGAGAGCTTCGACGCGACGAAGGTCGTTGCCACAGAACTCGGCTACCATCACGCCGCCGCGGTCGACTGGTTCGAGCCCATGCGCATCCACAGCGGCGCCGCACTACTGTCACGCTGGCCTATCGCCAATCCTGACTCTCTGGTCCCGCCCACGACGCATCCCGCCGGGTCCGGCCTCTTCCAGGCGGCGACCATCGAGGGTCCGCGGGGGCGACTGCTGGTCGCCAACGCGATGCTCGCCTGGCGGCCGGACCACAGCGACATCCGGCAGGATCAGGCCAAAGCGCTCGGCCAATGGATCAAGGCACGGCGGGGTCGCGGCGAAGCCGTCGTGCTCTGCGGCGACTTCAACGCCGGTCCGGACTCCGACGAGATCCGCGCGCTCACCGGCAAGGGCGCCGCCACCGCGCCCGGCCTGGTGTTCCACGACTCCTGGGACTCGGCGCGGCCCGGCGAAACAGGACACACCTGGAGCCGCGCCAACCCGCATACGCGCGCCGCGGCATTGCCGGACCGGCGCATCGACTACGTGTTCTCCGCTTGGGGTGGCGCGAACGGGCTCGGCGAACCCGTGTCCGCCGGCCTGCTCGGCGACGGCGGCGAAGGCGGCGCGATCGCCTCGGACCACAGCGGCGTGTGGGCCGATCTGCGCTACTAGCGCTTGCGGCTGTCGAGCACCGCGATCAATTCGTCGATGGTGCGCTGGCGCTCCGCCTTCGAGCCGCTGCCCATCGCGTGCGCCACGCAGTGGCCGAGATGGTCGCGCAGGATCTCCTGCTCGACCTTGTCGAGCGCGGCGCGCACCGCGCCGATCTGCGTCAGCACGTCGATGCAATAGCGGTCGGCCTCGACCATGCGCGACACGCCGCGCACCTGTCCCTCGATGCGCGCCAGCCGCGCCAGGCTCGATTTCCTGATCTTGTCGTCCATGCCTTGTACTATACCCCCGTAGGGTATATATCGCAAGCATGAGTGAGCAGCACGACCACGCGTTGGCGACCGATCCCGTCTGCGGCATGAAGGTGCGGATCGAGGGCGCCAAATACGTCCACGCCCATCACGGCCACACCCATTACTTCTGCAATCCGAAGTGCCTGACCAAGTTCCAGGCCGAGCCGCAGCGCTACCTCGAGCCCAAGCCGGCCGCGCCGCCCTCGCCCGCCGAAGCCGCCGCGATCTACACCTGCCCGATGCATCCGGAGATCCATCAGGCCGGCCCGGGCAGCTGCCCGATTTGCGGCATGGCGCTGGAGCCCGAGGCCATCACCGCCGAGGCGCCGCCCAACCCCGAATTGATCGACTTCACGCGCCGCTTCTGGATCGGCCTCGTGCTCGCGCTGCCGGTGGTCGTGCTGGAGATGGGCGGACATCTCTTCGATCTGCAGCTCGTCTCGCCGCATCTGTCGGCGTGGGTGCAGCTCGCTTTCGCGACGCCTGTCGTGCTGTGGGCCGGCTGGCCGTTCCTCGAGCGCGGCGCCGCATCGATCCGCCATCGCGCGCTCAACATGTTCACCCTGATCGCCATCGGCACCGGTGCGGCGTGGCTCTACAGCCTCGCCGCCACGATCGCGCCCGGGATCTTCCCAGCGGCGCTGCGCGACGCGCACGGCGCGGTCGCGGTGTATTTCGAGGCCGCCGCGGTGATCGTCGTGCTGGTGCTGCTGGGCCAGATGCTGGAGCTGCGCGCGCGCGAACGCACCGGCGGCGCGATCCGCGCCTTGCTGAAGCTCGCACCCGCGACGGCGCTGCGCGTCGATGCCGACGGCGAGGAGCGCGAGGTGCCGCTGCAATCCGTGACCGTCGGCGATCGCCTGCGCGTGAAGCCCGGCGCCAGGGTGCCGGTCGACGGCGTGCTGAGCAGCGGTCGCGGCACGCTCGACGAGTCGATGATATCAGGCGAGCCGATGCCGGTTACGAAGAACACCGGCGACAATGTCACCGGCGGCACGATCAACACCACGGGCAGCTTCGTGATGCGCGCCGAGCGCGTCGGCGCCGACACCATGCTGGCGCGCATCGTGCAGATGGTGTCGCAAGCGCAGCGCAGCCGCGCGCCGATCCAGCGTCTGGCCGACCAGGTCGCGGGCTGGTTCGTGCCCGCCGTGCTGGTCGTCGCGGTGCTGAGCTTCGTCGCCTGGAGCCTGTGGGGGCCGCCGCCCGCCCTGCCCTTCGCCGTCGTCGCCGCGGTGTCGGTGCTGATCATCGCCTGTCCCTGCGCGCTCGGCCTGGCGACGCCAATGTCGATCATGGTCGGCATCGGCCGTGGCGCCGCCGAGGGCGTGCTGATCCGCGATGCCGAAGCGCTGGAGCGCATGGAGAAGGTCGACACCCTGGTGATCGACAAGACCGGCACCCTGACCGAGGGCCGTCCGACCCTGCTGGCGGTCGAGACGCTCGGCGGGACGGACGAGTCCGAAGCGCTGCGGCTCGCCGCCAGCCTCGAACGCAGCAGCGAGCATCCGATCGCCACCGCCATCGTGGTCGCCGCGCGCGAACGCAAGTTGACGCTGGCCGACGCGCAGGACTTCGACTCGCCGGTCGGCAAGGGCGTCTCCGGCACGGTCGATGGCAAGAAGCTGGTGCTGGGCAACGCAGTCTTGCTGAAGGAGCGCGCCATCGACACCGCATCGGGCGAGTCCCGCGCCGATGCCTTGCGTGCGGACGGCGCAACGGTCGTGATGCTGGCGGTCGACGGCCAACTCGCCGCGCTGATCGCGGTTGGCGACAAGGTGAAGGCGACCACATCCGATGCGCTCGCGGCGCTGAAGGCCGAGGGATTGCGCATCGTCATGCTGACCGGCGACGTGCGTCGTTCGGCAGAGGCCGTCGCGACGAAGCTGGGCATCGATGCCGTCGAGGCCGAGGTGCTGCCGCAGGACAAGGCGGCGATCGTGCAGCGTCTGCGCGCCGAAGGTCGTGTCGTCGCCATGGCCGGCGACGGCGTAAACGATGCGCCGGCGCTGGCCGCCGCCGACATCGGCATCGCCATGGGCACCGGCACGGAGATCGCCATCGAGAGTGCCGGCATCACCCTGGTGAAAGGCGATCTGCGCGGCATCGTGCGGGCGCGGGCGCTGTCGCGCGCCACCATGCGCAACATCAGGCAGAACCTGTTCTTCGCCTTCGCCTACAACGCGGCCGGCGTGCCGATCGCGGCTGGCATGCTCTATCCGCTGTTCGGCCTGCTGCTGTCGCCGGTGATCGCCGCGGCGGCGATGTCGCTGAGCTCGGTCAGCGTCATCGCCAACGCGCTGCGCCTGCGCCGCTCCTAGCGCAGCCGCACCAGCGTCTCGGCGTGACGGATAGCGCAGGCGACGCCGTCGAGCAGCGGCACCCGGATGCGGGCACGGAAGCTATCGGCGAGGCCGGCCAGCGGCCCGCCGCCGAGGATGATCGACGACACAGCGTCACGCGCGGCGATATGGCGGCACGCCGTCTCGAGCGCTGCACCATGGTCGATCTGCATGCGCCCGACATCCGCGACGGGCGCATCGAGGAAGAAATTGGTCACCACCCGCTCGGTCAGTCCCAGGCGGCGCAGCATGGTCTCGAACACCGGCAACAGAGTCGATGCCATCGACACGATGGCAAAGCGATTGCCCATCATCGATGCCGTCAGCAGCGCGCTCTCGGCAATGCCCAGGACCGGCCGCGGCGAGAGGTCACGCGCCGCCATCAAGCCCGGATCGGCGAACGCCGCGATGATGATCGCGTCGTACGCCGGCCACTCCCGTGCGACGATCGTAGCCGTGACTCGCTCGGCGGCTGCCGCCTGTTCCGGCAGGCTGATGTAGGGCACGCCGCGTGGTGCGCTTAAGCCCACGATCTCGGTGTCCGCCGATGCGTGGCGGCGCGCCTGCTCGACCATGCGGTCGGTGACCGCCTGGGTCGTGTTGGGATTGTAGACCAGCAGGCGCACGCCGCGCTCAGGCGCCCAGCAGCTGCCCGCCGTCGACCGAGATCGTCTGGCCGGTGACCCAGTTGGCCAGCGGCGAGGCGAGGAACATCGCCACGGTCGCGATCTCCTCGGGATGGCCCAGGCGGCCAAACGGGATGCTCTTGTGGATCGCGTTGTAGAGCTGCGGCTGGTCCGTCTTGCGCTTGTCCCACACGCCGCCGGGAAACTCGATCGAGCCCGGCGCGATGCAATTCACGCGGATGTTCTTGCGCGCAAGCGTCGCGGCCTGCGACAGCGTGTAGTGGATCATCGCCGCCTTCACCGCGCCGTAGGGCGGCTGGCGCGCCGACGGGCGCATGGCCGAGATCGACGACATGTTGATGATCGAGGCGCCGGCCTTGCCGCCGTTGACGTCGTTGGCCGCGCCGGCCTTCTCGAGATAGGGCATCGCCGCCTGCGAGGCGCGCACCATCGCCATGACGTCGACATTCAGGCCGACGGCCCAACCCGCCTCGTCGTCGGTCGCGCCGAAGCCCGAGGCGTTGTTGACCAGCACATCGATGCCGCCCAGCGCCTTGGCCGCGTCCTCGATGTAGCGCTTGATCGCCGCGGCGTCGCCCAGATCGCACGACCCGGCATGCGCCTTGTGGTTGGACTTGGCCATCTGCGAGCGCGTCTCTTCCAGCGCCTCCGCGCCGCGCGCGCAGATCGAGACGTCGGCGCCCGCCTGCGCGAAGCCCAGCGCGATCGAGCGGCCAATGCCGCGGCTGCCGCCGCAGACGACGACGCGGCGGCCGGTGAAATCGAACATGACAACCCTCGCGAAGAAGACGACGCCGCACTCTCGCAGCCCGGCGGACCGCGACGCAAGCGCCGTCCTGCAACAGGCCTCAGTTCGTCGCGACCTTCTTTGCGGTCGACAGCACCAGCTCGAGCGCTTCCTTGCCGGGCAAGCCCTTTTTCTCCATGTCGGCGACCCAATGATCCCACACCGGCTGCCCGGCGGTGGCGATCAGCTTCTTGCGCATCTCGTCGGACACCTTGATGACCTCGAGCTTGCGCTTCTCGAACATCGGGAAGGACTTCTTGTCGGCTTCCTCGTAGGCGACACGCTGCAAGGCATAGGTCTCTTCCTTGGCGTCCTGCAGGATCTTCTTGTACTCGTCGGGCAGCGCCTTCCATGCCGACTCGCTCAGCACGACCGAATTGTGGACGATGCCCAGCTGCATGCCGAGCGTGTACCACTTCGAGACCTCGTGCAGCTTGTAGGCCGTGAAGCTGTAGGTGAAGGGGAACGAGGCCGCCTGGAACGTGCCGCGCTCCAGCGC
>JAFAZJ010000261.1 GCA_019239835.1 Alphaproteobacteria bacterium | reverse complement strand
GGTCGGCGGCGGACTGGCCGGGCTCACCGCAGCGTATGAGCTGGGCAAGCGCGGCGTGCCGGTGACCTTGTACGAGGGATCCTCGCGCATCGGCGGTCGCGTCTACACGCTGGAGCGCTTCAACCGGGCGGGGCAGTTCGTCGAGCTGGGCGGCGAGCTGGTCGACAGCGATCACGATGCGCTCAAGGGTGTGTGCAAGGAGCTCGGCGTCGCGCTGCAGGTCTTCCCCAAGACGGGCTCGTGGCTCAGCGAAGGCCTCTACATGCACCAGGGCCGCCTGTACTCCGGCGCCGAGTTCAGGCGTGGGCTGGCGCCGCTGATGGCGGCGGTGCGACGTACGCATCTGGAGATCGGCGGCCCGACGCGCCGCCTCGACATCTCGTGGTCGCAGCCGCGCGGCTCGGCGCGCTTCGATCGCATGTCGCTCACGGAATACCTCCAGAGCATCCGCGATCTCGAGCCGTGGGTGCGCGACATGGTGCGCGCGGGTTATGTCGGCGAGATGGGCGACGAGACCGACCGGCAATCGGCGCTCAACCTCATCCTGCTGGTCAACCCCGACAAGGCGAACCTGTATGGCGACAGCGACGAGGGCGCGCGCATCGCCGGCGGCGGCTCGACGCTGACCCGTGCGCTGCACCAGGCGATCGTCAAGCACGCCGGCAGCGCCGGAGCCGTGCGCACCAGCCACATGCTGACGGCGATCCGCGAGCGCGGCCAATCCTTCGAGCTGGTGTTCGACCAGAACGGCCGCACCGTCATCGTGCCGGCCTCGCGCGTGGTGATCACGCTGCCGTTCACCACCCTGCGCCAGGTCGAGGGCATCAAGGCGCTGCCGCTGCACCCGGTGAAGCAGCGCGCCATCGCCGAGTACCATCTCGGCACCAACACCAAGTCGATGATCGATTTCGGTTCGCGCATCTGGCGCACGCCGGGCGAGAAGTTGCCGGCCTTCACCGGAGGCTTGAGCACCGACACCGTGCATCAGAGCTTCTGGGAAACCAGCCGCGGCCAGGACGGCCCCAACGGCATCCTCACCAACTACTTGGGCGGCGACGCCGGCCGCGTCTTCGACGGCAAGGGCTATGCCGCGGTCGACTATCTCGGCAGCCTCGATCCGCGCATCAAGGCCGAGTTCACCGGCATGCAACGCTTCATGAACTGGAGCCGCAACCGCTTCGCGCTGGGCTCGTACTCCTGCCAGATGCCAGGCCATTACGGCTTCTTCGGCATGGAGGGCCAGCCCGAGATGGGCGGCCGCCTGCTGTTCGCCGGCGAGCACGCCAGCATGGACTACTCCGGCTTCATGAACGGCGCGGTCGAGAGCGGCCTGCGCGTCGCCGACACGATCACCGGGCGCAGGACGGCGCAGGCCGCGTGAGCCGCCGCTACGACGCCGTCCTCTTCGACCTGCTCACCGCACTGCTCGATTCGTGGACCTTGTGGAACACAGTCGCCGGCAGCGAGCGTGACGGCCGCACTTGGCGCGCCGCCTATCTCAAGCTCACCTACGGCACCGGCGCCTACCGCCCCTACGAAACGCTCGTACGCGAAGCCGCCGAGATCGCCGGCTTCTCCCCAACGCTCGCCGACAACCTCGACCGCCGCTGGGACGAGCTCATCCCATGGGACGACGCGACCGCAACGCTCAAACAACTCGAAGGCCACGTGAAGCTGGGCGTCGTCACCAACTGCTCCGACCGCCTGGGCCGCCGCGCCGCCGCACGAGTCGGCGTGCGCTTCGACGTCGTCGTCACCTCCGAACGCGCCGGCTTCTACAAGCCCGACCCACGTCCCTACCGCCTGGCCTTGGACGAGCTGGGCGTCGACCCATCGCGCACGTTGTTCGTCGCCGGCTCGGCCTACGACCTGTTCGGTACCTCGGCTGTCGGCCTCGACACCTACTGGCACAACCGCGTCGGCCTCGCCCCGCCTGACGGCGCACCGCCGGCTCGATGGCATGAACGGACACTGGCCGCCCTGCCCGCGCTCGTCGTCGAATCGCGAGCGAAAGCATGAGACCAACGACCGTTGTCGCGATCGGGCTCTTGCTGTTGCCATTCGCGTATGCGGGTGTTGGATTTGCCACGCAGTTCCGCAGGCAGGCCGCTTTCGATAAGACAGAAATCGGTGACAGCTATGAAGACGTCCTACGCCGATTCGGCACTCCAAGCGCGGTAGACGGAGCGGACAAGGCTTTCACGAGATACGCCGATAGACCGTGCCCCGCCCCATGTGTGAAGCGGATATGGTTTGAGAACCGCCTATTCCTCGATATCGAAGCCTGGTCAGTTTCGTTCGATGCCAATGGCAGGGTCGTCCAGGCAACCCATTGGGTGTCTCCTTAGGAACAGTTGCGTCCGGTTGCCGGTCGCCGTGCGTACCGCCTATGGTGACTGTCAATCGACGCCGTCTGTTTTCGGGGAAACGCCATGACCTACACCGCGCCGCTCGCCGACATGCGCTTTGCGCTGCGCGAGGTTGCCGGTCTGTCCGAGATCGCCGCCCTGCCCGGCTACGAGAACGCCACCGACGACATGGTCGATGCGGTGCTCGAGGAGGCGGCCAAGCTGGCGGCCGGCGCGCTGGCGCCGCTCAACAAGCAGGGCGACATGCAGGGCGCGCGACTGGAGAACGGCGTGGTGCGCACGCCCGACGGCTTCCCCGATCTCTACAAGCAGATGGTCGAGGGCGGCTGGAACTCGCTGCCCTTCGATCCGGCGTTCGGCGGCCAGGGCATGCCGTGGCTGCTGGCAACCGCGGTGCAGGAGATGTGGCAGTCCGCCAACATGGGCTTCGCGCTGGTGCTGCTGCTGAACCAGGGCGCCATCGACGCCATCGAGCATCACGG
>JAFAZJ010000285.1 GCA_019239835.1 Alphaproteobacteria bacterium | reverse complement strand
GCGCTGGAGGATGGCCGCAGCAGCGAAGGCGTCGCCGCCGAAGCGCTGGGCGCGAAGTGGTTCGAGAAGAGCCCGACCTTCACCGACGCGCAGAACCTCGACCAGCTACGCCAGGCGCTGCAGATCGCCATCGAGCACTACCAGGCGTGCGGCTGGGACACGCCGTTCGGCCTCTACGCCAACACCTACCGCCAGCAGATCGCGCGCGGCGAGTCGCTGGGTCTCAATCCGCTGGTCGCGTCCTACGGCCCGGCGCTGCTCGACCGCGCGATCATCGATGCGCTTGGCAAGGCTACTGGGCAGTCCTTCGCGACCATGATCGCGGCCAACGTGCCACGCATCGCCGCCACCGACCTCACGCCTGACATCGAGTCGAGCCATCTCGCGTCGTTCCTCGCCGGCCTGAAGCCGCGCGACAGCATCGCTCTGCGCCACACGGTTGGCCTCGTCGATCCACTGACGGCTGCCGACCGCCCGGCGTTGGAGCGCGTCAACGACGGTCTACCGGAGACCCTGGAGGAGGTCGTCGCCTATTACGGTGGTCGCTATTACAAGCTCAAGGTCGGCGGCAATGTCGCGGCCGATCTCGATCGACTGACACGCATCGCCGAGGTGCTCGACAGGGGCGCCGGCGACTATCGCGTGACCTTCGACGGCAACGAGCAGTACGACGATGTCGACGGCATCGTCGAACTGTGGCGCAAGGTCGAGGAGACGCCTGCGCTCGCCAGCATGGTCCAGCGCACGCTCTTCATCGAGCAGCCGATCAAGCGCCAGAACGCGCTCAGCCGACCAGTGACGGCATTGTCAAAGTATCGCCCGGTGATCATCGACGAATCCGACGGCGAGCTTTCGACCTTCCCGCGCGCGCTGGAGCTGGGCTACGCCGGCGTCTCGAGCAAGAATTGCAAGGGATTCTACAAGTCGATCCTCAACGCCGCGCGCGTGGCGAGACTGGGGTCGGGGCATTTCATGTCGGCCGAGGATCTGACGACGCAACCCGGCATCAGCGTGCAGCAGGACCTCGCCCTGGTCTCGCTGCTGGGCATGACGCATGTCGAGCGCAACGCGCATCACTTCATCGACGGTATGTCGAGCGCGCCCGAGGCAGAGCAGAACGCCTTCGTTGCCGCGCATCCCGACCTCTACGAGAAGTTGCCCGGCAAGCCGGCGCGGTTGCGCGCCAAGGGCGGCACGATCAGGCTGGGTTCGTTGACTTGCCCCGGCTTCGCCGTCGGCGCTGAGCTCGATTTCACCAGGCTGCGTCCCATGGCGCCCGCGCCGCGCGAGAAACTGAAGGCCGCTGCATGAGTACGCTGCCCAAACGCTTCGAAACCGTCGAAGCCATGGAAGACTTCATGACGACGCCGTCGCCGGCGCTGGTCGCCGATCTCGCGAGAGCGCCGGGCGATATCCTCGTGCTGGGCGTCGCCGGCAAAATGGGTCCGACCTTGGCGCGCCTGGCCAAGCGCGCGACGCCGGACCGGCGCGTCGTGGGCGTTGCGCGCTTCAGCGAGAAAGGCGTGCGCGAGTCGTTGCACAAGGCCGGCGTCGAGACCATGCAGGCCGATCTGCTCGATCGGTCGGCGCTCGAGGCGCTGCCGAAGCTACCGAATATCGTCTACATGGCTGGCCGTAAGTTCGGCGCGACCGGTGACGTGCCGCTGACCTGGGCGATGAACGTGCAGGTGCCGGCGATGGTGGCCGAGGTCCTCAAGGCCTCTCGTATCGTCACCTTCTCGACCGGCTGCGTGTATCCCTTCGTGCCGGTCGACAGTGGTGGTGCCACGGAGGACACGCCGGCGGTGCCGCCGCCGGGCGACTACGCCAATTCCTGCGCCGGCCGCGAGCATATGTTCGCTTACTTCTCGGCACGGCACGGCACGCCGGGTCGGCTGTTCCGACTGAACTACGCCATCGATATGCGTTACGGCGTGCTGCACGACATCGGCCGCAAGGTGCGCGACGGCGAGACCATCGATCTGTCGATGGGGCATGCCAATGTGATCTGGCAGGGCGACGCCAACGAGGTGGCGCTGCGCTGCCTCGCGCATGCCACGACGCCGACCTCGCCGATCAATGTCACCGGACCCGAGACCTTCGCCGTGGCCGATGTCGCCACCGAGTTCGGCAAGCTGCTGGGCAAGGCGCCGATGTTCACCGGCAAGCCCGCGCCGACAGGATGGATCAATAACGCCGCGCGCATGGTGAAGGAGTTCGGGCCGCCCAGCGTGCCGTTGCGTACCATGATCGAGTGGAATGCCGACTGGCTGTCGCGCGACATGACCACGCACAACAAGCCGACGCACTACGAGGTGCGCGATGGCAAGTACTGACCTTCTCGACGTGCGGCCGATCGAAGCCGAGCACGCCGAGGCGGTCTGGCCGCTGTCGATCGAGGCCGGCTGGAACCAGAACGTCGCCGATTGGCGCTTCATGCTGGGTGCCGGCCGCGGCTTCGGCCTGGCCGGCCCGGACGGCAAGTGGCAGGCGAGCTCGCTCGTGCTGCCGCTGGGTCAGCGCCTGGCGTGGATCAGCATGGTGCTGGTGACCAGGGACCGGCGCCGTGGCGGTGTTGGCACGGGACTATTGAGGCGCTGCATCTCGGATGTGCAGGACATGGGCGCCGTCGCCGGCCTCGACGCCACCGAGCTCGGCCGGCCGATCTATCTGCCGCTTGGCTTCCACGATCTCTACTCGATCCGGCGCTGGCATTTCGACGCTGCGAACGATTCACCGGTACCGCCGCCGCAAGGGATCGAGATCCGGCCGGCGACTGTTGCCGACCTGTCGAAGCTTGCGACCTACGACCGGCCGCTGAGCGGCATGGAACGGCCAACGATCATCGCGCACCTGTTGTTGCGCCAGCCCGGCCTCGCCTGGATCGCCCAGACACAATCGGGCGCGATCACCGGCTATGCGCTCGGTCGCGAGGGTCGCATCGCCACGTCGATCGGTCCGGTGATCGCAGACAGCGAGCCGATCGCACTGGCATTGATTTCGAAGGTGGCCACCTCGGCCGCAGGGCCGTTCATCATCGATGTGCCGGAAGCGCACCGCGACGTGCGTGCCTGGATCGAAAGGCAGGGTGGTGAGACGCCGCGTGCCTATATGAGGATGACGCTGGGCACGGCGAAGGGGCTGGATGATCCGGCGCACGTCTTCGCGCTGGCCGGCCCGGAGTTGGGATAGGATGACCGCATGACCCAGTCCTCCACGCTTCACTGGCGCGATCTGCCGGCGCCGGTCCTGTCGATCCTGCGTCAGGGCGCGGTGATCCCGGCGCATCCGCTGGCACTGGATGCCGACCGCAAATTCGACAAGCAGTCGCAGCGGGCGATCAGCCGATACTACGTCGACGCAGGCTCGGGAGGCCTTGCTGTCGGTGTGCACTCGACGCAGTTCGCCATCCGCGAGGTCGGTCTCTACAAGCCGGTGCTGGAGCTGGCGATCGAGACCGCGCGTGAGTGGACCGATCGGCCACTGGTGATGATCGCTGGCGCCGTCGGCCGGACCGCGCAGGCGGTCGAGGAAGCGCGTACGGCGCGCGCCATGGGCTATCACGCCGTGCTGCTGTCGCTTGCGGCGCTGAAGGGCGCCAGCGAGGACGAGCTGATCGAGCACTGCTCATCAGTGGCGAAGGAGATGCCGCTGGTCGGCTTCTACCTGCAGACCGCGGTTGGTGGTATCCAGCTGTCGCGCACCTTCTGGAGCCGCTTTGCCGCCATCGACAACGTGGTCGCGATCAAGGTGGCGCCGTTCAATCGCTACCGCACACTCGACGTCGCGTTCGGCATCGCCCAGGCCCAGGCCGAGGAGCGCATCACGCTCTACACCGGCAATGACGACCACATCGTCGCCGATCTCGTGACGCCGCTGGTGGTGCGCACGGGCAACCGCGAGATCACGCTGCGCTTCCGCGGCGGACTGCTCGGTCACTGGAGCGTCTGGACGCGCGGCGCGGTGGAATTGCTGGAGAAGCTGAAGCTTGCGGTGTCGAGCGGCGCGGCCGTGACACCCGAGACCCTGGCGCTCGATTCATTCGTCACCGACTGCAACAGCGTCGTGTTCGATGTCGACCACGACTTTGCCGGCTGTATCCCGGGGTGCCACGAGATATTGCGCCGCCAAGGGCTGATGCGCACGACGCAGTGCCTCGACCCGCACGAAAAGCTCAGCCCCGGCCAGAGCGAGGGCATCGATCGGCTTTACGCGACGTACCCGGAGTTGCACGACGACGCGTTCGTCGCCGCCAATCTCGCGCGCTGGCGGGCTTAAACGCGCGCTGTCACCCCGAGCGGCAGCGAGGGATCCAGGATCTTCCTAGATTCCTCGCTGCCGCTCGGAATGACAGAGAGTCAGTTCAGGCCGTACAGCCGCGCGACGTTCTCGCTGGTGATCTTCTTGCGAACCGCCGGCGAGAAATTCGCCAGGTTCTCGTCGAGCACCTTCTTTGACTCGGGCCACAGGCAATCGGGGTGCGGGTAGTCGGCGCCCCAGATGATGTTGTCCTCGCCGATCATCGGCACGATCGGCTCGAGGTACTTGTCCTGCTGGTAGGTGACGTAGCCCTGGCGGCGGAAATAATCGCTGGGCTTCATCTTGAAGCCGAGCGCGCGGGCGCGGTCGTGATACTCGGTGTCGAGGCGGTCGAAGACATAGGGCAGCCAGGTGCAGCCTGACTCACCCAGCACAAAGTTGAACTCCGGGTACTTCTCGCAGGCGCCCGAAGCGAGCATCGAGACCAGCACTTCCATGGTGTCGAGCTGGAACAGCGCCGAGCGCACCAGGCGATACTCGGTGAAGTACTCCTTCTCCATCGCCGGGCTGTCGGGCGCGCGCAACGCCTTGAAGCCGGTGGAGTGGAAGGAGATCGGGAACTTGCACTCCGCCGCGGCCTCCCACAGCGGATACCAGTCGTGATGCCACAGCGGCAGCGACATGCGCTTGAAGGCGAGGTCGCCGCCCTTGATGCCCAGCTTGGCGCAGCGACGCACTTCGGCGGCGGCGGCGATAGGGTCGTGGTTGGGCACGATGGCCAGCGGGAACACGCGCTTGGCGTCGGCGCGCTTGGCGAAGTCGGCGACCCAGTCGTTGTAGATGCCGTCGCACCATCCCCGCATGTTTGGGTCGGCGATCATTTCGTTGATCATCAGGCAGCCATAGACGATCTCGGCATCGAGCCCGTCGCGGTCGAGATCGGCGATGCGCAGCTCCGGCGTGGTCGGCCGCGGCTTGGCGCCGGGCCGGTAGTCCCAGCGGAAGCCGGCATTGTGCATCTCGTCGACGTGGTGGAACGAGCCCTGCTGGTACTTCAGGAAGCCCGGCCCGACGCCGTTCCACATGCCCTTGTCCTGCGCCTCGACGAACCAGTGCAGGCCGTCGTCGAGCTCCTCGCAGCGCGGCGCCAGCAGCTTCCACTTCTTGGGCGCGGCGTCCGACCACAGGTTGGGCGGGCAATAGGTCAGATCAATGTGATTGTCGCCGGAGATCAGCCTGTCGGTCATGGCTCGCGTGCTCCTGCTGGCTTGGTGGACGAAAGGGTAGTCCCGGACGCAAGGCCGTCAATGCACGATAGCAGTCGCCAGCCGCTGGGCGAGACTACCTTCCCCCGGAGGGGGAAGGTGCCCGAAGGGCGGAAGGGGGATGTCGAAGACGCAGTCCTGCGTTCGTCTTCCACATCCCCCATCCGTCGCTCCGCGCCACCTTTCCCCTCCGGGGGAAGGTAGTAATGTCACGGCAGATCGGGAGGAAATGCATCATGGCCAGGGGTCTGCTCATCGCCGCCTTCGATTTCTCGACCGCGCACGCGGACGAGTTCCACGACTGGTATGACCTCGAGCACATTCCCGAACGGGAGCGCGTGCCCGGCTTCGGCCTGTGCGAACGCTGGCTGAACGTCGACGGCTCGCAGGTCGCGGTCGCGACCTACGATCTCGACTCGCTTTCCGTGATGCGTAGCGCGCCCTACAAGGCGATCGCCTACGAGAACCTCTCGGTATGGTCCAAGCGCGTCACCCGCATGTGCAACCGGCTGCTGCGCTTCGAAGGCGAGCAGACCACGCCTGGTGACATGAAGGCGCCGCAAGGCGCCGGCGGCCTCCTGCTCAACGCCATGAACGTCGCGCCCGAGCATGAGGCCGATTTCAACGCCTGGTACGACCAGGAGCATCTGCCGCTGCTGTCGAAGGTGCCGGGCACGCTCGCCGCGCGGCGCTATCGCAGCGGGCCGAATCCCGATGGCCTGCACCGCTACGTCGCGATCTATCACCTGAGCGGACCGGAGGTGACCGAGAGCGCGGCGTGGAAGGCGGCGGTCGACACCGAGTGGAGCGCGCGCGTGCGTCCGCATTTCCGCGACCGCCTGCGCATCCTGACGCGCCGCTACGTGCGCGGCGCTACTCCTCCGGCTCGGTCGTGAAGGTCAGCGGATGGCCGGCGCGGCGGCCCATGTCGGTGGCGGCGGTGGCCTTGGTCTCGGCAACATCCTTGGTGAACACGGCCACGACGCAGACGCCGCGACGATGGGCGGTCATCATCACGCGATAGGCCTGCTCCTCCGTCATGCGGAAGATCGCCTTCAGGACTTCGGTGACGAACTCACGCGGCGTGTAGTCGTCATTGACCAGGATCACGCGATAGAGCTTCGGCCGTTTGGTCTTCGGCTCGATCTTGGTGGTCGGTTTGGTGTCGGTATCACTCATCCGGCGCTCCGACGCCCGAGGCTGCTGGTGCCGCCGATTTCATCGCGCAAACCAGCCCCGGCGGCAAGAGGGCGGCTCGCCGGCCGTCGGCGGCTGTAAGATTCCCGCCATGTCCAGGCGCATGCACCTCAACCTGTTCATCCACAGCCGCGGGCATCATGAGGCCTCGTGGCGGCACCCCGATTCCTCGCCATTGGCGCTGACCGACATCCGCTACTACCAGGACATCGCGCGCCGCGCCGAGGCCGGGCTGTTCGACTCGATTTTCCTCGCCGACCAGCTCGCCATGGGCGAGGACGGCGCGGCGGCAGGGCGCACCTGGCTGGAGCCGGTCACCGTGCTGGCGGCGCTTTCGGTTTCAACCTCGCGCATCGGGCTGATCGCCACGGCGTCGACCACCTACACCGAGCCCTTCAACCTCGCTCGCGAGTTCGCCTCGATCGACCACATGAGCGGTGGCCGGGTGGGCTGGAACATCGTCACGTCCTGGGCCGCGGCGGCGGCGCGCAACTTCAACGGCGACGGACAGGTCAGCCACGCCGACCGCTACACGCGTGGCGAGGAGTTCATGACGGTGGTCAAGGCGCTGTGGGACAGCTGGGCCGACGACGCCGTCGTCGATGACCGCGCAAATGGCGCCTATGCGCGCGGCGATCGCATCAAGCCGATCAGCCATCGCGGCGAGCACTACAAGGTCGCCGGTCCCCTCAACATACCGCGCGGGCCGCAGGGCCGGCCGGTCTTCGTGCAGGCCGGTTCCTCCGACACAGGCCGCCGCTTCGCCGCGCGCCACGCCGAGGCGATCTTCACCGCGCAGATGGAAAAGGCAACGGCGCAGGAATTCTACGCCGATATCAAGGCACTGGTCGCAGCCGAAGGCCGCCCGCTCGATCAGGCGCTGATCCTGCCCGGGCTGAGCCCGCTGATCGCGTCGACCGAGGCGGAGGCGCAGCGGATGGCGCGCGAGCTCAACGAGCTGGCCGATCCCGAGGTCGGCCGCAAGCGTCTGTCAGGCCGCTTCGGCGGCCACGATTTCTCGCATTTGCCGCTCGACAAGCCGCTCTCGGTCGAGGACTTCCCCGACCCCGATACCGTCGAGGCAGCACGCAGCCGTACCGAGGTGATCGTCGGTCTGGTGCGGCGCGAGAAGCCGACCCTGCGGCAGTTGCTGGCCTACCTCGCCGGTGCG
>JAFAZJ010000254.1 GCA_019239835.1 Alphaproteobacteria bacterium | reverse complement strand
GCCCCTTGAACAGCTCGGTGTTGGGCGTATGGCCGATGGCGACGAACACGCCGTCGGTCGGGATGACCTTCGTGGCACCGGTCTTGACGTCGCGCACGCGTACGCCGTTGACCAGCGGATGCGGCTTGGTCTCGCCGACGATCTCCTCGACCACGTGGTTCCACAGCGGCACGATCTTGGGATTCTTGAACAGCCGCTCCTGCATGATCTTCTCGGCGCGCAGCGTGTCGCGGCGATGGATCAGGGTGACCTTGGTGGCATGGTTGGTGAGGTAGATCGCCTCCTCGACCGCGGTGTTGCCGCCGCCGACGATCACCACTTCCTTGCCGCGGAAGAAGAAGCCGTCGCAGGTCGCGCAGGCCGAGACGCCGCCGCCGCGGAAGGTCAGCTCCGACTCGATGCCCAGCCAGCGCGCCTGCGCGCCAGTGCAGATGATCAGCGTCTCGCCGACATAGGTGTCGCCTGAATCGCCCGTCGCGACGAAGGGACGGCGCGACAGGTCGACCTTCACGATGGTGTCGAAGATCACCTCGGTGCCGACATGCTCGGCCTGCTTCTGCATCTGCTCCATCAGCCAGGGGCCCTGGATGACTTCGGCGAAGCCCGGGTAGTTCTCGACGTCGGTGGTGATGGTCAGCTGGCCGCCGGGCTGCATGCCTTGCACCAGCAGCGGCTTGAGATTCGCACGGGCCGCATAGACCGCCGCCGTATAGCCGGCCGGCCCCGAGCCGAGGATGAGTACCTTGCTGTGATGGGACGTCGACATCCTTACGGCCCCTGCCTCCCGTGCATAGGTTATTAGATGAGCGCAAAGCATGCGGCGTCAATAGACGAGCCATGCGCTCCGCGAGCCCCTCGTTTTAGCGGCATAGCTCGGCCGGGACCAACGCTGAGATGCCCTTTCGGGCAAAGATTCCTTGTGCAAAAGCGAGAAAAATACGAGTTCTGGAAAAAGACGGTAATTTTATTGCCTATCCCCCGTTTTGTGCCCTAGAACCCCGGCCAACGGGAGAAGGATCGCAATGTCCAACCGAGCAAAGCTCGACAAGATTGATCGTCATATCCTGTCGGACCTGCAGGACGACGGACGCATGACCAACGTCGACCTCGCCAAGCGCGCCGGCATCTCGGCGCCGCCCTGCTTGCGCCGCGTGCGGGCGCTGGAAAAGGCGGGTGTGATCCGTGGCTACCACGCCGACATCGCCGCCGAAACGCTGGGCTACACCGTCACGGTGTTCGCTTTGGTGGGACTGAACAGCCAGGCCGATCCCGATCTCAAGGCGTTCGAGGCGCTGATGAGCAGCTGGCCCACCGTACGGGAGTGCCACATGCTCGCCGGCGAGGCCGACTTCCTGGTGAAGATCGTCGCCGAGGACTGGGACCACTATCAGAAATTCCTGACCACGCAGCTGACCTCGGCGCCCAATGTCAGCCACGTGAAGTCGCTGATGGTCTTCCGCACCGCCAAGTACCAGCCCGGCGTGCCGATCGCCGTCGAATAGGCACCGCGCCATGCTGGCCGCGCTCAAGGCCTTCGGCCGGCGCAACCTCGCCTATCTGGTCTTAACCGGCCTCATCGTGCTGTTCGCGATCTGGCTGGAATCGACCAGCAAGGCTCAAGGCCCCGACCGCGGTGCCGGCACCATGGTCGGTATGGCGCTGTGGTTCATCGCCTCGCTGGCATCGGTGGGCGTGAACGGCGTGTTGTTCTTCGTCGGCCTGTCGAACAAGCGGCCAGTGATGAAAGAGGTCATCGGCGTCGCGCTACCCTTCGCCGTCGTCCTCGTGGTGCTGAGCCTCGAGAGCATTGCGATGGATCAATAGATATCATCGAGCAATTCGAATGAAGCGACAGTCCGTTCGACGATACCTGAAGCCATATTCAATCCGCCAACAGCGAGCCACGACGATCCGCCATGCCTTCGCGTCGTCCCTCGCGGCTCACGACGTCTACGATGATGCTGCCATCCGATCGGCGATCGCCGATCTGAAGCAGGACCCCGATGGAGATCTGATCTGCGTCTATTGCGGTAAGCTCGCAGCATGCTGGGACCATCTCAATGCGATCGTCCGCAAAGGCCGGCATTCAGGTCACGGTCACACCATACGCAACCTCGTACCCGCCTGCCGCGATTGCAACGAAAAGAAAGGCAATCAGGACTGGCGTATCTGGATCGCCGCAACGTGCTCGGCGCCCGACGAGGTGGCGCGGCGGATCGAAGCCTACATTGCCGCCGGTAGCCCATACCAAGCGACCGACGAAGATCCCGATGCTCGTCGCGCTGAGTTGCTGCGCCGACACGAGGAGATTCGCGACCGGATCATCGGGCTATTCGCGGAAGCCGACACAATCGCGAAGGAGTTCCGGGAGCTGGGCCGCGCCTCCGCGAGGTGACCCTTACCGCCCCTGGAACGCCGGCTTGCGCTTCTCCATGAACGCGCGGCGGCCTTCCTTGTAGTCCTCGCTGGCGAAGCAGGTGTCGATCGCCTTGTCGATCGCCGCGAAGTCGCGCTTGTCGGGATCCTTCACCGCGGCGTTGATCGCCATCTTCGCCGCCTTCACGGTGAGCGGCGCGTTGCCGGCGATGATACCGGCGTAGTCGGTGACGTATTTCTCCAGCTCCGCCACCGGCACGACACGATTCACCAGGCCCATCATGCGCGCCTCCTCGCAGGAGAACAGGCGGCCGGTGAAGAAGATCTCCTTGGCGAAGGACGGCCCGACCACATCGGAGAGACGCTTGATGCCGGGATAGGCGTAGCCCAGCCCGAGCTTGGCCGCCGGCACGCCGAAGCGCGAATCGTCGGCGCAGATCCTGATGTCGGTGGTCAATGCCGTCGCCAGCCCGCCGCCGACGCAGAAGCCGCGGATCATCGACATGGTCGGCTTGGTGGCACCGAGCAGGGCGGCATTCGCCTTGTCGCCGGCGGCGTTGTAGACGGCGATGGCATCTGGTGTGCCGCGCTTCTCCTCGAACTCCGAGATGTCGGCGCCTGAGATGAACGCCTTGTCGCCGGCGCCGGTCAGCACGATCACGCGCACTGCGGGGTCGGCCTCGAAATCCGCCATGATGCGCGGGATCGCGATCCACATGTCGTAGGAAACGGCGTTGCGCTTTTCCGGCTGGTTGAAGACCATCCAGCCGATGCCGTTCTCCTTGCGCGCGATCATCTTGGGCGTGCCGGTATCCATTTGTCGTCTCCTCACACCACTTTGCGGGCGCGGAAATCCGCGATCTTGGCCTGATCGTAGCCGAGACCCTTGAGGATCTCGTCGGTATGCGCGCCCTGCTCGGCCGTCGGTCGATCGACGACGCTGGGCGTGCGGGAAAGCGACATCGCCTGGTTCACCACGTTGACGTCGCCGCGCGTCGGATGCTTCAGCGGCGTCGCCATCTTCACGTGCTGCACCTGCGGATCGTCGAACATCTCGCCGATGTCGTAGATCGGCCCGCACGGCACGCTGGCCTTGCTGAGCTTGTCGATCAGCGCCTCGCTGGTGAACTTCCTGGTATAGGTCGACAGCTCGGCGTTGAGCTTGGCGCGGTTCTTCGAGCGCGCCTCGCCATTGGCGTAGTCGGGGTTGTCGAGCAACGCCTTGGCGTCCATGCAATCGCACAGGCGCTTCCAGATGTGCTGGCCGGCGGAGGCGATGTTGATGTTGCCGTCGCTGGTCGGGAACACGCCGGTCGGAATGCCGGTCGGGTGATCGTTGCCGGCCTGCTTGGGCACGTCGCCCGCCACCAGCCAGCGCGCCGCCTGGAAGTCGAGCATGGCGATCTGCGCCTGCAGCAGCGAGGTCTGCACCCACTGGCCCTCGCCCGAGACCTCGCGCTCGAGCAGCGCGATCAGGATGCCCATGGCGGCGTAGTTGCCGGCCGAGAGATCGGCGATCGGCACGCCGGCGCGCACGGGACCCTGGCCCGGCAGGCCGGTGATCGACATCAGTCCGCCCATGCCCTGCGCCACCTGGTCGAAGCCCGGCAGCAGCGCCTTGGGCCCATCCTGGCCGAAGCCGGAGATGCTGGCGTAGACCAGCCGCTTGTTGATCTTGCGCAGGCTCTCGTAGTCGACGCCGAGCCGGAACTTCACGTCGGGCCGGTAGTTCTCGACCACCACGTCGGTCTCGGCGACCAGCTTCTTGAAGATCTCGACCGCCTCGGGCTCCTTGAGGTTGAGCGTGAGGCTGCGCTTGTTGCGATGCAGGTTCCAGAAGTCGGGACCGTGGCGCGGCCCGCCCATGTCGCTGTCGGCGACACCCGGCGGCATCTCGACCTTGATGACGTCGGCGCCCCAGTCGGCGAGATGGCGCACGCAGGTCGGACCGGCGCGCACGCGCGTCAGATCGAGCACCTTGAAGCGTGCCAAGGCTCCCTTGGTCATGTCGCTTTCCCCCGGAAATAGGCGATCAGTCGATCGGAACCATAAGGGCTGGATCGATGGCGAGCCACGCCTTCGTGCCCGCCGCATGGACGTCATGCGCAGGCGCGCTGACCCGCAGGCGCGCCCCGCCTTCCTTGACGGCGAAAACGTAGTCCCAGTGCTCACCCAGAAAGGTGCGCTCCGCGACCTCGCCGGCCACCGCGATCACGCCGCCTTCCGGCGCACCGAGCGACAGGCGCAGATTCTGCGGCCGGACCGAGTACAGCAGCTCGGGCCCGCTGCGCGCCGCGCCATCGAGACGGTCGGCATCGACGCTGAAGCCATCGAAGCGCACCGTGCCGCCGTCGCGCTTGCCACTGACGAAGTTCGTGCGGCCGATGAAGCCCGCGACAAAACGCTTGCGTGGGCGCGTGTAGAGCGTGTGCGGATCGTCGACCTGCTCGATCTTGCCGAGATTCATCACCGCGATGCGGTCCGACGTGGCCATCGCCTCGGCCTGGTCGTGCGTGACGTAGACCGTGGTGATCTTGAACTCGTCGTGCAGGCGGCGGATCTCGAAGCGCATCTCCTCGCGCAGATTGGCGTCGAGGTTGCTGAGCGGCTCGTCGAGCAGCAGCACCGAGGGCTGCACGACGATGGCCCGCGCCAGCGCCACGCGCTGCTGCTGGCCACCCGACAACTCGGCGGGATAACGGTCGATGAGATGCGTCATCTTAACGACGCCTAGAATGTTGTCGATCCGCCGCTTGATCTCGTCGGCCGGCAGCTTGCGCAAGGTCAGGCCGAAGGCGACATTCTGGCCCACCGTCATGTTCGGCCAGATGGCGTAGCTCTGGAAGATCATCGACATGCCGCGCTTCTCCGGCGGCAGCGAGCCCTTGGTCGAAGACAGCACCTTGCCGTCGACCTCGATGGTGCCTGATGTCGGATCGATGAAGCCCGCGATCATGCGCAAGGTCGTGGTCTTGCCGCAGCCCGACGGGCCCAGCAGCGAGACGAACTCGCCATCGGCGATGCGCAAGTCGACGCCATCGACCGCGTTGACCTTGCCGAAGGCGCGGCCGAGCCCGTTCAGGGTCAGGACAGGCACTAGCTGATTCTCCTGAGCATGAAGTCGCGGCCGACGATGCGGAAGCCCAGCGCCACGATCGCAATGGTAATGACCAGGAGCACGCCGCCCAGCGCGGAGAGCTGCTCCAATTTGCCTTCCTCGCTGAAGTCGAGCATCAGCACGGACATCACGCGGGTGTTGGGTCCGGTCAGGAAGATCGCCGTCGACAGCTCCTGGCAGGTCGGGATGAAAACCAGGATCCAGGCGCCGACCAGCGAGCGCTTGAGCAACGGCGCCACGACGCGGCGGATCGCGGTGAAGCGGCCGCCACCCAGGACGCGCACCGCCTCCTCCATCTCCGGATGCACGCTGCGGATGCCGGCGGCGCTGTTGGTGTAGGAGATCGGCAGCGCGCGCGTGGTGAACGACAGGATCAGGATCAGCGCCGTGCCGTAGAGCGCCAGCGGCGGCGGCGCATAGGCGGCGTAGAAGCCGATCGCCAGCACGATGCCGGGAATCACGAACGGCGCCATGCACAGGAACGCCAGCACGCCCGAGAATCTCAGCAGCTTGCGATTGACGATGTAGGCGATGCACAGCGACAGCGAGATCGCGAAGAAAGCAGCGATCGCGGCGTAGGTGATGCTGTTGAACACCGCCTGGCGCGCGCCGTGATGCTCGAACAGCACGAACTGGAAATTACTGAGGGTGAGGTTGTCGAACGAGAAGCCGCGACCCCAGGCGCGCGAGAACGCCGCCTGCACCAGCACGACCATCGGCATCAGCACCGAGAGCGCGCAAACGAAGAGCGCATAGCCCAGCAGCGGCAGACGCCAGGCGCCGAGCTTGGTGATGCGCCGCTCGCCGCCCTTGCCCGTGACGACGACGAAGCCCTTGCGCCGCAGCAGCCAGCGCTGCAGGCCGAGCAGCGAGATGGTGATGCCCAGCAGCGGGATGGCGTAAGCGGCGGCGACCTCGACACGGACCGGCGATTCGAAGAACTGCCAGAGCTGGGTGGTGACCACGGGATAGCGCGCCGGGATGGCGATCAGGGCCGGCACGCCGAACAGCGCCAGCGATTGCAGGAAGACGACGATCACGCCGCCCAGGATCGCCGGATAGACCAGCGGCAGGGTGATGCGAAAGGCCGTGCGGAAGGCGCCGGCGCCCAGCACGTTGGCGGCGTCCTCCATCTCCGTCGACACCAGCTCGAGCGCCGCGGTGACGAAGACAAAGATGAAGAAGAACAGGTTGCAGGCCATGATCAGGATCAGGCCGCCCAGCGAGAAGACATTGACCAGCGGCTCGGTGGCCCCGGTCAGCGCCACCCAGGCGCGATTGATCCAGCCCGAGTTCGGTCCGGCCAGCAGCACCCAACCCACCGCGCCGAGATAGGGCGGCGTGACGAAAGCGGCCAGCACGCTGATGCGGATGAAGTTCTTGAACGGCATGTCGGTGCGCGCGCAGGCCCAGGCCAGCGGCACGGCGAACAGCGCCGACAGAACGGCGACGCCGGCGCCCATGACCAGGGTGTTGAGCAGCGCCTGGACGTAGCGCCAGCGGCCATAGGCGGCGAAGTAGTTGTCGATGGTGTAGCCCTTGCCGTCGACCACCTCGAAGCTCGACAGCACCAGACGCGCCAGCGGATTGACGACGATGAAGATCAGGATCGCCGCCAGCGCGATCCAGATCAGGATCGTCCAGTCGACGCCGCGGTTGGCCAGCCGCGTACGCACCTCGCCGATCGATGTCGCCAGGCTCATCGTGCGTCGCCCATCAGTTGCCGAACGTGTCGCGCCATTTGTCCTTCACCTCGGGCGCGGCTTTCAAAAGCTCCTCGGGCGAGATGATCAGTAGCTTGGTGTTCTTGAGCACCAGGCCGGTGCGCGACGGCACGCCCTCGTGCATCGGCTCGAAGAAGTCCTGGCTCTGCAGCCGGTCGAACGCCTCGCCCTGCAAGTACTCCATGAAGAGTTTGGCCGCGTTCGGATGCGGCGCGCCCTTCACGATCGCCATCGAGCCGGCGATCACCACCCCGCCGTCGGTTGGATAGATCGGCGCGATCGGCTCGCCCTTGTCCTGATCCTGGGCAGCGGCCTGCAGCAGCGCCATGCCAACCGTGCGCTCGCCGGCCTTGAGCATGGCATTGGTGTCGAGCAGCGACCGGCCGATCTGCGGCTTGTTCTTCTCCAGCTTCTCGAAGAACGACCAGCCATAGGCCTTGTTGAGCGCGGCGGTCCAGGTCGTGACCGAGCCGCTGAACGAGGGATGCGACAGCGCGATCTGGTTGCGCCAACGCGGATCGTGCAGGTCGGTCCACGCCTTCGGCGCATCCTCGGCCTTTACCTTGTCGGTGCGGCGCATCAGCACGACCAGCCCGAAGCTCACCGCATGATACTGGTCGTCCGGATCGATACGGCGCATCGGCTCGATCAGCGTCGCGGAATTGGCCGGCCGGTAGGTCTCGAGCTGGCCGCGCCGCTTGAGCTCGAGATAGTGGCTGATGTCGGCGGAGGCCAGGACGTCGGCTTGCGGCGGGCCGGAGCGCAGTTCCTGCACGACGCGCTGGAAGACGACGCCCGAGGTCGCGCGCACGACGTTGACCTTCACGCCGGGATACTTCTCGGTGAAGGCGCGACCGTAGCGCTCGGCGATTTCCGTCGAATAGTGCGCGACGTACCAGTTGACGGAACCTTCCGCCTTGGCGGCCTCGTACAGGGCCTTCTCCGCATCGGGCGTCAACTGCGCCGCCGCCGGGAGGGACCACGTCGCGACCAGCAAGGCCGCGACGAGCATGCGTCCGATCATGTCCGCTCCTTCAGCTGCCGAAAGTATCGCGCCACTTCTCCTTGATCTCCGGCACGCCCTTGAGGATTTCCTCCGGCTTCAGGATCAGCTGCTTGAGATCCTTCAGCGGCGTGCCGCCCTTGGGTGGGACGCTGGCGTGCAGCGGCTCGCCGTAATCCTCCACCATGGTCTTGCTGGCGTCCTCGCTCAGCGACCACTCCTGGAACAGCTTGGCGGCGTTCAGGTTCTTGCAGCCCTTGATGATGCCCTGGGTGGCGACGATGACCACGGTGCCATCGCTCGGATAGATCCAGCCCAACGGATCGCCCTTGGCCGCCGCCTCGATCGCGGTGGCGACGGAGCCCGCGGCGACTGAACGCTCGCCGGCCTTGAGCATGGTCAGCGTGTCCTGGATCGAGCGGCCGATCTGCGGCTTGCCCTTCTCCAGCTTCTCGAAATAGCTCCAGCCGTACATCTTGGTCATGGTCAGGACCCAGATGCCGACATAACCGCTGAAGGCGGGATGGCCGACCGAGACCTGGTTTTTCCACTTCGGGTCGACGAGATCGGGCCAGCTCTTGGGCAGGTCCTCGGCCTTCACCTTGTTCTTGTTGTAGGTGATGCCGATCACGCCCAGCGACGTGATGTGGTGATAGCCGTCGGGATCGACGTTGCGCAGCGGCTCGAGCACCGTCGCGGCGTTGACCGGGATGTACTTCTCCAGCAGGCCCTTCGACTTCAGCTCGAGGTAGTGGCTGATGTCGGTCGAGCCCAGCACGTCGACCTGCGGGCCGCCGGCCTTCAGCTCCTGGGTCAGGCGCTGGTAGGCGACATGCGCCGTGGTGCGCACGACGTTGACCTTGATGCCCGGATACTTGCGCATGAACGCTGCGGCCATCTTCTCGGCCGTCTCGGCGCTGTAGTGCGCGGTGTACCAGGTCAGCTGGCCTTCCTTCTTGGCGGCCTCGTACAGCGTCTTCTCGGCGTCGCCCGCGAGCTGCGCTGCGGCTTGCCGCGTCAGCGTGGCGGCGAGCGCCACGGGCAACATGGCAGACACGGTTCGCCGCGACACATCACGCATCATTTCCTCCGACTGATTGCCGGGGCGCTGTGTCGATCCGGCTAAACGCTTCAGGTACCTTACCAGTCGAAGGCAGCGGAGCAACGGCGCTTGCCGGTGGGCAGCCGCAACGAAAACGCGCGCCACATGGGCGCGCGTTTCGAAGAGCGGTTCGCTCGACGCTCTACTTGAATTTCACCGTGACGACTTCGTACGACTTCGTACCGCTGGGTGTCTGCACTTCGACCGAGTCGCCGACGCCCTTGCCGATCAGCGCGCGGCCCAGCGGCGCGGTGATCGAGATCTTGCCCTTCGACAGATCGGCCTCGAACGGTCCGACGATCTGGTAGCGCACCTGCTCGTCGGTGTCCTCGTCGGCCAGCTTCACCGTGGCGCCGAATTTCGCGGTCTTGCCCGAGAGCTTGCTGATGTCGATGACCTCGGCGCGCGCGATCACATCCTCGATCTCGAGGATGCGGCCCTCGATGAAGCCCTGGCGCTCGCGCGCCGCGGCATACTCGGCATTCTCCGAAAGATCCCCATGCGCGCGCGCCTCCGAGATCGCCTTGATGATGTTCGGGCGTTCCACGGATTTGAGGTTCTTCAGCTCGTCTTCGAGAGCCTTGAACCCGTTGGGCGTCATCGGGACCTTTTCCATCGCTTCCCTGCCAAAAAGAAACGGCCGGCTTCTGCGAGCCGGCTCGGTGGATCATATAGGGATTTGGGGAGCCGGCCAACCCGCGACAAGGGGCCGCCCGGCTGACGGTTCCGTCAGAATGACCGCCCGAAATAGGACTGCAGGGGGGCCACATCCAGCGGCCCGGCCTTCAGCGCGCTGATGCCGGCCACGGCGGCGCGCGCGCCGGCGGCGGTCGTGTAGTACGGGATCTTGTTCATTAGCGCGGTGCGCCTGAGGCTGAAGCTGTCGGCCGTCGATTGCACGCCTTCTGTCGTATTGAAGACGAGGTGCACGCCGCCATCCTTCATCAGGTCGACGATGTGCGGACGGCCTTCCGAGACCTTGTTGATGCGCATCGCCTCGACGCCACGCGCGCTCAAATAATCCGCCGTGCCGCCGGTGGCGACGATGCGGAAGCCGAGATCGCGCAGGGTGCGTGCCGCTTCGACCACGCCCTGCTTGTCGCTGTCACGCACCGAGACGAACACGGTCCCTTCTGTCGGAACCTTGGTGCCGCCGCCGAGCTGCGACTTGGCGAAGGCGCGGCCGAAATCGCTGTCGATGCCCATGACCTCGCCGGTCGAACGCATCTCCGGCCCCAGCATGACGTCGACGCCGGGGAAACGCGCGAAGGGGAACACCGCTTCCTTCACCGCGACGTGACGGCCGATGGTGGCTTCGCGCAGATCGAGATCGCCGAGCTTTTCGCCCGCCATCAAACGCGATGCGTACTTGGCGAGCGGCAGGCCGGTGGCCTTGGCGACGAACGGCACGGTGCGGCTGGCGCGCGGGTTGACCTCGAGGATGTAGACCACGGTCTCCTTGACCGCGTACTGCACGTTCATCAGGCCGACGACGCCCAGCGACTTCGCCAGCGCCACGGTCTGGCGCTCGATGTCGGCGACCACGTCGGCCGGCAGCGAATACGGCGGCAGCGAGCAGGCGGAGTCGCCGGAATGCACGCCGGCTTCCTCGATGTGCTCCATGATGCCGGCGACGAAGACATTGCCGTCCTTGTCGGCCAGCGCATCGACATCGACCTCGATCGCGTCGCGCAGATAGCGATCGAACAGCAGCGGGTTCTTGCCCAGCACCGTGTTGATCTGGCCGGTCTTGTCGTTGGGATAGCGCGCCTTGATGTCGGGCGGCACCATCTCGGGCAACACACCGAACAGATAGTCGTTGAGCCGCGTCTCGTCGTGGATGATCGCCATCGCCCGACCGCCCAGCACATAGGATGGGCGCACCACCAGCGGCAGGCCGACATCGGCGGCCACCAGACGGGACTGCTCGATCGAATACGCGATGCCGTTCTGCGGCTGCTTGAGCTGCAGCTTGTCGAGCAGCCGCTTGAAGCGATCGCGATCCTCGGCGAGGTCGATCGCATCGGGCGAGGTGCCGAGGATCGGGATGCCGGCAGCTTCGAGCGGCTTGGCGAGCTTCAGCGGCGTCTGGCCGCCGAACTGCACGATCAATCCCAGCAGCTCGCCCTTGGACTGCTCCTTGCGCACCAGCTCGACCACGTCCTCGACGGTGAGCGGCTCGAAGTACAGACGATCGCTGGTGTCGTAGTCGGTCGACACGGTCTCGGGGTTGCAGTTGACCATGATGGTCTCGAACCCGGCGTCGCGCAGCGCGTAAGCGGCGTGCACGCAGCAATAGTCGAACTCGATGCCCTGGCCGATGCGGTTCGGACCGCCGCCGAGGATGATGACCTTGCGTCGATCGCTGACCTCGGCCTCGCATTCCGGCGCCTGCACGCCGTCACCCTCGTAGCAGGAGTAGAGATAGGGCGTGCGCGAGGCGAACTCGGCGGCGCATGTGTCGATGCGCTTGTAGACCGGCCGCACGTCGAGCTCGACGCGTTGCGCGGTGACGTCGCTGCCCTTGACGTTGCCGCCGGCCAGCTCGGCCAGGCGCTCGTCCGAGAAGCCCATCTTTTTCAGGCGCAGCAGCCCTTGCCGATCCTTCGGCAGGCCGTTCTTGCGCACCTCGGCCTCGACCCGCACCAGCTGCTCGATCTGGCGCAGGAACCACGGCTCGTAGCGGCAGGCGGTGGCGACTTCCTCGACGGTGAGGCCGTAGCGGAAGGCCTGGGCGATGGTCAGCACGCGATCGGGCGTTGGCCGCGACAGCGCGGCGTGCACTGCCGATTTCGCCGGCGCACCCGCGATCTCGATCTCGTTGAGTCCGGTCAGCCCGGTCTCCATCGAGCGCAGCGCCTTCTGCAGCGACTCCTGGAAGTTGCGGCCGATCGACATCGCCTCGCCGACGCTCTTCATCGAGGTCGTCAGCGACGGCTCGGCGCCGGGGAACTTCTCGAAGGCGAAGCGCGGGATCTTGGTGACGACGTAGTCGATCGTCGG
>JAFAZJ010000182.1 GCA_019239835.1 Alphaproteobacteria bacterium | reverse complement strand
TCGAACTCAGCTTCGATATCGTCCCACAGGGCATCGGCAAGTGTCAGCCGGGCCTCAGTCGAGAGTTTTGCAATCGCCTGTTTCAGATCCTCGGGAAGATCAGCGCTGCGGATGGACATAGTGTCAATTTAGTCATTCCGCCGCCGTTGCGCCATGGCAAGGGTAGATCGGTTGCCGGGCGCTAACGCACGTGCTGCCGCAACGGCATGGCGAGCGGGATCGTGATGGTTGCGGCGATGGCCAGCGCGATTACCATCGTGTTCAGGCCGAAGATGTCGCCGAGTGCGCCTCCGGCGAGCGGCCCGATCGCGCCGGCAACCGAGCCGCCGGTGTAGAAGATGCTGAAGGCGCGGGTGCGCTTCTCTGGCGGCACGAGCTCGGGAATCGAGCCGTAGAGCACCGATGACGTGCCGTTGAGCGCCAGGCCGAGCAGCGGCAGCAGCACCAGCGTCGCTTCCAGCGGCAACCACAGCGTGGCGAGCATGGCCGCCGCCGTCACGCTTTCGGTCAGCGCGACGACCGGCAACACACCGAGGCGTTGTCCGAGCCAGCCGCACACCAGCTTGCCCGCCGCGCCACCGGCGAACAGCAGGCTGAGCGCGACGCCGAGCATCGGCAGCGACGCGCCCTTGGCGGTGAGGATGAAGGGCAGGAAGGTGAGGTAGCCCGCGCGCACCAGCGAATCGATGAAGCCCACAGCCTGCAGCAGGCGGAAGGCGCCGCGTGGCGCCGGAGCATTTGATTCGTCCTGCGACGCCGGCTTGGCCAGCGCCGCATCGAGTGACGGCGGCAACAGCGTCGGGATGGCGAAGGCGAGCAGGAGGCCGAGCAGCGACACGGCCAGCAACGCCGCTTGCCAATGCCACAGCGAAGCGATCAGCGCGAAGCCCATCGGCAGGGCCATCTTCCCGATATCGCCGGCGAAGTTGTACGTGCCGAGCGCCGGTCGCGACGCGCTGCCGGGATAGGCCGCGGATACGAGGCTTGAAGCGATGGGATGCTGCGTGCTCGATCCCAGGCCGCTCAAACCGATGCCAATCGCGGCGCCGATCAGCCCGCCGCTCCAGCCGGCGATGGCGTAGCCGGCAGCGGCGGCGGCGGTGCCGAGTGCGAGGATGCGTCGGCCCCCGAAGCGCTCCGACAGCAGGCCGGACGGAATCTGTCCGCTGGCCATGGCGGTCGAGTAGATCGTGCGCAGCGTGCCGATCGCCGTATAGCTCAGGCCGAACTGCGCCTGCAGCAGCGGGAAGAGCACGTTGAGCAGATCGGTGTAGCCGTCATGCAGGGCGTGCGTCGTGCCGCAGATCGCCAGCGTGCGTGTGCGGCTCGGTTCACTTGTCTCGACAACTGAGGCGGTTGGCCCGATGGCATCCTGTGACATCCGGCCGACTAACACGGGAGTCACAAAAACGAAACAGAAGCTGTTGCGCCACTTGTCTATTGCACGCGATACAGCCGGATCGCATCCACGTCCGGCTCACAGCCGAGTCCCGGACCTTGCGGCACTGCGACCTTGCCGTTTCTCGGCTTCACCAAATCACCCATCGGCTCCGCCGCGAGATCGACCGCGAGACGTTCGAGCAGCGGCACGTTGAGCGCGGCGGCGAGGTGGATCGTGTGGGCGTAGCCGGCGCCGATCATGAAGCAGTGCGGCATGAACTGCACATCGAAGGCGTCGGCCAGCGCGGCGATGCGGATGGCTTCGGAGAGGCCGTGTGCCTTGGCGATGTCGGGCTGCACGACGTCGACGGCGCCGGCCTCGAACATGATGCGGTAGTCGATGAGGCTGCCGGCATTCTCGCCGGCGGCGATCGGGATGCTGGTCGAGCGGCGCAGCTCGGCGAGCGCGTGCACGTTCTCGGGCGGCCAGGTCGGCTCTTCCAGCCACAGGAGATTGTGCGGCTCCATCAGCTTCGCGTTGCGTTTGGCTTCGGCGAGCGTCCACGGGCAGTTGGTGTCGAGCATCAGCGCCACGTCGGGGCCGATCGCGGCGCGTGAGGCGCCCACGGTCTCGACCAGCACCTCGTGCAGTTTCAGCGCGCCGTAGCCTTCACGCGCCAGGCGCTCGCAGGCCTTGGCCGCGGCGGGTCCGGAGCCGTAGCGCACCATGCTGGCGTAGAGCGGCAGCTCGTTGCGCGCGCTGCCGCCGAGCAGACGATAGAGCGGCAGGTTGGCGGCCTTGCCGAGGATGTCCCACAGCGCGAGGTCGACGGCGGAGACGCAGAAGGCGACCACGCCGACGCGGCCGAAATTGTGATGCAGCCGTTCGAGGTCGCGCTTGATGAGGTTGATCTGCGTGGCGTCGCGGCCGATCAGGGCGGGCGCGACATGCGTGTCGAAGATCGCTTTCAGCGCCTGCTCGCCGTTCTTGGTGAAGACCTCGCCCCAGCCGCTGATGCCCTGGTCGGTGTCGATGCGCACCAGCAGGGTCTGGAAGCGCTTGTGCGCGCCAGCAAGACGCCAGAGGCCGCCGTGATCCTCATAGGGGATGGCGAGCAGGATGGATTCGACTGATGTGATCTTCACGAAATGCCCCGCATCGTTGGCGGGCGGCATCGTGCGGGAGGATCGGCTGGCGGTCTACGGCCGGCGCGAGCGCGTCAGATGCACCACGTTATCGGGCGGGTTGTCCGGATCGTCGTCGGGCGGCGTCGGCTCGCCGCCGGGTCGACGCGCTTCGCCCGGCCAGGCCGGTGGCATCGGTGGCTGCGGCGCGGTGGCGTCGACGATCGGCGGCTGGTCCTCCAGCGTGAGGCGTGCCGAATCGTCCGGTGGTGTCCTGCCCAGCGCAATCCACACCTCGCGCGGCGTCGGCAGGTCCGGCGTCGTCGGTGCGGGGATGTTATCCGGCGCGGCTGTCGCCTGTCGCAGGCTCTGCCAGCGGGCCAGCGCGGCCTTGTAGGACTCGCCGTCGCTGACGGCGGCAACCGCCTCGACTGGAACCGATGCGGTCTCGCGGCGCGGCAGGATGTCCGGCGACGGCGCGGGCGTGCGCTCCTGCGACAGCGGCACCTGCGGCGCTGGCGTGGCGAGATCGCGCTGCAGACCGGTGGTGGCGCCACCGCGGCGCGTCCACGGCAGATCGAACTCCGGCGGCGGCGTGACCGACTCGTCGGCGTAAATCGGGCGGCCGGTGCTGCTGCGCCGACGGCGGCGGCGCTTGCGCGATTTCTCCGGCGACGCTTCCTCCTGGCCGGCCGGGACCTCGCGCCTGACCCGCTCCGAGGCGAGTGCCTGGGCGGAGGCGACGCCCAGCATCAGCATGAAGGTGACGGCCACCGCCGGCATCTGCACCGAGAAGTCGACCATCGAATGGCCGCCGAGCAGCGCCGTGGCCGCCAGCGCGGCGATCACGAAGCTGGTGCCGCGCGCGCGCGAGAACAGGCCGGTGATGCAGATGCCGACCGCGAAGCCGACCAGCGCCAGGCTGACCAGCAGGGCGGGGATGCCGCCCTCGACGGCAAGCTCGAGATAGGAATTGTGTGCGAAGTCGACATAGGCGTCGAAGCCGGGCGCGGCGTGCAGGCCGCCGTTGAACGCCGCCGCGAAGCCGCCCAGGCCGTGGCCGGTCAGCGGGCGCTCGCCGGCGACCTGGCGGCCGACCTCGAACAGCACCCAGCGCGCATCCTGCTCCATGCCGTCACGGAAGCGCTCGATGAGGAAGCCGCCGCTCAGCATCATCGCGGCGGCGACGCAGAGCGCACCGGCACCGATCAGCACGATGAAGGCGCGCAGGCTGAGGTCGCGCGCCACCAGCATGCCCAGCGCGAAGACGGTCAGCCCGAGCATCAGGCTGGCGACGCCGCCGCGCGAGCCGGTGAGGATCACCGCCATGACCCCAGCCGCGATCGCCAGCGCCGAGATGTAGAAGACCGGCGTGGCCTCTTCCGACACGGTGCGCAGGATCGACAGCAGCGAGGCACCGCTGCGCATCATGTGGCGCAGCTCCGACAGCAGCGGCGCCATGGCGATGAGGACGCAGATCCCGCCATAGGTGGCGTAGGAATTGCGGTTGATGAAGGTCGAGGTGACGCTGCGCGAATAGGGCGACGGCACCAGCCCGATGATCGTCTTGTAGCCCGCGAAGATCGCGTACAGGCCATAGGCGGCATAAGCCAGGCCGACCGCGCCGAGCACGATGAAAGCCCAGCGCGCGCGCTGCCGGTCGCGGCACAGCACGAAGGCGAGAAAGAACACGCCGCCATAGGCCAGCAGCTTCATCGCCTGGTGCGCGCCGACGCCGGGATCGAGCGCGATAGCGCCGGGCAGGTTCTCGCCCAGCGCCCGCGCCGCCTCGGCCCAGGCCGGATGCGCCAGGCCGCCGCTGGCCGGCGAGAGCTGGAACCAGTACCAGGCGATCAGCGCGGCGAAGACGAGCGCGAAGCCGATGGCGACGCGATCGATCACCACGGCCGCCGGCGTCGGCGGCGCCGGTCCGTCGGTCGAGGCCGAGGAGGCCATCATGACCGTGGCGCCGTGGCTCAGCACGGCGCGGACGCGCGCGATGCCCCACAGGATCAGCATCACCGCGACGAGCGCCGAGAGCACGCTCCAGGGCAACGGCCGGTTCGAGGCGAAAGGCAGGGGTGCGATCGCCACCGTTGCGATCAGCAGCCAGAAGACGAGGTTGGACATCTCGGGTTCGGAACCCGCTCCGGTGGCGTCGGTATGTTAAGGTGCCACTCTAACATACGGGCAATGGCGCGTCATTTGCTTGGGGCGCCCGGCTGCGTCGGGATGGTCCGGGATGGAGCGGATTGAGGGTATCGAGGCTGCCGCGCGGCCGCTTTGGGCGGTGCTGCTGACTGGCCAGCCGCCCGCGTCACCGCCGCCGCCGGCCGATGCCGTGTCGGTCCTGGCCCAGCGCCTTGCCCGCCGCCTGTCGCCCGCCTGGGTAGCGAGTCTTCTGGAGCCACTGACCACATCCGATATCGTCTCGCCGCTCGATCCGGCAAAGACGCACCAGGCCCTGCTGATGGCCCGCCTGACCCTGGGCGCCCAGGCCCAGGCGATGCGGCTGATGGCCGAGGCTGGGCTGGAGGCCGTGGCGCTGAAGGGTTTCGCCCATGCCCACGCGCTCTATCCCGACCCGGCCGCGCGGATCACCGGCGACCTCGATGTCCTGATCCGCCGCGAGCAGCTGGCCGCGGTCATCGACCTGTTCGGCAAGCGCAACTACGCCTTCGCCGCCGACGGGCGGCGGCGCTGGGGCTTCGTCGCCGACGCCAGCTTCGTGCCGTTCTTCTCGCCCGACGGCCTGTGCAACATCGACCTGCATATCGAAGCCGATTCCTGGCCGCTGCATGTCGGGCTGCCGGCCGACGACGTGCGCAAGGCGGCGCGGCGCGTCGCCTATGCGCATGGCATCTTTGCCGCGCCCTCGCCGGAGCATGCCTTCCTGATCGCGATCTCCAACATCGCCAAGGACCGCTTCTTCGCGCCGACGCTGTCGAAGCTGATCGATCTGTCGCGCCTGCTGGCCCGCCACCAGAGCGGCCTCGACTGGCAGGAGATCGAGCGGCGCGGCCGCCGCTCGGCGTTGATGCCGGCGATGAATGTGTCCCTGGCGCTGCTCGTGGCGCTGGGCCTGCCGCAGAGGCTGGTGCCGGAGGCGCTGTCGCGGCGGCCCACCGGTCTCTCCGGCCATGCCTTCAGCCGCATGCTGGCGGATTGGCTGGCGATGTTTCCGCGCGATCCCAGCAACGCGGCCCTTCTCGCGCGCGAGGCGCTGCTGGCGCGCGAGCCGTCGACCTTCGTGGCGCTCAACCTGCGCCGGCTGCGCGGCCTGTTGCGCCGCGGCGACGGCATTCCGCCGGAGGCCCGGCTCAGCCCGTCGTGAGCAGCAGGCCGCGCTCGGTCATGGTCTGCAGCAGGGTTGCCAGATCGGCGCTGACGGTCGCGCGCGGCAAATCGGGAAAGGCTTCGAGCAGCAATGCCTCGAGGTCGGCCGCGCTCATCGGCTCGGCCAGTGCCGTCCACACGCCGCCGGCCAAGGTGTCGAGATAGAAGATCGCCTGCGTCACCGGATCGACGACGAAGGTGCCGTCCTCCATGGTCGTGACGGTGACGTCGGGATTGCGCTGCAGCAGGGCCATGATGCGTTGTCGGGCGTGCGCAGCCCTGGGTCAACCGCCAAGCGGGCGCATCAGGCGATCCGCGGCCCGCGCGCTGGAACCATAGGCCAGCGACCAGCACGGCACACCGGCGACCAGCGCGCCCATCATGCCCACCAGCTCGGTGGCATCGACCGCGGGAGTCGCGGCCTGATGCAGCAGCGCCAGCGCCGCCTGGCCGCGCGCCAGCGGCCGCAGCTCGAGCACGCTCTCGTCGCCCTCGACGCGTCGGGGCACGACGATGGCCGACAGCGATGCCACCTCGCCGAATGGCGCACCGCCGATGCTCTCGGGATCGACCGTGGCGATGATCGCCCGGCCGTCCTCGTCGCGGTGCTCGACCGTCATGTGCTTCTCGACGAAGGCGATGTAGTCGGTACCGGCGGCGGGGTGGACCGGCAGGCGCACGCGCGGCGTCAGGCCCAGTGCGACGCCGACCGGCCCGCCTTCGCCGCCCAGCGCGGTGCCGTCGCCGACCAGCAGGCGATCGTCGCCGACGAAGCGCGCGCCGCGTTGGGCAAGTTGCAACGACAAGGTGCTCTTGCCGCTCATCGAATCGCCGGGCAGCACGATCAGCCCGTCGCCGACCCGCGCCGCGCCGGCATGCAGCGACACCAGGCCGGCCGCGCGCTGGATGACCTCGGCCACCAGCAGCGGCACGATCTGGTTGGCGGCCTCCTCG
>JAFAZJ010000068.1 GCA_019239835.1 Alphaproteobacteria bacterium | reverse complement strand
GGCAGACGGCTCTGCCAGTTGGGCGTCAGCAGCCGAAGCGAGTCCCAGCGTTCGGTGCGCCAGGAGTTGGCGACCGTTCCCCGTTCCAGCAGGACGTGATCGATGCCGCGCTCGGCGAGGCACCGGCTCATCGCCAGCCCGGCATGGCCGGCGCCGACGATGATCGAAGTGGTCTTGCGAATGGCTGATCGTCTTACTTGACGGCGACCGTGACGTTCGTCGGGTTGGTGACGATGTCGTAGACCGCCGAGCGCTTCTGCGACTGGGCGACCAGCGCCTCGATGTCCTCGCGCTTGGCGTCGGCATCGATGTGGTAGGTGACCTTGATGCCCTTGAAGCCGTTGCGCACCTCGTCGTCGATGCCGAGGATACCCTGCAGGTCCATGTCGCCCTCGATCGTCGCCTTGACCGAGCGCAGCTGGATGTTGCGGTACTGCGCCACCGAGGCGATGCCCGCGGTCAGGCAGCTCGCCAGACCGACCAGCACGTATTCGACCGGCGTAGCGCCGGCATCCGGCGCCGCGAACACCTCGGGGTGATCGGCGTCGAAATGGAAGGTCTTGGTGCGGGCCTGCTCGGCGCCCAGGCCGAAGAACTTCTCGACCGTCGAATGGCTGTGCACGCCATCCTTCCACTCACAGGTCGCGCGCCACTGGAACTGTGCCGCCGCAGGCGTCGCTGTCAGCGCTTCCTTCGCGCCGAGCAGATGCTGGACGTTGACACCGTTGTTCGCCGTTTTCGTCGCTTCGGCCATAGGATCGCTCCCTCAAAAGTCGAGTCAGGCGGCTGCACAATGTGCTGGATCGTCCCGGCCCCCGATCGAGACTCCGCCGTGATCTTAGGCTGTTCGGTCGCGCGCTGTCTCGCGCGACACGCGCGCTACCAGCACCGCACAGCACAAGAAAATGCCGCGCGTCTGAAAAGACAAAGTTGTCGGAGTGCTTCGGCCCGGCAGTGGAGCGATGGTGGGCGCGACAGGGATTGAACCTGTGACCCCTACCATGTCAAGGTAGTGCTCTCCCGCTGAGCTACGCGCCCGCAAGGGCTCGCTCCACCCCGCCGGACCGAAGCGGGCGGTGCTGTAACGCATCGGTTCCGGGTTGGCAAGTCGCAGCCCCTCTGCCCAGCGCGCAGATGACGGCGCCGCCGATTCGGTTTAATCAGGACGCATGGAATCGAGTCCCGCCGCACAGCCGTCGCCGCCGATCGAGATCGACCGTCCGTTGGCCCAGACGCTGCCGGTGGTCCTGGCCTCGCCGCACAGCGGACGCGCCTACCCGGCTGATTTCCTGCGCCAGACCCATCTCGACATGGCCGTGCTGCGCCGTGCCGAGGACGCCTATGTCGACGACCTCTTCGCGCTCGCAGCGAAGTCGGGCGTGCCGATGCTCAAGGCGCTCTATCCGCGCTCCTTCGTCGACGCCAACCGCGAGCCCTACGAAGTCGACCCGGCGATGTTCGAAGGCGCCCTGCCCGGCCACGCCAACACCCGCTCGCCGCGCGTCGCCGCCGGGCTTGGCTGCCTGCCGCGCGTCGCTTTCGACGGCCAGCCGCTCTACCGCCGCCGCTTGCCGGTGGCCGAGCTGGAGCGGCGCCTGGCCTGGTACTACCGGCCCTACCACGCCGCATTGCGCCGGCTGATCGACGAGACTTTGGAACGCTTCGGCCATTGCATCCTGGTCGATTGCCATTCGATGCCCTCGAACTCGCCCGTGGGCCTGGGCGGCAAGGGCGGACGCGTGGATTTCGTGCTGGGCGACAACCACGGCGCCGCCTGCGCGCCGGCGCTGATCGGCCTGGCCGAGGGCTGGCTGCGGGTGCGCGGCTATCGCGCGGTGCGCAATCAACCCTACGCCGGCGGCTTCACCACCCAGCATTACGGCGCGCCGGCCAATGGCGTGCATGTCCTGCAGGTCGAGATCAACCGGGCGCTCTACATGGACGAGGCGGCCATGCGCCCGCATGGCGGCTTCGCCGCGCTCTCGCGCCACCTCGCCGAATTCATCGAGGATGTCGGCCACGCCACCCTGGGCCACGCCGCTTTCGCCGCCGAATAACCGCCGGCCCAATCTCCAGCGCTGCGGACGAAAAAAAGGCGGTGTCAAAGACACCGCCCGAGTTTTAGGGAGGAAACGCCCAAGACGGGCATTACGACAAACAAAGAGGTCGTCGAAACGACGTTTGTCGTGAGCCAACTATGGTGCATCTGCGAAGGCGGAGCAAGAGAAAAATAGTTCTGTAAATTCAATGATAAACGGCCGTTTACCGCGTGACGGCAGCGTGCCAATTTTGCAACGCAACAGATTTTCACATGCGAGCCTTGCGAGTCCTCATCCGACCCATGCCTGCGTGAGGCTGTTCGCCGGCCATCGGCCCGGGCACGATCGATTTCCGATTTCGCCGATCGATCAAGGAGTTCGCGTATGGCCCGCAAGATCGTCATCGCCATGATGATGCACGAGACCAACACGTTCTCGCCGGTGCCCACGCCGCTCGGCTCGTTCGGCCCCCTGGTCGGTCCGGCGGCCATCGCCGAGGCGGAAGGCACCAACACCACGATCGGCGGCTTCATCAAGGTGGCCCGGCGGATCGGCGCGGAGATCGCCGTGCCGATGGCGGCCAGCGCCCACCCGTCGGGTTACGTCGACAAGGCCGCCTATGAGCAGATGAGCGCGGCCATCCTCGAGGGCATCGGCAAGGGCTGCGACGCGGTGTTCCTCGCGCTGCACGGCGCCATGGTGGTCGAGCACGTCGACGACGGCGAAGGCGAGCTGCTGCGGCGCATCCGGGCGATCGCGCCCAGCCTGCCGGTCGCCGTCGGGCTGGACTTCCACACCCAGCTCACCGCCGCGATGGTCGAGAACTGCAACGTCATCGCCGGCTACCGCACCTACCCGCACATCGACATGGGCCATACCGGCGAGCGCGCCGGCAACACGCTCGTGCGCATGCTCGACGGCGAGGTCGAGCCCAGGATGGTCTGGGGCGTGCGGCCGATGCTCACCAGCTCCCTGGTCCACACGCCTTCGCGCCAGCCGATGAAGGACATCATGGACGCGGCCAACGCCGCCGAGGATTCCGGCCAGGTACTCAACGCCTCGGTGTTCGGCGGCTTCCCGCAGGCCGATATCCCGCATCTCTCCTGCTCGGCCGTCATCGTGCGCGACAAGCGTACGGCGGAGGGCGAGATCCTGCTCAACCGCCTGCTCGACATGGCGTGGGATCGGCGCGAGGCTTTCCTCTACAAGGGCGCGCCGCTCAGCCAGCAGGTTGCTGGCGCCAAGACGCTCGATGGCGGCCCCATCATCCTCGCCGACCATGGCGACAACACCGCCTCGGGCGGCACGCAGGACGTGATGAGCGTGGTCGAGGAGGCGCAGAAGCAGGGCCTCGAGGACGTCTGCGCCGGGCCGATCTGGGACCCGCTCGCGGTGGCCAAGATGATCGAGGCCGGCATCGGCGCCACGGTGAGCCTCGAGCTGGGCGGCAAGGTCGACATGCCGCAGCTGCATCTCAAGGGCAAGCCGTTGAAGGTCAGCGGCAAGGTGAAGTGCATCACCGACGGCGAATTCGTCGTCACCGGGCCGATGGCCACCGGCACCAAGGTGCGCATGGGCCGCACCGCGGTGCTCGACACCGGCACGATGCAGATCGTCGTGTCGGAGCAGCGCAGCGAGCCCTACGACCTCGGCGTCTTCACCCATTGCGGCATCGATCCCCGGCGCAAGAAGTACGTGATCATCAAGTCGCGCCAGCATTTCCGCGCCGGCTTCGAGCCGATCGCGAAGCACATCGTGATGTGCGACGGTGATGGCTGCACCAGCTCCGACCTGTCGTTGTTCACCTATGTGAACCGGCGCAAGCCGATGTACCCGTTCGAGCCCGATCTTCAGCTTGGCCGCAACGAGGCTTGATGTACTCTTCCCGGCATGGCCGAGGGGGAGACGCTGATGCTCTGGCGGGCTGGAGTGTCGATCGCGATCGTCGGGCTCGTGCTCGCCGGCGGCCCGGCGCTGGCGGCGGAACGCTGGGTCGGCACGTCCACGGCGCAGGATTCCGGCTCCGGCAACTGCACCGCGCTGTCGTTCGACCTGACGATCGATGGCAACACGATCGGTGGGGTGGCGATCTCGCCCGGAAGGCGCCAGATCCGCTGGACAGCGTCAGGCCAACGCGACGGCCAATCCGTCAATCTCGAGACCACGCACCGCGAGAATGTCGACGACACCCGCCTGCAGCGCATTCGTTGGACCGGCCGCATCGCCGGCGATCGCATGGAGCTGACGCAGAGCGGGCAGAGCCAGGCCTGTGCGGCGCCACGCACGGCGCAACTGCGCCGATCCTGACCGCCCTTCCGCTTTCTCGGAGCCCGATAGTCGATGACCGCGCATGACCTGATCCTCCGCAACGGCACGCTGATCGACGGCAGCGGCGATGCGCGCCGTGCCGCCGACGTCGCCATCAAGGGCGATCGCATCGTCGCCGTCGGCGATCCCGGCACGCTGAAGGGCGACAACGAGATCGACGTCGGCGGCAAGGTGGTGGCGCCGGGATTCATCGACGTGCACACCCACGACGACACGGCGCTGATCGAGAATCCCGGCATGGCGATGAAGGCCAGCCAGGGCGTCACGACGGTGGTCTGCGGCAATTGCGGCTTCAGCGCCGCGCCGTACAGCGGCCCCAAGCCGGTGCCGCACAATCTGTCGCTGATCGTCAAGCAGGAGAAGTATCTCACGCAGAGCTTCGCCGCCTTCGCCGAGCTGGTCGAAGGCGCGCGGCCGGCGATCAACGGCGCATTCCTGATCGGCCATGCGACCTTGCGCTACAGCGTGCTGGGCAACGATCTCGACCGGCCGGCGAGCGACGACGAGACCACGCGCATGCGCGACATGCTGGACAATGCGCTGGGCGACGGCGCGATCGGCATGTCGAGCGGGCTGTTCTATCCGCCGGCCGCGGCGGCCACGACCGACGAGGTCGCCGGCGTCGCCCAGCCGCTGGGCCGGCACGGCGCGGTCTACACCGCCCACATGCGCGACGAGAGCGACGACATCCTGCAATCGATGGACGAGACCTTCGCCATCGGCCGCCGCGCCGGCGCCGCCGTCGTGGTCTCGCACCACAAATGCTCGAGCCGGCAGAATTTCGGCCGCATGCGCGAGACCCTGCCGAAATTCGACCAGGCGATGAAGGACTGGCCGATCGCCTTCGACGTCTATCCCTACGTTGCCGGCTCGACCATCCTGCATCGCGGCATGCTCGATCGTGCCGAGAAGGTGATGGTGACCTGGTCGCAGGCAATGCCTTCCGCAGGCGGGCGCGACCTGAAGGACATCGCCGCCGAGCTCGGTTGCTCGATCCACGAGGCGGCCGACCGCCTGCAGCCGGCCGGCGCGATCTACTGGCTGATGAGCGAGGACGACGTGCAGAAGGCGCTGTCGCACCCGCAGGCGATGATCGGCAGCGACGGCCTGCCGCTCGACCAGCATCCGCATCCCAGGTTGTGGGGCACCTTCCCGCGCGTGCTGGGCCACTACAGCCGCGACCTCAAGCTGTTCCCGCTCGAGGAAGCGGTGCGCCGCATGACCTCGCTGTCGGCCAAGACCTTCGGGCTTTCCAAGCGCGGGCTGGTGCGCGAGGGCCACTATGCGGATATCTGCGTCTTCGATCCGGCGACTGTGATCGACACGGCGACCTTCGAGCAGCCGGTCAAGCCGGCCCAGGGCATCGTGCTGACCCTGTGCAACGGTGTGGTGGCCTGGCAGGGCGGCCATCCGGCGCTGGGCGGCGGTGGCCGGGTGCTGCGGCTTCAAGAATTGAAGAAGGAGGCGTCCTGATGCGATCGACCCTCACCCGTTCGGCCCTGGGCCTGGCCGTGCTGCTGTGCGCGGCATCGGCGTTGGCCCAGCAGCCGCCGACGCCGACGCCGACCCAGCCGCCGCAGCAGCCCCGGCAGCTCGACATGCCGCGGACCGACGATCCCAACGCGCCGACGCTTGCCGCCAGCCTGCGCGCCGGCTACCAGATCCGTGCGGCGGTGCAGACCGTCGAAGCGAACCCGGTGATCTTCATCCAGAAGGATGGCTCGGCCCGGTCCTGTCGAGCGCCGATGCCGCGCGAAGGTTCGATTGCGCCGCGCTACACGCCTGACTTCGGCACCTATCGCTGCAGCGAAATCAAGTAAGCGGCTGACGATTCACTGACTATCGTGCGAGGCTTGGCAAATCCGACCTGCGGATAGCGCACAATTTTGCTACAATAAGACCACGACCGGCCTCGCAGTGAGATCGGTGTACCCTCGGGGGAGAAGATCCAATGATGGACCTGCTTTTCAGCTTCAACGGCCGCATCAACCGCGCCAAGTACTGGCTCGGCACGGTTTGCCTGATCGTCGTGTACGTCATCCTCGCCGTCGTCAGCGGCGCCGCCATGAGCTCGGACGGCAGCATGGGTATCGTCGGCATCATCGCCATGATCATCTATGTCGCGATGATCTGGCCGTCGGTCGCGCTCGGCGTGAAGCGCTTCCATGACCGCGACAAGTCGGGCTGGTGGGTGCTGATCGCCTTCGTGCCGGTCATCGGCGGCCTGTGGTACCTGATCGAGTGCGGCTTCCTCGAGGGCACCAAGGGCCCGAACAAGTTCGGCCCGGATCCGCTGGCGGCGGCCGCCACCGCCTAAGCGGCGAACGGATCCTCGACGAAGGGCCACTGCTTCCTCGGCGCCTTCGTGTAGGGCATGGAGCGGAAGTCCGGCGCCACGGCGCCGGGCACCGCGACATAGAGAATCTCCGATGCCACCGGCGCGTATTCCGCGTGGAAGTGCTGCATCGATTTCACCACGACCACTTTGCGCGCTGACGGATCGACGCCGACATTGGTGAAGGCGTCGACGCTCTTGCATTGCGCGCGCAGCGTGTTGCAGACGATGGCGATGCCGTCGACCTCGAAGGCGGCCATGTCGCCGACCGGCACGCGCGAATTGCCGAAGCCATGCGTGGTCGCATCGCGCTTCAGGCCGATCACCTTGGCGCGCAGATCGAGCGCCGGACCGGACATCGTGCCCAGCTTGCCGCCCAACCGCACATCGACCTCGGCGCCCTCGCCGACCTCGAAGGCGATGCGCACGGCCATGGGATCCCAGAACATGGCGATGGCGCCGTCCCTGATGCCGCGCTCGCGCATCGCCTGCAGGATGAAGGTCGAGTCGCTCGATGCACCGCCGCCGGCGTTGTCCGAGACGTCGGCGATCACCAGCGGCTTGGGCAGGTTGTGCGACGCCGCGCGCGCCATCGCCTGGTCGAGCGTGGCGTAGGCCGGCTGGGTCTCCGCCCGCATGGCGTAGAACTCGCGGCCCAATTCGGCCGCCAGCTTCTCGGCCTTGGCCTTGTCGCCGTCGGTGATCACCAAGAGCTTGCTGCCCATGTCGGGCACGTCGGCCCACGGGAAGCCGTGGATCACCGAGATCGACAGCACGCCGTCCTTGCCTTCCATCGCGCTGCACTTGTCGACGAAGCCGCGCATCGGCTGACGCGTGGTGTGGAAGACGCCGACGGTGCGGCAGTCGTACCAGCCCATGACCGGCTTGGCGCCGCGATCGAACACCGCCTCGAGGATGGTGAAGACTTCCTCGGCGCGCTCCTTCACGTCGATATGCGGGTACTCCTTGAACAGCACGATCCAGTTGGCATTGTCGAGCTTCAGCGCGCCGACATTGGCGTGCAGGTCGAGTTCGACGCCGATCGGCACGTCCGGGCCGACGACGCGCCGGACATGCGCCAACAAATCGCCCTCGGCATCGTCGTAGCCCTCGGCCACCATCGCGCCGTGCAGCGACAGCAGCACCGCATCGACCGGCAGCGCCGCCTTCAAGTCGGCGACGATCTCGTCGCGGAACGATTCGTAGACCTTCTTGACCGTCCTGCCGGCGGGCTGGGCGAAAGCGCAGAGGCTCTCGACCACCGTCCAGCCGCGCGCCTCGGCGCGGCGGCGCCACACCGCCAGCGGCAGGCCGAACATCGGCACCTGAGCGCCGTAGCTGGCCTTGCGGAAGAGGCAGGTTTCCTCGAACAGCCGAAGCCCGGTGGGCAGCGAGGAAAACGTATTGGTCTCGGTGCCGAGCGTGGCCGTGAAGATCTTACGCGTCATGACTGGTTCCTCGCCTGTCATCCCGAGCGCAGCGAGGGATCCAGGTAGCTCTCTAGATCCCTCGCTGCGCTCGGGATGACAGCGAGTGCGACTACGCCGCCTCGAACTTGCCGAACTCCCAGTCGCGGCCGGGCGCGGCGGCCAGCAGCGCCTTGGTGTAGGGGTGCTGCGGCCGCAGGAAGACATCGGCGACCGGACCATACTCGACGACGATGCCCTTCTCCATCACCGCCACCTCGTGGCAGACCTGCGCCGCCACGCGCAGATCATGCGTGATGAAAAGCATGGCGAGGTTGAGCCGCTGGCGGATCTCGTCGAACAGCTCGAGCACCTGCGCCTGCACCGACACGTCGAGCGCCGAGACCGCCTCGTCGGCGATCAGCAGCTCGGGCTCCATGGCCAGCGCGCGCGCGATGCAGATGCGTTGACGCTGGCCGCCGGAGAACTGGTGCGGGTAGCGGTCGAGCGAATCGGGATCGAGCCGCACCGTCTGCATCAGGTTGCGCGCACGTGCCCAGGCATCGGCGCGACTCCTGCCGAAATTCATCGGCCCCTCGATGATCGAATCACCGACCGTGCGGCGCGGGTTGAGCGAGCGGTAGGGATCCTGGAAGACGATCTGGATGCGCCGTCGGTGGCGGCGCAGCAGACGTTGCGGCAACAGCGCCACATCGTCCTCGCCCAGCCGCACGCGGCCCTCGGTGGGATCGATCAGGCGGGCGATGCAGCGTGCCACGGTCGACTTGCCCGAGCCGGATTCGCCGACGATGCCCACCGACTCGCCCTGGCGGATCTCGATGTTGACCTTGTCGGCGGCCTTCACGCTGTGGCCTTTGCCGAACAGGCTGCCGCCGCCGTAGACCTTGGTGAGGTTCTCGGTGCGCAGCACCAGCTTCGCAGCCTGCATACGCGGCCGGTTCGCCGGCTGCATGCTGGGCACCGAAGAGATCAGCATGCGCGAATAGGGATGCTTGGGCCGCAGCAGGATGTCCTCGGTCGGCCCCATCTCGACCAGCTCGCCCAGCCGCAGCACGGCGACCCTGTGGGCGATCTCGCGCACCACGCCGAAATCATGCGTGATGAAGAGCACGGCCATGCCCTTCTCGCGCTGGATGTCCTTGATCAGCTGCAGGATCTGCGCCTGCGTGGTCACGTCGAGCGCCGTGGTCGGCTCGTCGGCGATCAGCAGCGCCGGCTCTAGCACCAGGGCCATGGCAATCATCACGCGCTGGCGCTGGCCACCGGAGAGCTGGTGCGGATACGAGGCGTAGATGCGCGGCGGATCGGGCATGCGCACCTGCTCGAAGATCTGGATGATCTTGCGGCGGCGCTCGTCGGCGCCCATCTGGGTGTGGGTGCGCAACACCTCGTCGATCTGGTCGCCGCAGGTCATGACCGGATTGAGCGCGGTCATCGGCTCCTGGAAGATCATCGCCATGCGCACGCAGCGCAATTCGCGCAGCCGCGCCTCGCTGGCGTGTGCCACGTCCTCACCGTCGAGCAGCGCCTCGCCGCCGGCGATCGGCAGCGCCTTGGGCAGCAGGCCCATGATGCCCTGGGCGATCACCGACTTGCCCGAGCCCGACTCGCCCACCAGGCAGCCGATCTCGCCGGCCTTGACGCTGAAGTTCACCTTGTCGACGGCGAACGGCCGGTCGCCGCCCTTGGGCAGCGCGATCGACAGGTCGCGCACCTCGAGAACCGGACGCCCCTGCCCGACGCTACTGGCGTTCATCGCTCAGACCCGCTTGCTCAATTTGGGATCGAGCGTGTCGCGCAGACCATCGCCCAGCATGTTGACCGCCAGCACCGTCAGCGCGAGGAAGATCGCGGGATAGAGGATGTTGTGCGGATAGACGCGGAAGAACTGGCGTCCCTCGGCCATGATGTTGCCCCAGGTCGGCGTGTCCGTGGGAATGCCGATGCCGAGGAAGGACAGCGTCGCCTCGGCCAGGATCGCCGAACCGCAGATGAAGGTGCCCTGCACGATCACCGGCGCGATGGTGTTGGGCAGGATATGGCGCCAGAGGATCTTGGGGAGCGGCGTGCCGACCGAGATCGCGGCCTCGACATAAGGCTCCTCGCGCACCGACAGCACGACCGAACGCACCAGGCGCACGACACGCGGGATCTCGGGCACGACGATGGCGAAGATCACGGTGCCCAGTCCGGCGCGGAACAGCGACACCAGGCCGATCGCCAGCAGGATGCCGGGGATCGCCATCATGCCGTCCATGATCCGCATGACGAAGCCGTCGAGCCAGCGGATGTAGCCTGACACCAGGCCGATGAAGACGCCGATGATGATGCTGAACGCCGCCACCGAGATGCCGACGATCAGCGACACGCGCGCGCCGTAGAGCACGCGGCTGTAGATGTCGCGGCCCAGGCTGTCGGTGCCCATCAGCACGGTGCGCGCGGTGCGGCTGCCGTCGTCGTTGCGCACCGTGACCTCGGCCATCGGCTTGCGGTTGCGCGAGGTCGGATCGATGCGCACCGGATCGACGGTGCCGAGCAGCGGCGCCAGCAGCCCGATCAGGATCATCACCAGAACCATCGCGCCGCCGATACGCACGCTGCCGTTCTGGCTCAGCCGCTTCCAGACGCTGGGACGGGCGACGGCGGCAGCGCGTGCTGCTGCGGCGTCGACTTCGTTTTCGAGCGCGATGGTCAATAGCGGATCCTCGGATCGAAGAAGCTGTAGGCGATGTCGATGAGCAGGTTGATCAGCACATAGACGAAGCTGAACATCAGGATCACGACCTGGATCACCGGGAAGTCGCGCGCCAGCACCGCGTCGACCGTGAGCCGGCCGACGCCGGGGATGTTGTAGACGCTCTCCGTCACCACCACGCCGCCGATCAACAGCGCGATGCCGATGCCGATCACGGTGATGATCGGCACCGCGGCGTTGCGCAGCGCGTGGCGCAGCAGCACGGTACGGCCCGGCAGCCCTTTGGCGCGCGCGGTGCGGATGTAGTCCTCGCCCAGGGTCTCGATGACGCTGGCGCGCGTGATACGCGAGATCAGCGCGACGTAGACCACGGCCAGGGTGACGCCAGGCATGATCAGTCTGATGATGAACTCGTCGAAGCCCTCGGAGATGCGCTTGTAGCCCTGCACCGGCAGGATGCCGAGCTGGATGGCGAACAGGTAGATCAGCAGGTAGCCGATGACGAAAGTCGGCACCGAGAAGCCCATCACCGAGAAACCCATGACGAGTCGGTCGACCCAGCCACCTTGTTTCGCAGCGGCCAGCACGCCCAATGGCACGGCGATCGCCACCGCCAGGATCAGCGTGAACAGCGCCAGCATCGCCGTCGGCTCGATGCGCTGGGAGATCAGCTCGGCAACCGTCTTCTTGAAGAAGAACGACTCGCCGAAATCGCCGCTCAGCGCCTTGCCCGACCAGATGAAGAACTGCGTATACAGTGGCTCGTCGAGACCGAGCTTGGCACGGATCGAGGCGACCTGATCCGACGTCGCGTTGTCGCCGGCGATGATCGCCGCCGGATCGCCCGGCGTCAGCCGCAGCAGCATGAAGACGAAGACCGCCACGAACAGCAGAACGGGGATCGTGGCGATCAGACGCCGGGCGATGAACGCAAACATGAACCGACTTTCGCGGACGAAGACCGGCTCAGGAGCCGGTCTTCTCGATGTTCCAGAAGACCGGGACCGGGGCCTTGAGCCAGCCCTTGACGCTGGTGCGCCGCGCGCCCGGGCCGTACCACTGGCCGATCCAGCCGAACTGCGCCGTCTCCAGCGCCCTCAGCTGGATCTTCTCGGCCAGCCCCTTCTGCTTGACCGGATCAAGCTCGCGGGCATAGGCGTCGCGCAGCTTTTCCATGTCAGGGTCGATCGGCCAGCCGAACCACTGCTTGCCATCGGCGGCGACGAAGAACGAGTTGGAGATCGGGTTCATCGCGTCGACCGCGACCGCGAAGGTGTGGAACACGTTCCAGCCGCCCTTGTCCGGCGGATCCTTCTTGGTGCGACGCGTCACCACCGTCTGCCAGTCCATCGACTGCATGTCGACCTTGAAGCCGCCCTGCTCGAGCAGCGCCTTGGTCACCGGCGCGGTGTTGGTCAGCACCGGCAGAGTCGTCGACTGCATGAGCACGATCGGCGTGCCGTCGTAGCCAGCCTCCTTCAAGAGCGCCTTGGACTTCGCGAAGTCGGACTTGATGAGCAGCGGATTGGTGCCCGCCTCGCTGCCGTTGGGCGTGCCGCAGATGAAGGCCGCGCCGCACACCTTGTAGTACTTGGGATCACCGATAGTGGCCTTGAGGTAGTCCTCCTGGTTGATCGCATAGAGCGCGGCCAGGCGGATCTTCGGATTGTCGAACGGCTTCACCAGGTGGTTGAAGCGGATGATGAAGACGTGGCCCAGCGGGTTCCAGTCGTCGAGCGCGACGTTCTTGTCCTTCTCGAGCACCGGCAGCAGGTCGTGCGGCGGCTGCTCGATCATGTCGATCTCGCCGACGATCAGCGCGTTCACCTGCGTCTGCGTGTCAGTCATCTCGATGAACTCGAAGCGGTCGACCTTGACCACCTTGCCGCCGGCCAGTCCCGACGGCGGCTCGTTGCGCGGCTTGTACTTCGGGTTCTTCAGGTAGACGTGCTTCTCGCCCGGCTTGGACTGCGCCGTCTGGTAGATGAACGGGCCGGAGCCGACATACTCGTCGATCTGCTTGAAGGCATCGGTATCGGCGATGCGCTTGGGCATCATGAAGGGCGTGTTCGACGACGGCTTGCCGATCGAATCGAGCACCAGGCCGTAGGGTTCCTTCAGGATCATCTGGAAGGTCTTGGCGTCGACCGCCTTGAGCTCCTTGACGAAGTCGAACAGCTTCTGGCCCATCGGGTCGCGCTTGGACCAGCGCGTCAGCGAGGCCATGCAGTCCTCGCTCGTCACCGGCTTGCCGTCGTGCCACTCCAGCCCGTCGCGCAAGGTGAAGGTCCAGGTCAGCTTGTCGGCGCTGACCTCGTACTTGTCGACCATCTGCGGCTTGATCGCGTAGTTGGCATCGGCCGCGAACAAGGTGTCGTAGATCAGGTAGCCGTGGTTGCGCGTGACGTAAGCGGTGGTCCAGATCGGATCGAGGATCGTCAAATTGCCGTTCTGCACCATGCGCAGGACGGTTTCCGCCTTGGCCGCGGCGCCCAATGACAGGGCGCCGGCGACCAGCGCGGCGCCGAACAGGGCGGTCCTGCGGGTCCATTTCATCGTCATCTCGAGCTTCCTCCCAGTACGCGGCCGTCCGTGCAGCCACTTCCCTGTCCAAGAGCATAAGAGAGCAAACATCGTGCCTGAGGCGTCCCGTTTCACGGGACGACCTGCCGGATGATCTCTCCGCTTCTTCGTTGGCCAGACCCTACCATCGCGGCCATCCAGCACAAGGGCGAATGCCGCGCGAATAGGCAGGCGCCAACGCGCCTGCCGCAAAAGAGAACGGCGGCCCGCAGGCCGCCGTCCGGTTGCCGCGCACAACGCGTCGGCTACTTCTTGGTGATGTTCCAGAACACCGTCACCGGCGCCACGAGAACGCCGTCGAGCTTGGTGCTGAGCGCGAAGGGCTGGTACCACTGGCCGAGATGCACATGGGTCGGGTACTCGACCCAGCGCTTCTGGAGCGCCTCGACGATCGCCTTCTGCTCGGCCGCGTCGCCCGCCTTGGCAAATCGATCGCGCAGCTTCTCGATCTGCTCGTCGCACGGCCAGCCGAACATCGCCTTGTCGCAGGAGGCATTGAAGTAGCCGGCCATGACCGGGTTGAGGATGTCGGCCGCCACCCAGGAGGTCAGGAAGGCGCTCCAGCCGCCGGCGTTCGGCGGGTCCTTCTTGTTGCGACGCGCCACCACGGTCTGCCAGTCCATCGACTGCATGTCGACCTTGAAGCCTGCCTTCTCGAGCTGGGCCTTGGCGACCGGCGCGAGGTTGGTCAGCACCTGCACGTCGGTCGACTGCAGCAGCACGACCGGCGTGCCGTCGTAGCCCGCTTCCTTGAGCATCGCCGCGGCCTTGGCCGAATCGCCGTTGAGCACGCCATCCATGCCGGCGGTGCTCTCGAGCGGCGTGCCGCAGACGAACATCGCCTTGCAGACCTTGTACCACTGGGGATCGCCGACCACCGCCTGCAGGAACGGCTCCTGGCTCAGCGCCACGATGGCGGCGGTGCGGATTTTCGGGTTGTCGAACGGCTTGTGCAGCACGTTGAAGCGCAGCGCGAACTGGTTGCCCAGCGGGTTGCCGTTGAACAACCTGATGTTCTTTTCCTTCGCCAGCACCGGCAAGAGGTCGTGACCGGGCGATTCGATCATGTCGATCTCGCCGGCGATCAGCGCATTCATCTGCGTCTGCACGTCGGCGATCCAGATCCATTCGACGCGGTCGACCTTGACCACCTTGCCGCCTGCCAGGCCCGATGCCGGCTCCGAGCGCGGCTTGTACTTCGGGTTCTTGACGTAGACGACCTTCTCGCCCGGCTTCCACTCCTCGCCCTTGAAGATGAACGGACCGGAGCCGATCACGTCGGTCGGCTTGATCTGCGTATTAGGATCGGACTCGGCGACCCGCTTGGGCATCATGAACGGCACGTTCGACGACGGCTTGCCCAGCGATTGCAGCACCAGGCCGTAGGGCTCCTTGAGCACGAGCTGGAAGGTCTTGGCGTCGACGACCTTGAGGTCCTGGGTGACGCCCAGCAGCTTCTGGCCCATCGAATCCTTGGCGCCCCAGCGCTTGATCGAGGCGACGCAATCCTCAGCTGTCACCGGCTTGCCGTCATGCCACTCCAGGCCCTCGCGCAGGGTGAACGTCCAGGTCAGCTTGTCGTCGCTGACCTTCCACGTATCGACCATCTGCGGCTTGACCTCGAACTTCTCGTCCACCGAGAACAGCGTGTCCCAGACGAGGTAGCCGTGGTTGCGCACGATGTAGGCGGTGGTCCAGATCGGATCGAGGATCTTCAGATCCGAATGCATGACGACGCGCAGCGTCTGCTGCGCCTGCGCCGCCGGCGGGGCCGCCAGCGACAGTGCGCTGGCCATCGCCACGGCGGCGACCAGCGCTTTCCAGTGTTTCAGCATCCCCAACTCCCTGAAAGGCGGCCCTACTCCCCTAGCAAGCAGAGCTGCGAACACTGAACAGTATCACCCGCCGTGCGACGGACAAGGTCTGGCTAACCCGTTCACAAGCACGCGCGATGCCAACCGCTTCCCAATACCTTCCCCCGGAGGGGGAAGGTGGCAGCGCGAAGCGCTGACGGATGGGGGATGTCGAAGACGAACGCGGGAGTTCGTCTTCGACATCCCCCATCCGCCTTCGGCACCTTCCCCCTCCGGGGGAAGGTAGGCATCAGCGGTGCTATTCCGCTGCCTTGCCGTAGTCGGCAACCTGGCTGCCGAGCGTCGGGCTGGCCGAGGGTGGCGAGCCGGCGACGACCTGTCGGCCCAGTGCGGCGTAGCTCGGGACCTCGGCGTCGCCAAGCTCAGCCCGGCGCTTCTTGCGCGCCATCGCCTGTTCCAGATAGGGCGCGAGCTCTTCCATCTTGCGCGCCTCGCGTTCGGCAGCCTTCTCCTTGAACTCCGGCTGGATGTCGCGCGCGAAGAGCTCCAGCGACTCGCAGATATGATCGTGCCGGTTGCGCCCACCCTGCTGCACGAAGCAGACCTGATCGACGCCCGCCTCGGCGAAGTTGCGCAGATGCTGGCGCACCTCGTCGGGTGAGCCGATGCCGCGCGCCGGGTTGGGCGGCAGATGGGGCCGCGCCTTCTCGAAGCGGCTCCAGACGTCGGTGCGGCCGGGCTTGTGCTCGCCGAAGACATAGAAGTGGCCCAGCGCGAAGCCGAAGAACATGAAGCCGTCGAGCCCGCGCCGGCGCGCCTCCTCGCGATCGGGATGCACCGAGAAGCCGCTCACCATGCAGATGTTGGGATTGATCGCATGGCCGATCGGCACGCACTCGGTCTTCAGGATGCGGTAGTAATCGTCGACCCATTGCTTGGCTTCGTCGGCGTCGACGAAGGCGAAGGTCAGCGCGCCGATGCCGCAACGGGCGGCGAGATGGATGGTCTCGCGCTTGGAGCACGCCACCCAGATCGGCGGATGCGGCTTCTGCACCGGCTTGGGCACCACGTTGCGGCAGGGCATCG
>JAFAZJ010000034.1 GCA_019239835.1 Alphaproteobacteria bacterium | reverse complement strand
CAGCAGGTCAAACTTGGCCTGAGCCTTGTTGATACCCTCGCGACTGGCGCGGTCATCAATTTGTTTTTGGACAAGCGGGGTAAGTACCCAGCCAGGGCAAATCGCGTTGCAGGTCACGCCGGTGTTCGACGTCTCCAGCGCCACCGTCTTGGTGAGGCCGATGATGCCGTGCTTGGCCGCGACGTAGGCGATCTTCTCGGCCGAGGCGACCAGGCCGTGCGTGCTGGCGACGTTGATGATGCGGCCCCACTTCTTCGCCTTCATCAGCGGCAGCGCGTGGTGGATGGTGTGGAACGCGCTCGAGAGGTTGATGGCGATGATCGCGTCCCACTTCTCGATCGGGAATTTCTCGACCGGTGCGACGAACTGGATGCCGGCGTTGTTGACCACGATGTCGACCGAGCCGAAGGCGGCGTTGGTCTTGGCCACAAGGTCGGCGATCTCCGCCGGCTTGCTCATGTCGGCGCCGTGGTAGTCGACGCGGCCGGCATTGGCGACGCCGATCTCGGCCTTCACCTTGGCGATCGCGCCCGGATCGCCGAAGCCGTTGAGCATGATGTTGGCGCCCTCGTTGCCGAGCGCGCGCGCGATGGCGAGCCCGATCCCGCTGGTCGAGCCGGTGACGATGGCGGTCTTGCCGGAAAGCGACATGTTCTAAATCTCCAGACAACAGGTCCGGGACGTTTCCTCGTGAGCCGTGCGGCTTATTTCTTGAAGAACAGCGCCGCCGCCGAGGCGTGGCTCTGCTTGGCCTTGATGGTGTCCTCGGCGCGCGCGATCTCGGCCCTCATGTCGGCGACGTAATCGCGCAACTCCTCGACCGACATGCCCGTGAGGTCCTTGGGCTTGGGCTTGCGGTTGCGCGGTTCGAGATCTTCATCCTCACGTGCCATGACGACCTCCGACCGATTGTCCGCCGCTTTCGCCCCCGCTATAGCAGGCGCGCACGATATCAGGAACCCGCGCGGAGCGACGCAGCATGAGCCCCCTGCCCCAGACCATGACTTGCGTCGAGATCAGCACACCAGGCGGTCCCGAGGTGCTGAAACCCGCGACGCGCCCGACGCCCCTGCCGAGCGACGGCGAGGTGCTGATCAAGGTCGCCGCCGCCGGCGTCAATCGCCCCGACATCGCCCAGCGTGCCGGCGTCTACCCACCACCACCCGGCGCCTCGGACCTGCCCGGCCTGGAATGCTCGGGCACCGTTGCCGCGATCGGCGCGGGTGTCAGCGGCTGGAGCGTCGGCGACGCCGTCTGCGCGCTGACACCCGGCGGGGGCTACGCCGAATACGTGCGCGTGCCGGCGCCGCAATGCCTGCCGCCGCCCCAGGGCTTCGACATGCTGCATGCCGCGGCGCTGCCCGAGACCTACTTCACCGTTTGGCACAACGTCTTCGAGCGCGGCCAGCTCAAGGCGGGCGAAACGTTGCTGGTGCATGGCGGCGCCAGCGGCATCGGCACCACGGCGATCCAGCTCGCCAAGGCGCTGGGCTGCACGGTGGTCACCACCGTGCGCAACGCCGAGAAGGCCGCCGCGGTGAAGGCGCTCGGTGCCGACCACGCCATCCTTTACAAGGGCAACGACTGGGCGGCCGAAGCGAAGGCGGCGGTAAAGGGCGTCGACGTCGTGCTCGACATGGTCGGCGGCGACTACATCGGCAAGGACATCGAGCTGCTCAAGCCCGACGGCCGCCTGGTGATCATCGCGACGCAGATCGGCGCGATGTCGACCATCAACAGCGCCATGCTGATGGTGAAGCGGCTCACCGTCACCGGCTCGACCCTGCGTCCGCAGAGCATCGAGGCCAAAGGCCGCATGGCCGCCGGCCTGCGTGACAAAGCCTGGCCGCTGCTCGCCTCAGGCAAGATCAAGCCGGTGATCCACAAGACCTTCCCGCTCGCCCAAGCCGCCGCCGCGCACGCCGAGCTCGAGCGTGCCGATCATGTCGGCAAAGTGATGCTTACAGTCTGACGGCGTCTTCCCTTCTCCCCGCGCAGGCGGGGAGAAGGTGCCCGAAGGGCGGATGAGGGGCTTTGCTGAGTCTCAACGACGACGATGCTGGTCGTCGCACGAGAAGCCCCTCATCCGCCTCGCTGGCGCTCGGCACCTTCTCCCCGCCTGCGCGGGGAGAAGGATTCAAAAGCGGATCGCGAGCCACGCGCCCAGCAGCAGCAAGCCGACGAAAAAGCAGCAGCGGAAGGTCGTGGGGCTGAGCCGCTCGCGCACCGCCTGGCCAAGCCACATGCCGAGAAGTGAGACGCCCAGCGCCACGAGCGTCGGCACGATCATCTTCGGCGCGAACACGCCACCAGCGGCGAGCGAGGCCGCGAGCGCCAGGGTCGAGACGGTGAAGGACAGGCCGAGCGCTTGCACCAGCTCGTCCTTCTCCAGGCCGATGCCCTGCAGGTAGGGCACGGCGGGGATCACGAAGACGCCGGTGGCCGCGGTGATCACGCCGGTGATCGCGCCGATGATCGGCGAGAGGATCGGTTCGAGATTCGCGCGCACGCTGAAGCGGAATGCGGTGAGGCCGACGATGGCGTAGAGGATCAGCGCCACACCGAGACCGATCTCTGCATAGTGCGCCGAGACGCCGGTCATCAGGCCGGCGCCGGCCCAGGTGCCGAGGCAGACGCCCAGCATCATCGGCCACAGGCGGCGCGTGATAGCGCCCAGCCGCTTGCCGGCGAGCATCTGCCAGACGTTGGTGACCAGCGAGGGTAGCGCCAGCATCGCGGCGGCTTCGGCCGGCGACATCAGCAGGGCCAGCAGGCCCATGCCGATGGTCGGCAGGCCGAGCCCGATCACGCCCTTCACCAGGCCGGCGGGCAGGAAGATCAGCGCGATCCAGAGCAGCAGGATGAGGTCCATGGCGGCGGTACCTTGACCCCGCGCATCCGAAGTCACAATCTGGAAGCTACGGATTTTTCCTTCGGGTATTCCGAATGCGCTTCGATCTCGCCGATCTGCGGCTGTTCGTGCACGTCACCGAGGCCGGCAGCCTGACGCATGGCGCCGAGCGCGCCGGGCTGGCGCTGGCCTCGGCCAGCGAGCGCGTGAAGGCGATGGAGGAGACGCTGGGCGTGCCACTGCTGCAGCGCGACCGGCAGGGCACGCAGCCCACGGCGGCCGGGCTGGCGCTGCTCGACCACGCGCGGCTGATGCTGGCGCAGTTCGAGCGCATGAAGGGCGAGCTGGGCGCGCACGCGCGCGGGCTGAAGGGCCGCATTCGCGTGCTGTCCAACACCGCGGCGATCTCCGAGCATCTGCCGGGCAGCCTGGCCGATTTCCTCGCCGCCCATCCGGCGCTCGACATCGAGCTGGAGGAGCGCGAGAGCCCCGACATCGTCACAGCCATCGCCGGCGGCCAGGCCGATATCGGCATCGTCGCCGATCCGCCCGACACATCGGGGCTGGAGACCTATCCGTTCCGCGAGGACCGGCTGGTGCTGGTGGTGCCGGCGCGCCACGCGCTCGCCAGCCGGCGGCAGATCTGGTTCAGCGAGGCGCTCGACCACGATCTCGTGGGCTTAAGCCACGGCAGCGCGCTGCAGGCTCACCTCGCCCGCCACGCCGCGCGCCTGGGCAAGAAGATGCGGCTGCGCGTGCGGCTGACCGGCTTCGACGCCCAATGCCGCCTGGTCGAGCACGGCGCCGGCCTGGCGATCGTGCCGGCGACCGCCGCCGCGCGCTGCCGCCGCTCGATGGCGATCCGCGCGCTGCGCCTGCGCGATCCCTGGTCGGTGCGCCAGCTGCGGATCTGCGTGCGCCGCCCCGCTAGCCTGCCCGTGCACGCTCGCCGGTTGCTGGAGCATCTGAAGCGACCGGCGCAGCGATAAATTCGACGATCGCCGCAGCGGCGCGTTCCGCCTGGGTCTGGAGCACCATGTGCGGCGCCGGCAGTTGCGCCACCCGCACCGTTGGCTTGATCCGCTGGATGCGCTTGAGGTTGCCGCCGGGGACAACGAGATCGCGCCGCCCCTGGACATACAACAGCGGCACATCAAGCGCGGCGAGTTCCCGGCTGACATCGACGCGGATTGCCTCGCGTGTGCGATGCGCGAGAACGTCGGCTCTGACCGACGACAGCGCTTCACGCGACAGCGCACGCAGCTCGCCACTCGAGTAGCCGCCGAGCAACGCCTTCAGCCGAGACAGCTGGGCAAACACCCTGAAGGGCAAATCGGGCACCAGGGACGCCGCCCATCTCGGGACAATCGGATGCGGACAGGACACGAAGGACGCACAGAGAATCACCGCCCTCAGGCCGTCGGGTCGGGCAGCCGCCGCGCGCACGGCCAACGGCCCGCCAAACGACTCACCCAACAGCGCGAAGGGCCGATCCCTCGGCAACGCATCCAGCACGAGCGGAAGCAGTTCGGCGTATCCCAGCGGCTCGTCGCGTCGGTAGTTCACCACCACGGCGGATATATGCGGCGGCAGCTGCTTCAGCAGCGGCCGGAACATCACGCCCGTACCGTCGAGGCCGGGCAGCAGGACGAGGCAGATGGGCTCCATGCTTCGGCGATCTAGCCGGTGCCGAGATCGCTTGCCCAGGTGCGCACGGCACAAATCCTGATTCTCGGCAACGAAAACGCACGCCGCCTGCACGCGCTGCTCAAGCACGTGCATCCGCCGTCCGATAGCTGACGTGCAACCTCATCCCGCGGCTAGCGTTACCGGCCGGGCGGAAGGACTGAGGTTCCGACAGTCCCCTGATGTATCCGCAACGTGTTTGAGTACCGATGGATCAACCGCCCCAATCCAGGCAACCGGCGACATGGTCGGCCAACGTGGAGGCGCACGGCACCACGCCGCGCATCCTCGTGGTCGAGGACGACGTGGTCGTTGGCCTGCGCGTCGAAGAGATCCTCTTCGAGCTCGGTTTCGACACGCAGCTTTGTCATCGCCTGGAGCTGGCCCTGACGGCGGCGGCCGACGAGCTGTTTGCCTACGGCTTCATCGATGTGAACCTCAACGGCTATCTGGTTGGCTTGGCCGTCGCCGACGTGCTCGATCGGCGCGGCGTTCCCTTCGTCCTGGCCACGGGCTATAGCCGCGAAGACTTCGGTGGCCGCCACGAGCAGGCTCCCTTGTTGCCGAAGCCCTATGATGTCCGTGAAATCGAGGCCGTCCTGCACAGTGCCGGTCTCCTGCCCGGTCTCGGCCGGTAGCCCCAAGAGGGCAATACAGGGAAAAATTCATCCAAATCCACAGGCCGCCGGGGCCTGAATCCGGCTTTACCCGAGGCCGCCCGATCCCTATATAACCAGTGGAATTTCTTGAAATTTCTGGTGGGCGGTGCCGTGCGGACGCGGGCGCCGTCCGGGACCGGAACCGCAGAGGATCCGTCATGGCTACGCCGCTGATGCCCAAGGCCACCGCCGTCTGGCTGGTCGACAACACGACGCTTTCGTTCACCCAGATCTCCGAGTTCTGCGGGCTGCACGACCTCGAGGTCCAGGCGATTGCCGACGGCGAGGTGGCGATCGGCATGGTCGGCCGCGACCCGATCGCCAACGGCGAGCTGACCAAGGAGGAGATCGCGCGCTGCGAGGCCGATCCGGCGTCGCACCTGCGCCTGCAGATCCATAACCGGCCGCAGCCGGTGACCCGCGCCGGCGGCCCTCGCTATACGCCGGTGGCCAAGCGCCAGGACCGGCCGGACGCCATCGCCTGGCTGCTCAAGAACCATCCCGAGCTGCAGGATTCGCAGATCGCCAAGCTGGTGGGCTCGACCAAGAGCACCATCCAGGCGATCCGCGACCGCACGCACTGGAACAGCGCCAACATCAAGCAGCGCGACCCGATCACCTTGGGCCTGTGCAGCCTGCGCGACCTCAACGCCGCGGTCGAGAAGGCGCGCCAGAAGGCCGCGCGCGAAGCCGGCGCCAAGAAGCGCGCCGAGGCGCTGGCCGGGCAGGACAGCTCGACCGTGCCCGCCGCCGAGCTCGAGCCGCTGGAATCCGCGCCGCAGGATCAGGCCGAGGAGGAAGAGGTCGAGGCGGAAGAGACGGATGCGGAGGTCGATCCGGGTGAAGCCGATCAGCCGGACCTCGCCGAGGCCGACCAGCCCGACACCGCGGACGCCGATCACCCCGATCCCGAGAAGCAGCGGCACTAGAGTTTACCTTCCCCCGGAGGGGGAAGGTGGCGCGGAGCGACGGTAGGGGGGATGTCGAAGACGAACACGGGAGTCCGTCTTCGACATCCCCCTTCCGCCCTTCGGGCACCTTCCCCCTCCGGGAGAAGACGAAGACTGCAGACGCACAAAGGGCCTCGCGGCGTGTGCCACGAGGCCCTTCGTTTGTCTGCGCTAGACGCTTAACGCCACACAGGCCGGCCCATGTTGACCTGGTCCGGCGTGGTCAGGGCGCCGACGGCCGCGCCGCCCACGGCGCCGACCGCCGCACCCGCCACCGGCGCGCCCAGCAGCGCACCACCCACCAGACCCGCACCGGCACCGATGGCACCACCGCTCAGCGCGCGATCGCCCGGGTTGTTGCCGCAGGCGCCCAGCGCGAGGATGGAAGTGACCAGTCCGGCTGCAAGAACGATCTTACGCATGGAACCCTCCTAGCTCTGCAATCTCTTCGGCGGCAGAACGCGGCACGCGCCCAAGGGATGCGGCTGGCCGGGCAGAATCCTCGAAATGCCTTAGTCGTCGCCGCGCAGACTTGCTTCGCGGAAATGTGATCCACCGGGCGCCGCGTTGACATGGAACCGAAACAAGGCGCAGCATTCGCGGGTCAAGGTCGCCCCGACGTCGGCGCAGCGGGTCATTTCCGCGTTCGCGACGCGCCGGTTCTCACCACGACTTGCGTGGCGTCATCGACGCGCACGGACGCGGGGCTGAAACATAGGGCCAGTGCGTAGGCCCTCCCGCCCGGTTCCGACCGGGAGATCACGGGCGAGCATCCCGCTCGCTTCGCGCTGGGAGGGTTTTTACCATGGCAGGAACCATCGTCTCAGACACAGGCAGGGAACGCGCGGGCGGCGGTGCGCAGCGCGTCGTCGCCCTTGTGGGCCCGTATCTGTCCGGCAAGACCACCCTGCTGGAGAACCTTCTGTTCGCCACCGGCGCGATCGCCCGCAAGGGCTCGACGCGCGACGGCACCTCGATCGGCGACAGCAGCCCCGAAGCGCGCAAGCGCAGCATGGGCACCGAGATCAATTCCGTCACCTTCGACTACGCCGGCGACACCTGGACGATCCTCGACTGTCCCGGCTCGATCGAGTTCCGCCAGGATGCGCTGACCGCTTTGTCCGTGTGCGACGCCGCCGTCGTGGTGTGCGAGCCGCAGCCCGAGCGCGCCGTGGCGCTGGCGCCGATCTTCAAGACGCTCGAGGATCGCCAGATCCCGCACATCCTGTTCGTCAACAAGATGGACGCCGCGCAGATCCGCGTGCGCGATCTGCTCGCCGCGTTGCAGACGGTCTCGCCGCGCAAGCTGGTGCTGCGCCAGGTGCCGATCCGCCGCGCCATCCCCGGCGGCGGCGAGGAGACCGTCGGCTACGTCGATCTCGTGAGCGAGCGCGCCTATCGCTACAAGTCGAGCGCCGCCTCCGACCTGATCGAGATGCCGGCCGAAGTGCTGCCGCGCGAGGCCGAGGCACGGCGCGAGATGCTGGAGTCGCTGGCGGAATACGACGACACCTTGCTCGAGCAGCTGATCGAGGATGTGGCGCCGGAGAAGTCGCTGATCTATCGCGACCTGCACGACGAGTTCGGCGCCGCGCTGATCGCGCCGGTGCTGCTGGGCGCCGGCGAGCGCGAGCATGGCGTGCGCCGCCTGCTCAAGGCGCTGCGCCACGACACGCCGTTCGCGACCGGCACCGCCAAGCGCCGCGGCATCGAGGCCAATGGCGCCCCGGTGGCGGAGTGCTTCAAGGCGCTGCACCAGGGCCATGCCGGCAAGCTCTCGCTCTGCCGCATCTGGTCGGGCACGCTCAGCGACGGCCAGAGCATCGGCGGCCATCGCGTCGGCGGCCTGTTCAAGCCGGCCGGGCAGAAATTCGACAAGATCACCCAGGCGCAAGCCGGTGACATCGTCGCCATCGCCAAGATCGACGCGCTGTCGGCCGGCCAGACGCTGTCGAACGCCGGCATCGCCCAGTCGACCGACCGGCCGGTGCCGGAGCCCGCTGTCTATGCCTTCGCGGTAAAGGCCAAGAACCGCAACGACGAGGTCAAGCTGTCGGCGGCGCTGCACAAGCTCACCGACGAGGATCCCTCGCTGTCGATCGAGCATCGCAACGAGACGGCGGAATACGTGCTGCTGGGCCAGGGCGAGATGCACCTGAAGGTGGCGCTCGACAAGCTGGCCGGGCGCTACAACCTGCCGCTCGACACCGCGGCACCGGCGGTGGCCTACAAGGAGACCATCCGCACGGGCACGCAGCAGCACGCCCGTTACAAGCGCCAGACCGGTGGCCACGGCCAGTTCGCCGACATCAAGGTCGAGATCCACGCGCTGAAGCGTGGTGAAGGCTTCAAGTTCATCGACAAGGTCGTCGGTGGCTCGGTGCCGCGCAATTTCATCCCCGCGGTCGAGGAAGGCGTCATCGACGCCATCAAGCACGGGCCGATGGGACACCAGGTCGTCGACATGTCGGTGACGCTCTACGACGGCGGCTTCCACGCCGTCGACAGCTCGGAAATGTCGTTCAAGACGGCAGCCCGCATGGCGATGCAGGAAGGCCTGCCGAAATGCGACCCGGTGCTGCTCGAGCCGATCCTCAAGGTCACCATCGCCGCGCCCAACGAGGCCACCGCGCGCATGCAGCGCATCCTCTCGGGCCGGCGCGGGCAGATCCTGGGCTTCGACGCGCGCGACGGCTGGGCCGGCTGGGACGAGGTCACCGCCTTGGTGCCCGAGGCCGAGATGGAAGGCCTGATCATCGACATCCGCTCGCAGACCCAGGGCGTCGGCACGTATAGGGCCGAGTTCGATCACCTGCAGGAGGTCAGCGGCCGCTCGGCCGACAAGGCGATCGAGCAGGCCAAGGCCCGCGCCGCCGCGCGCGCCTGACATTGGCTCAACTCCACGCGAGGCGCGCCGGCTGCGGCTGGCGCGCCTTCGCTTTGTGCGGGAATATCGCACCGTGTCATCCGTTGACCTGACGTGTGGTTAACCCAGGGAGTGTCCCATGTTCACCCGTCGGCTGCTCTTCAGGAGCGGCCTTGTACTGGCCACAATGCCCGCGCTGGCGCGGCTGGCCGGTGCCGAAACGTCGAAGCTGGAGTTCGCGTTCGTCGGCCACGAGCTCTGAGGCGGCTGCAAGATCTGGCGTGCCCAGTCAGAGCCCGGCTTCAAGGAATCGGCGGCGTTCAAGAAGCTCACCTATCACGTCGTGCACCCCGCCAATCTCTCGCTGATCCTCAAGGAGGAGAGCTGGCCGCCTGAGGCCCGCTGGATCCTCACCGAGTTCCTGATGAGCGACGAGGGCGCGCAACGCGGCAACTACACCCCCCGCTTCATCCTGGCGCAGAACCAGAAGATCATCTTCACCACCACCGGCAACGCCGGCTGGAAGGAGAAGATGTGGCCGAAGATCCTCGAGGTCACCGGGACGGCTGCCTGAGTCCTTCTCCCCGCGCAGGCGGGGAGAAGGTGCCGAGCGCCAGCGAGGCGGATGAGGGGCTTCCGGGCCTCTCACTTGCCTCGTTGTATGTTGGACGGCCGCGAAGCCCCTCATCCGCCCTTCGGGCACCTTCTCCCCGCCTTCGCGGGGAGAAGGATTAGGGCTAGAATTCGTCCATGACCGCCCGCTTCTTCGAGCGCCAGCTCGCCATCTACGCCGCCTATCACCGCGACCAGCGCAACAAGGCGACGCATTTCATCGGCATCCCCGCGATCGTGCTGTCGCTGCTGATCGTGCTGGCGCTGTGGCGCTTCAGCCTCGGCGGTGTCGTGGTCTCGGGCGCCCTGCTCGTCGGCGCGCTCGCGCTGCTGGGCTGGATCGCGCTCGATGTCGGTGTCGGCCTCGCCATGGCGCTGATCATCGTGCCGATGTGGCTGATCGCGGAGTGGCTCGCCGCGCATACCGGCGCCACCACGGTCTGGATCGCCTTCGCCGTGCTGTTCGTCGGCGGCTGGGTGTTCCAGTTCGTCGGCCATGCCTATGAAGGCCGCCGGCCGGCGCTGGTCGACAACCTGTTCCAGGCCTTCATCGGCCCGATGTTCCTGGTCGCCGAGACCTTCATCGCCTTGGGCCTCCGCGCCGATCTGCGTCGGGCTGTCGCGGGTCCTCACGTTGCCGAGAGGGCCGCAGTCACGCCGAAATGAGCCAGTGTAATTGGTCTGAAGTATTCGTTGGGCCGTAGACTGCAGACAGCCAGGACGGAGTCTAATCTCATGCTGATCAAGCGCAGGCGTGGATGGGAATTGCCCGAGAGCAGCGCCACGCCGGAATCGGTCTATCTCAATCGCCGCGCCGTGCTGGCCGGCATGGGCATCGCCGGCATCGGGCTGAGCCTGCCGTCGCTCGCCTTGGCGCAGGCCGGCGCGGCGCGCAACGACCGTTACAAGCTCGACCGGCCGATCACGCCGGAGAAGCTGTCGACGACCTACAACAATTTCTACGAGTTCGGCGACAGCAAGAATATCTGGAGCACCGCCAAGGACCGCCTGAAGACGCGTCCGTGGACGATCAAGATCGAGGGCATGGTCGACAAGCCGATCGAGATCGGCATCGACGACTTGATCGCCAAGATGCCGATGGAGGAGCGGCTGTACCGCCATCGCTGCGTCGAGGCGTGGTCGATGAACGTGCCCTACACCGGCTTCGCGCTCTCCGCCCTGATCGACATGGCCAAGCCGCAGTCGGGCGCGAAGTACCTGATCATGCAGACGCTCGCCGATCCGCGCATGTTCCCGGGCCAGCGCGAGTTCTACTACCCGTGGCCCTACACCGAAGGCCTGACCATGGCCGAGGCGCGCCACGAGCTGTCGTTCATCGCCACCGGCCTGTACGGCAAGCCGCTGCCCGCCGCCAACGGCGCGCCGCTGCGCCTGGCGACGCCGTGGAAGTACGGCTTCAAGCACGTCAAATCGATCAGCCGGCTGGAGTTCAGCGACAAGCGGCCGCAGACCTTCTGGGAGAAGCTCGGGCCGGACGAGTACGGCTTCTGGGCCAACGTCAATCCGCAGGTCGCCCATCCGCGCTGGAGCCAGGCGACCGAGAAGCCGCTGGGCAGCGACGAGCGCATCCCCACCCAGCTCTACAACGGCTATGCCGAATTCGTGGCGCCGCTCTATGCCGACCTGAAGAACGAGAAGCTGTTCATGTAACAACGCTCGCTTACCTTCCCCCGGAGGGGGAAGGTGGCGCGGAGCGACGGATGGGGGATGTCGAAGACGGACTCCGGCGTTCGTCTTCGACATCCCCCTTCCGCCTTTCGGGCACCTTCCCCCTCCGGGGGAAGATGGCAGCCATTCCTCTGCGACAAGGCGGCCCCGGGCCGCCTTGTTTCGTTCTGCCGGTCCGGTATGTATCCGCCCGGGGCAGAACCGCAGGAGAATGTATGAGCCGTCTTTCCCGTCGCCAGACCCTGGCGCTTGGCACCGCCGCGCTGGTGGCACCCTCGATCGTGCGCGCGCAGGACGCCTATCCCAGCAAGCCGATCCGCATCGTCGTGCCCTTCGCCGCCGGCAGCGCCACCGACCTCACGGCGCGCGGCCTGGGCGCCAAGCTGACGGA